>JBEDID010000032.1:0-10048 GCA_041173745.1 Candidatus Parcubacteria bacterium | reverse complement strand
TTATTATTCTTGACCTAATGCTTCCGGGTAAAAATGGTTTTGAACTATTGGCTGAAATTAGAGAAGATGGACAGTTTAAAGATACTCCAGTTATTATATTTTCCAATCGTGACAGTCAAGAAGATAGACGAAAAGCCAAGGAGTTAGGTGCGGCAGCTTTTCACGTTAAAGCCATGACAGATTTGGCAGAATTAGTCACCACTATCGAAAATCTAGTCAAGTAAATTTGAAAATTATAAAATGGCCCAAAAAAAAGTAACAAAGGAAATAATCCTAACAAAAACACCAAAGCCTCTGAAAAAGGCCACTTCTGTTGTGCGTGTAACTAAATCCAAGTTGCCAATCAAGAAGACAATAATTAAAAATACGGTCACTGTTGCAAAAGTGCCAGTTGTTAAAAAGGCAGTGACTGTGAAAAAAAACCTAAAAAAAGCCCCAGTCGAAGCAAAAACAGAAGTTGCGGCGACTGATATCGTGAGCTTGCCAACTAATGCACCCTTACGTCTAATTCGAAAAAGTATTGTTTTAAAACAGTTCTTTGAACCACATGTAGTGCAGTCAGCCTACAAAATTGCTTACGTAAGTAGTATCTGTTTCGTATTAGTAGGTACTGTGCTGGCAGTTTCTTCTTTGACATCAGGTCAAACAACACCTAAGAATCAAAGATCCAACCTGGCTGAAGTGATTGGGTCATCTTCACTACTCAACAATACTTTATCTACTAGTCTTATTGAGCCTGTCGAAGAATCAGGTACTGTTGTTAGTTCTGACCCTGTTCTTACAACTGCAGTCGAAGGTACTTATATCAAACCGGTAGAATTTGACTTCATAACTTCAATTCCTGATCATTTTACCGATGATTTAAAGATCGTCTTTGTTGCGACAAATGCCAAGAGTGTAGTTTCAAAAATTATACCAATAGGTAAGAGTGGTAACATTTCTGTCAATACTGAAATATTGCCAGACAGTAAATACCGGACTATCATTTCACCGTTGAAATTAGAATCAGGATACTACCAACTTCGAGTTTATGTCGAATCTCTCAATGGTGACCCAGTTAAAAGTTTTGCTTCACCGCAGTTCTACGTAGGGACGAAAGAAGTCGTTAATGCAGTAGTGACTACTAGTGAAGAAGTTTCAGGCACACCAGTAACGTCGACAGATACAAGCCCAGCTGGAACAGCAACAGAAACGACCAGTCACGACACGACTTCAGAAATTACAACTCAAGACACAGCCTCAGAAACAACAACGGTAGCTCCGTCTCCAGCTCCGGCGCCTGAAAAAGTAGCTTCGACGACAAGTATCTTGTCGAAGTTCATGATTTATTCTCCACGCGGCGAAATATCCGGCACAGCTGTTATTGGGACAAAGGAATCAACTAGTTATACTTTTGTGGAACTTTATGCACGACCTGTGCAGTCAATCACACCGCGTTTCATTGCTCTGGCTACCAAACAATCTGGAGTATGGCAGTTTGTTTTTAATTCCAATAACATCCCAAACGGAGATTACGAATTTTTTGCTAAAACTAGAATTGATAGTAAAGATGTACGGAGTGCACCTTTAAACATTAAAGTTAAGAATGAATTTGTTCAAAAAAGCACGGTCTCATCAAGCACCATACTTAAATCTATCAATATTGAATCGCCTAGAGAATTTACTCCAGTAACACCAATTCCGGTCACAACAGAACCTAATGATGACGAGGAAATAAAGTCAGTAACTGAAGCTTTACTAAGAGACAATTCGGAAGAAATTTCTGAGTTAATGCGCCGTTATAGTTTAGCCATACAAACAGGTGACACCAGTCTTATAAATGACATCAAACGATTACTAGACAAAAAGCGTTCAGAGATTGTGCTCAAAACTCTAAAAGATAAAGGTAAGCGTGACTACTCCGATGATATTGATAGAGAAATTGAGAAAAACATTGTTGCTTTACAGGAAAGAGTAGTAGTGTTTGAGGAAGTGCGCCGGCAGCGCAGTGAAGGTCAAACTGCAATCGACACAGATGCTGACGGTATTTCTGACCTCGATGAAATCAAGTTGTATAAAACCGACCCTAATTCTGCGGACACTGACAACGACGGAATCACAGACGGAATTGAAATTATTCAAGGTTTTGACCCACTAGACGCAATTTCAGAAGCGGTTATAACTTTTCAGTCACCTAAGGAGTCTGCTGGTTTAATTCGTGACGATGTTCTAGTAATTGAAGATGTGATTTCTGTCGTCGCAACAGCAGCCACTGAGGTATCGCAAGTGGCTGCAGAAATACGCGGGCGGGCGCTTCCAAATAGTTTTGTAACCTTATATATATTCAGTTCGCCAACGGTGGTTACGATTAAAACCGATGCTGACGGTTCGTTTGTTTATACTTATGACAAGGAGTTGGAAGATGGTAAGCATGATGTTTATGTCACCATGACCGACAATACCGGAAGTATTGTCGCTCAAAGTAATCCTTTCTCTTTCATTAAAGAAGCACAGGCCTTTACTCCCGTGGCTGCCGCCGAAGCTGAGATTGTTAACGCTGATACCTCGATACAATCCGCTGGTGGTACCTACAATGTAGTGGTTGGAGTTGGTATCCTGGCACTGGGATTAATTCTGCTAATGTTGGGAGTCAGCCTTCGCTCAAAAGAAGAAGAGATTAAACTTATTTCCACAACAACTGATACTGATATTTCATGATATCAAATATCCTCCACACACTAGAAAAAGGAATTGGTGCAATGCGCTTAAATTCTAGATTTATGCTGGTGGGAGTTCTTGTTTTTGTTTTTCCGTTGCTATTTGTTTGGGTTACGCAAAGTTTTTTTGCGACTGCCTACAGTAACATTGAAACTATTGAAAAAAGTCGGGTACGCATGTTGCATAGTAATTTTGTAACAGTATTAAAGTACGACAACACTGAAAAAATTATTAATGATTTAATTGCAACCGCTGTTAACGAGGACGAAGGAATTACCAAAATTCATATTGTAAAAAAAGACAACGACGGCTTCAAAATTATTTATGCAAGTGACACTTCAGTAGTGGGTGAGTACGAAAAAAACGATGGGCTATATCGCGCATTACCATTGTCTGCATCCGATGAATTATTTATTGTACCAACAGTTATAAATGGTTCCCGTATCTGGCAAGTATTTAAAAGTGTCAATGTCTCCGACCAACAGCTCACTGTTTTTACTGAACATTCGTTTGTCTTAACAGATTCTGTAATGGCCGCCCGACGACAACAATCATATTTTGGTTTGACAGCAATTTTTATTTTCCTAATTGCACTGGCATATTGGCTCAATAAGCAAGTTTACTGGGAGAAAAATCACGCACTTTTGTCACAACAAATGCAGGAACGGGATTTATTCTCCAATATGATTGCTCACGAATTCCGTACGCCTCTTACAGCCATTAAAGGCTATGCCAGTTTCTTACAGGAATCAAAGTCTATATCGACTGAAGAAATGCGCTTTGTCGGCAATATTCGCACTTCTGCGGAACGATTGGTAATTTTAGTTAATGACTTTCTTGAGGTTTCTCGCATACAGTCCGGTCAATTAAAAATCGAGCTAACAGATGTCGATGTACGCTTAGTTGTACAACGCGTAACTGAAGACTTACAAGGCTTAGCAACAGATAAAAACCTAAAATTATCCTATATCAAAACAGCTTTACCAGTGATGCTGAATACGGATGAAGCCCGACTGACTCAAGCATTAACGAATCTGCTTAGTAATGCCATCAAATACACAGATAAGGGTGGAGTAGAACTAGAGGTTACGGATACCCGCGCCGGCGTTACGATTAGAATCAAGGACACAGGTATGGGAATTAGTGCCGCAGACCAACAAAAACTTTTTGCCCCTTTCACACGAGTTGGTAATGTTGACAGCACTAATATTACAGGCACCGGTCTAGGGATGTGGATTACCAAACAATTAGTAACCTTACTTAATGGTACGGTTGGAATCGAATCAATCAAAGGCGTAGGGACTCATGTGGTGCTGAATTTTAAAGATTAAAAGTATATAAAACAGCTGGTTGGAGTTTTTATGGAATACAAATTGCCAGTTGGCAACTTATCTGTATAATAAACAAACAACCTTCACCGTCACGTGAAGACAAATTGCTATGGCAACACCAAGAAAAAAATCAACTATCAAATGGGAAGAACCAGCTGGCGCAGAAGCGTCTAAGATTATTGTTCGTGGCGCCCGGACTCATAACCTGAAGAATATTAACGTTGAAATGCCGCGTGGAAAAATAATTGCCATTACTGGACCTTCTGGCTCAGGCAAATCTTCTTTAGCTTTTGATACAATTTTTGCCGAAGGGCAACGTCGTTATGTTGAATCGCTTTCGCCTTATGCCCGACAATTTCTCAATAAGATGCAAAAGCCAGATGTCGACGAAATCTCCGGTCTGTCTCCCGCTATTTCGATTGACCAAAAATCTGCCTCGCGTAACCCACGTTCAACAGTAGCCACAATTACTGAAATTTACGACTATCTCCGTATTGTCTACGCCCGTATTGGTCAACCTTACTGTCTTGATGTTGATGTGCCGATTCAGAAAATGTCACAGGATGAAATTCTTAATATCATCCTAAAGTCGATTGAAGACAAAGAGGTAAAAGAAGCTACCAAAAAACAGTCCGAACAAATTCTTGGGATTGAAGTTTCAAAAGGAAGAGTGTCTATTTTTGCACCAGTTGTTGTCGGACGCAAAGGCGAATACTACCAAATGCTTTATGATTTGCTCGGCAAGGGTTACGAGACCGTTAAAATTGACGGAGAAATTAAGCAACTCCGAGAAAAAATTGTCCTAACTAAAACCAAGCGACATGACATTGATGTACTAATTGATGAAATTTATGTTAGTGAATTCAGTAGCGACCCAAAAGGTTCGCGTGAACGACTTTCGGAAGCGGTTGAACTAGCTCTACTTGAAGCCGGTGGTTTAGTTAAAATCAAAAGCCCAGATAGCAGTGAGCGTATCATGTCAGCCAAGTTTATTTGTCCGATTGACGGCTCGTCTTTCCCTGAAGTTGAGCCGCGACTTTTTTCTTTTAATTCTCCTTATGGGGCTTGTACCGAATGTAATGGTTTGGGTGTAGTTGGTATTTTCCAAAGTGACGAGTGTCCACTTTGTAAGGGCGACCGTTTGCGCAAGGAGGCGATGCGCGTTTATCTTGGTGGTGATGGTAAAAAAGATTTAGGTATCAATATTGTGGCTTTTACCAATATGACTGTATCTGAGGCGGTAGATTTTATCTCCAATTTAAAACTTTCTAAAAATCAAGAAGCGATTGCTTGGCCAGCATTACGTGAAGTTATCGACCGCCTCGACTTCATGAAGAATGTAGGAATTGAATACCTAACTTTAAACCGTCGGGCTAATACTTTGTCTGGTGGTGAAGCACAACGCATCCGCCTCGCTTCACAGCTCGGCTCCGGTTTGGTCGGCGCTCTATATGTGCTCGACGAACCAACCATCGGTCTACACCAACGCGATAACGATAAGCTAATCAAAACTCTGCGTGAACTGCGCGACCTCGGCAATACAATTATTGTCGTAGAGCATGATGAAGATACTATTTATGCGGCCGATTATCTGATTGATATCGGACCCGGCGCAGGAATTCACGGTGGGGAAGTAATTGTAGCCGATTATCTGCAAAAACTTCTAAATGCTGAAACTAACGAGTCAGGCTCAATCACACTTGATTATCTTCGTGGCGATAAAGTAATTGAAGTCCAAGAGCGCCGGACTGGTGAAAAAGGCAAAATCCAAATTCGTGGTGGCAAGGCTTTTAATATTACCAATATGAATGTCGATGTGCCGTTAGGCCGACTAATTTGTGTCACCGGTGTATCCGGTTCGGGAAAATCTACTTTCATGTACGAAATTCTTGACCGTAACCTCAAAGCCCGTTTAGAAAAACGTCATCGTACCCCCAAGACTTACAACTGCACCACTTTTACCGGAACTGAGTATCTCGGACGTTCAATCTTAATTGATCAATCACCGATTGGTCGTACGCCACGTAGTAACCCAGCCACCTACACAGGTTCTTTTACACACATCCGTGATCTTTTTGCTGCCTCTGGTGAAGCGCGCGCTCGTGGTTGGAAGCCGGGTCGCGTTAGTTTTAATGTTAAAGGTGGACGTTGTGAAACTTGCCAAGGCAATGGAATGATTGCTGTCGAGATGCATTTTCTTCCGACCGTCTTTGTAACTTGTGATGTCTGTGATGGTAAGCGCTTTACTAAAGAAACTCTAGAAGTCTACTTCAAAGGAAAAAATATCTATGAAGTACTACACATGACAATTGAAGAAGCGCACGAATTTTTCATTGATGTACCATCAATTCAGGAACGTATGAAGGCTTTGTTGGATGTTGGTCTTGGTTACATCGAACTAGGTCAAAGTGCAACGACACTGTCCGGTGGTGAAGCACAAAGGGTAAAAATCGCTTCAGAACTTTATCGACCACACACTCAAAAAACAATTTATCTGCTCGATGAACCAACCATTGGTTTGCACTACGAGGATGTTAAGAAGCTGATTGAAATTCTCCAGCAGCTAGTTAATCACGGTAATACCGTAATGGTGATTGAACACAATCTTGATTTAGTAAAAAGTGCCGACTATATCATCGACATCGGCCCCGAAGGTGGAGCAGGCGGTGGCCAAATCGTCGCCAAAGGCACACCTGAACAAGTAGCAGAAAATGAAAAGTCCCACACTGGCAGATATTTAAAAAAGATTTTAAAGTAGAAAAAACCCTAAAACAAGCAGTCATAGTTGGCAGTTTGCTTTGTTTTGAATTATTAAAATAAAATACACCACTTAAAATATTTCCCCCACCGCACCCCAACCTAACCTTAATCCCGAACTTTCAAGTGCTATACTAAACTCATGTAACCGTGAGTTTTTTATTACTTTATAATTATTTATGCAAAACATCCTACGAAGCAAATTTTCAGCAGCCATCTTTATTTTTTCTATATTTGTACTAGTTGCTCCATTTTTGACTTTAGCTCAAGCTCCCGACTCTGTTCAACCATCCGTTGAGACTACTGTTGTCGCCACCGTCAACGTGCAAGACATCGAACTTGTGAAGCAAGACGGCAATGTCTTCACGATTTCCTTCAATATCTCCAACCGAGAAGGAGTGCAACCCAAGATCCTCTATGCTGTGGATCTCCTCAAGAACAAGTCGACGATTGTCGACCAACATCTCTACGACAATGACGTCGTGAGTCTCGGCACCAAAGATTCCATTCACAAGACAGTGACGTATACCGCACCCTCATATCTCACAGGATCATTCATGATCGTCGTCGAGGCAAGGAACGCTGATGGTCTCTCGTTGGGCATGGTTCCCATCATCACCGAAGTCACTCTCAAGGGGACACCTGAGTCCCTCCAGCTCGATCCCAGCACTTGTTTCCTTACTGTCGAAGGAGAAAAAGGGAACAAGAAGTACGACCTCGTCCAAGGAGTGGATGTTACTCCCACAGAGAACCTCATTGTTCACTGCTCGCTCACAAGCACTTTTGCTGAACCATTGACTGTCACTCCCACCTTCCAAACACGATATCGTTCGTCCTTTGGTAAGATCATTAGTACAGAAAAACAAGCCTCTCTCACCCTTCAGCCAAACAAAAAGACGCTATTTACCGCCACCATTCCCAAACCCACTGACCCTCAAGCATACAATGCCCTCCTGACCTTCACGAATGACCAGAATGAACAACTCGCTCCGGTCGCAGACTTTCACTACGTCCTCCATGGTGAGAGTGCCACTATCCAGAACCTCACGCTCGACAAAGATGCATACACGAAAGGGGAGACCGCAACCTTCTCCTTCTTCTGGACGGGCTCCGCTGATGGATTCGAGAATTCCCGTTTGGGTCGTACCGACAATCAGGGTGTTACCGCTATGTTTACTATCACGGACAGTAAACGCATTTCTTGCGCAACTCCACTGACGCAACTCCTGAACGCGAAACAATATGGAGGGACGGAAACCTTCCCTATGGTCATCACGAGTGATTGTGTGAACCCCATTATTCGCGCAAAGATCGTTAATATGGCTGGGGTGACATTAGCGGAGAACGTGTATGAGTTGCAGAGCAAGGGGGTTGTACTGGAAGCAACGAGTACCATTGTTGCAATTCCGACGACATCATATATCGACATTCTTTCGATTATTGTGGGTATTGTCGTCTTTTTCTTGGTCCTCGTGGTGGGATTCTTGGTGATGCGGAGGAAGACAGGAGAAAAGGAATCAGTCTTGCCGAGTACACCTAGTGTGCCATTAGCAATTATTGTGGGTCTAATGGTGGCAGGTTCGATTTTTGGAGTACCAGGGGAGGTGCGGGCGGATACAGTTACGGCGAATTCTGGCGGTATGTGGCCAGCAGCAGCACTTAGTATAGACAAGAGCATCTATACTCCAGGTTCGACGATCACTGCTTGGGGTACTTCGGCGTGCACTGGGTGTGGCAACGCGTGCATCAAGTCATTATTCGCAATCATCAATGGCCAAACCAAACAAGTATGGGGTAAGTTTACTAGTTTTACTGCACCGAGTAGTCCAGGGACCTATACAGCATCGCTGAGTGGTTGGGCAGTCTCCTTGAATTATACTGTTGCACCACCTGCAATAAACGGAGGTTGGTCCGGCTGGTCTGGCTGTAGCGTATCCTGTGGAGGAGGCTCTCAGTCTCGAGCATGCAACAACCCATCACCCTCCGGTGGTGGTACAAACTGTGGTGGTGCCTCTTCCCAAGCCTGTAATACGCAAGGCTGCCCTGTCAACGGAGGCTGGTCCGGTTGGTCCGGCTGTAGCCAATCCTGTGGTGGAGGTACACAATCCAGAGCGTGCAATAGCCCATCACCCGCAAACGGAGGTGCAAACTGTGGTGGTGCTGCATCGCAAGCCTGTAACTCCCAAGCCTGTCCGGTCAACGGCGGCTGGTCCGCCCCTGGCGCCTGTAGCGTTGCTTGTGGCGGAGGCACTCAATCAAGTGTTTGTAACAACCCTCCTCCTTCCGGTGGTGGCGCAGCCTGCTCAGGCACTGGAGTTCAAGCTTGTAACTCTCAACCGTGCCCAGTCACCGGCGTCTGCGGAGGTTCGCCCAACAGTTGTGGTATTGGTACTCCAATAAACCAATCTGTCACAGCAGTTAAGTATCTATGGAATTGTGATGGTTTATATGGAGGATCAGCTTCACCGGCTTGTTCATCCCCACTCTTCAACCTCACCAGCGACCTTGCCCCTACTGCCACCGGCCCTCTCATCCAAGGCAAAGCCGTCACCTTCAACGGTCGCGTCCGCAACAGTGGCGAAGCGATAACTTCCGCTTTCTCCGATAACTTCACTTATTGTTGGGGAGCTGGTTGTGCACCCGCAACAATGATTGGTGGTCACATGGCTAAAACCGTACCAATAGCGACTGGTGCAACCCAAAACGATACCTCCGCTTCATTCCCACTCACACAAGGTGGTGTCCTCCGCGTTCAACACTGTGTGGATAGTGCGGGTCAAATCACGGAAGCTGACGAAAACAACTGTCGGACTGAAAACTTCACTGTCAACGTGCCGGCGGCTACTATCACTGCTGTCCCAGCTGGTAATTGTGTGATTCTTGACGGCTCCGCTACCTGCGACGCCACCTTCAATTGGAATTATACTTACGCGGATACTACTTATCTAGTGAAAAATACCACCAAAAACTTGACTTACTACACAGGTAGCGTCGCGGCCGATAGCAGAGCTGATACCTTTAATGTTGGTACTTATAACATTATAGCTTCCCACAATAATGGTACTGAACTACTAAAAACCTTGACCTACACAGCCGCTTGCAATCCACTTTCTTCCCTCAATGACGCCGGCAATTGTGCCGTCACTCCGCCTACTCCAGACATTGCTATTACGGCTAATCCAGATCTTGTTCGCAGTGGTAATAGTGCTACTCTCAACGTTAAAATCAATTCCCATGGAGAGCCTCTAAATTGCACCATCTAT
>JBEDID010000031.1:0-10160 GCA_041173745.1 Candidatus Parcubacteria bacterium | reverse complement strand
CTTCTCGAGCAATAAACGGCGCCGGCCGCGCGCGCTCGCGCGCGCGGCCGCCATCATCCCCGCCGGACCGCCACCAATTACAATGACATCAAATTTAGTTTCCATTTATAGAAAGCTTAGCACTGATAGCAAAAAATTACGACACCGGACGAATGGTGATGTAGCGTTTTTTCCAGCCTCGTTCAAATTTTTCAATTGAGAGCGATTCACCACCAACTGACTCAGCTGGATCATTATAAAAAACTTTACCGTCACGCACGCCATTTACTACCACCAAATGCGGAATCGGATTAGTTGGTTCAAACGTGTAGTGCACAGAAGCCATAACTGGACCGGCCTTTAATTCCTTTTCTAATTTAGCAAAAGCATCGTCCATACTTAAGTTTGCAAAACTGAGACTTTCACCATCGAGTCCGTAGGCATGAGAGAGATTAATTAACCCACTATGTATCCAGCCGGCCGAGTCAAGATACGCTCCAGCTGAAATACCTTTTTCCAACAATGAATCAACCGAGATTGGTTTCTTTTCATAATAAGAAATTAACATCGCCAAACTAGTAATTCCACATCCCACCTTCTGCCACGATGGTGTACTAATATCAGAAAATTGTGAATAGAATGGGACCGTAAAAACTTTAGAATCAGAGACACGGATAGACTGCGGTTTCAAAGTTGTGGCTACAACTTTATTTACTAACTCATTTTTTTGAGAAACTTTTTCCTTATCAACCACAACGTCAAATTCAGTCTGTTTTAAAACTTCAGCTTCGACCATGAGTGACTCACTATCATCAAGAGAGACCGGTTGTTCACTCGGAATTATTGCCAACCTTACTTCACTATTTACTATAGGCGATTCTGCACTAACAGACTCTTCCGGTGAAGGATTTGGTATCAATGCCGCCATGGCCACTCCAGAGATAATACCTACTGGTGAAAAAAGCAAAGCGATTAAAAAAATTCGGAACAACAAAACTGTATTAGTTTACAATACAGTTATACCTATACACAACACAAATTGTATTGTACTTTATTAATCTTTAACAATCACTTTAGTTCCAAGGTCAGCCCAGGTATACAACATATGAGCAAAAGCTGGTGGCAGATTCACACAACCGTGAGAATAGCGTGAGCCAAAACTATTGTGCCAGTATGCGCCGTGAATGACAGCCCCACCGTCAGTGAAATATAAATTCCAGGGAACACCAGGTAAGTCGTAAACTTGTTTGTCGGACAAATTTGGTAAGGGTCCTTGCATGTATCGACTGGGAGTTTTTTTGAAAACTGTAAACGTACCGCGTGGCGTTGGTGTAAATTGTAATCCGGTTGAAACACTGGATGTAGCAAATAAAACATCACCTTCATAGGCGTACAGCATTTGCTTGGAGCGATAGACTTCAATACTTTTCTGGGTAGTAGTCGCTGGTTTATTTTCCCAAATTGTTTTATCACCTTCATCAAGCAATATTTTCACGTAGTCGGCTGACACATACCAATCACTTTTTAATCGTTCTGGATAACGCAGCCATTCATCAAATACAATTTTGTACCAATCCATTCCTTCATTTTCGACCTTACCACCAACCTTAAGCACCATACCGTTACGTAAACGTGCAACCACAGGATAATCAATTCCTGGTCCAGAATGAACTCGTAAACACTCCCCCTCAAAATGAGCGGCACAGCCATCTGTAACTTCAATATATTCAAACAACACTCCTTGAATAGGTAGCAATTTTGACTCAGCACTAGAGGTGCTCGTAGTGGCAATTTTAACATTCACTGCTTCCTCGTCTTTCAAAAATGGACCGGCGGGAGGCGTTGGTTTTTCTTTTTGAACAGCTGTTGGACCACGAGTAAATATTCTGAATTGTTCAGCCAACGGAATTACAGTTGTATAGAGCAATATTCCGATTAGAATTAAGACAATGGCCGAGAGTCCAACAATAGTTCTTTTTTCATCATGTGGACGATGTCTCATATCTTACCAGTATAGGCTCTATAGTTACTAGCAGCAAATTATGTAAGGGGGTAGGGCAAGGAAAAGGTGGCAGGCGAAGCCTGCCACCTTTTCTATCTCTAGTAACAAATTAGTCAACTTTCTGAAATAACATTCGTAAACCATTGGCCACCACCAGTAATGTACCGCCCTCGTGCCCGACCACTCCAAGCGGCAACGGTAGATTACCGAAAATAGTCACGAGCACCATCAAGGTCATAATTCCAACGGCGAAGTATAAATTCTGTTTTATAATTCGGTTTGCTTGTTTAGCTAAAGCATGTGTTTGGGCCAACTTTGAAAGATCATCAGACAGCAAGGTCACATCGGCCGCCTCAATCGCCACATCACTCCCCCCCACTCCCATCGCCACTCCGACATGTGAGATTGCTAACGCAGCCGCATCATTAACCCCATCACCAACAAACGCAACTTTATTACCATTGCTATTTAATAGTTCGACTTGCTTCACTTTATCTTCCGGTAAAAGTGCACCGAAAATATTCTCTGGCTCGATACCCAACTGAGTACCAATAGTTTGGGCCACTAATTCAGTATCACCAGTTAACATTATAAAACGTTTAACTCCCTGTGCCCGCAAAGTTGCCAGAGCCGGAATGGCTGTCTTTCGAACTGTATCCGCAATCGCAATCACCCCCAACACGTCAGTTCCTGAACCAATTAGCATTGTGGTCTTACCAGTAATCTCAAACTGTTTTAATGTTTGAGTTAAAACATCAGTCAGCTGACAATTTTGCAATGACATCAAAGCGCGATTACCAGCCCAATACTGTCTGCCATCTAAACTACCCACGATACCTTTTCCGGGAATTGCTTCAGTGCTATGTGTTTCACGTACCAGCACTCCTAAATCTTCGGAGTAAGTTCTAACACTATGCGCTAGCGGATGTTCTGAGTGGGTTTCCAAAGCCATGGCTAGTGAAAGCACTTCACTCTCAGTTAAATCTGACACTGATACAACATCTGTAACTTTCATTTTACCTTCTGTCAGCGTACCAGTCTTATCAAAGGCAATGGTATTAATAGAACCAAAATCTTCTAGCGCCGCTCCACCTTTAAATAAAACTCCCTTTCGCGCTGCAGCTGCAATGGCTGAAAGAACCGCAGCTGGAACACTAATTACAATTGCACAAGGACTAGCGACTACAAGTAAGGTTGCCACTTTATAGAAAGCATCAGCCGTCGGCATACCGATTGCGACAAAAATACCTAGAGCAACAATACTGCCTACTAACACCGCAACCGTATAACGTTCACCAAACCAATTACTAAAACGTTCACTCGGAGAACGTTGCTCTTGCGCCTGGGTAACCAATTCAATCATGCGCGCAATAGTTGACTGCCCTGCTGTCTTTGTGACATTAATTGTCAGTACCGCATTTTGATTAACCGTACCAGCAAATACTATGTCACCAATTATTTTATCTACCGGTACTGATTCACCAGTTACAGAAGATTGATCAACCGCCCCTTCACCAGCTTCAATTATTCCATCAACCGGCAAACGTTCCCCGGGTCGAACAATCACCCGTTGTCCAATAGCTAAAGTCTCAACCCGCACCCGCGTTGTCGAACCGTCTTCGTTAAGAATATTGGCTTCATCTGGACGCAGCTTCATTAGAGCAGCTACTGCGCGTTTTGTATTACCCATAGCATACCCTTCAAGCGTACCAGCAAAACTAAATAGGAAGAGCAAAATCGCTCCGTCACGAGCTTCACCTACACCCGCTGCCGCGAGAGCTGCGAGTATCATTAAGAGATTGATATCCAATGATTTTTCTTTAAGAGTTTTAATTGCTTGAACCGTAGCTGGTATTCCACCCGCTAAATAGGCAATTAAAAAAGCCACACCAATCAACCAACTTTCAACTTGAGAAAACTGAAAAGCTACCCCAGCCATCAAACCGATTAAGGATATACCGGTGAGAACTGCCCTGTGTTTAACTTCTTTTTGTTCTGCTTCAATTTCAGCGAACATTTTTTCGGCAATAGATTCCATGCGCACCATCATAGCGCACAAATGAACACTCTAACAGGGTTACTGGTACCAGTTTAAAAATTTTTATTTTTGTAAATAGCTGAACTTATTCCAGTCTACACTTTCAATAAATTCACTTTCAGTTGCTACCCGAGCAATCCCCTCTGTTTCATAACCGCGCAAGAAATACACAAATTCAAACTGTTCAGCTTCAGTGCCATGCTCAGCTTTGTACAACTTTGCCATATCAAGTGGTGAGACCATTTTACGACCATTCAAGAGTGAAGTTTCTAAATGCAGACCATGTTTTTTTGGCAAACGTTCATAATAGGCGTCGTAAACCAATTCAGAACAAACAAGAGCATCGCGTGTATCAAAATCAAAGTTATAGTCGTATGGTTTATGATAATTCGAAAACGCTTTTTCGAGAGCTAACAGTTTATCTTGCTTAGTGAGTTTCGGTCTAAGTACTACTACAAAATCAGCATGAGCTGAACCTTCAAGCGAGCTCACCACCACCCCCGGCTCTATCGCTTCAATCACAGATTTTATATAGCCTTCCTTGTCTGGAAATAAATAATCTTTATACACCTCTGGAAATTTTGTTTCTAAATACTCATCAAAATTAGTAAAACCATCATAAGGAAATTCAGAGGCAAAATAATTATTCATTTCGGTTAAAGTTCCAGTATAAAGTGCCGCATGGGTCCAAAAACCAGGAATACCAACATTACTCAAATACCAGTTGCGTCGTTGTAACATAATATCTCCAGGATACATTTCTTTCCGCATCACTGGAAGAAGCTCAAGAGAAATCAAACCCTCGTGACCACGATTAGAAATAACAATATGCCCCATAGTGTTGGCAACAGTCCGCTGAACCGGAAACCAAACCTCAAACATATTATTTCGAGTTTTTTCAACTGCTACAGCACCGCTGTAGAGCACTGTTTTGTCTAGATTATTAGACAAATATTGATATCCCTCCTGAGATTTTATTATTAACACCGCATATTCAGACCCATATTCATTATCATTATCACCAAAAAGTTTTAAGTACAGCCACCCAGCAGAAATACGGAGCATGGTCTTTGGGGCATAAAAAAGACCGACCATTTCGTTATAAACATTGTTTCTTTCATATAAAGGTACATACTGATTAAGAATTTTCTTTTTATACTCACTACCTGAAACTTCAGACATGATGCGATGCAAGAGCTCGTATTTTTTCACATACAAACTATACGAAATAGTAAAAGACGACACTCGCTCCTGCCACAAGCGATACGGAATATTAGCAAAGTAACGATTTCGGTCAGTTAATGATTCCGAATAAACCACCGCTTGTAAAAAATCCGAGAATTTAGTTTCTATCACCTCAGTCGTATTAGCATCTTCCTGCTGCCCCTGCAGACTAGTCACCAAATCTTGTGCACTACTTTCAAGGTAATCCATGGCCGTAATCGACTGATACAAATCATCATTTACCATCGTCTTTATCTCCTCATCTGACACTCCTTCAAACACGTCTCCATCGAGCGGTCTTACAATAATGAGAGCTAGAATAAAAATCAAGGTAAGTCCGCTGAGCGCAATTATTCTTTTTTCACGAAGAAAAAACTCTTTGGTGCCAGTATATAAATAATGTTTTCTCCACATCTTACGCGATAAGTAGACTCTCCGTAAAAAAGGAATAAATGACAGGACGTAAATACCTAATCCTAAAACAATATGAAACGGGTACAATATCTGCATTCCAACAATCGCCAAACTCACAAAGCTTAATGACAATGAAGTAACTGTCAGACGAACAATTTTTCTACGCAAAGATTCAAAATCTTCTTTCTTAAAAGTTTCATTTTTGAACCATTTAAATTTCTTAATCACACTTAATCGTAACACGACTTCATTTATACTATTTCTATACTAATTAACAGTTTAATTTTTAAAAGCTATTGACGTACTAAGTAAATACTGTATAGTTTTAATAGTCAAGTAAAATACCATTCGCCATTAGGAGGCAACATGCATATTTTTTTCATAGCAATAATTGTTCATTCAGTATTAGCAATTGTACTGATGGTAATAATTTCTTTAATAACCTGCTTGTATATAAAAGAGTGCGTTAGAGACACTCAATATTTATTTTGTTGCACTTTATCTTTAGTTGGACTAAACAATGAGCAAAAACAAATGCTTATAAAACTATTGCAGTATAAACAACTGTTCGATGGCAATCCTGCTGGCTATAACCTAACCGGTATACGGTGCTGGAACAACAAGCTTGTGAACAAGCAAGAAAAAAATCGTCTGTATAGTGAGTGTCAAAAACTCCAAGTGCCAGACTGGCGTATAAAAATTGCTCTTTGAGCAAAAGGCAAAGGGCCGGCAAATTATATTTGCTGGCCCTTTAATATTTACCCGCTCTCACCTACTCCGCCCGCAGTGCATCAACCGGCTGTAGTCTAGAAGCATTGCGCGCTGGATACAATCCGAATATCACTCCCACTAAAACCGCGACCACGGCTGCCACCGTAATCACTTGCATACTAATCACAATTTTTATTATTTCGCTATCTGCAAAAATATGATTAGCAATTTTTCCGGCACCTAAAGTCAGCAATATACCCAGCAGTCCACCCAAACTAGTCAACGTGACCGACTCCACTAAAATCTGCAGCATTATGTCGCGGTCGCGTGCCCCAACTGCCTTACGTAAACCAATTTCTTTCGTCCGCTCTGTAACGGTTGTTAACATCATATTCATCGTACCAATACCACCAACGAACAAAGCAATCCCCCCAACAATTCCTAAAAATAAACTAATCATTTGAGTAGTTTGTTGGGCAGCTTCAATAAATGACTGGGCGGTTTCAACACTAAAGACATCTTCACTATCAAGAGCCAATTGTCTGGAAGTGTTAAGGGTTTCTAAGATATGTTGTCCGGCAATTTCAAAGTATGATGAATCTTGCAAAACAATAGCCACCGAAGAAAAGTTTTTACTACTAGTTAGCACGCCTACCACTTGCCGATATGGCAACAACATTAATCCATCACCCCGCGTAAACGAATTGGCGCCAGCTTCTATCACACCAATCACTTTATACTTTTGACCACCAATCGTAATTTCCTGATTAATAACTGACTGTCCTGTATCCTCCTTCACTTTGTCGGCAAAACCATTTGATACCACCACGACTGGTTCATTGAATTCGGTATCTAGCCAATTAAATACTTCCCCTTCGACAATCGTATAATTTTGTACCCCGGCATAATCTCCAATCACCGCTTGTACACTCGGTGAAAAATCCGAGCCAAAAGCGATTACTTTTGCTCCATTTACGGACAACGAGGATAACGACTTAGCAACGTAAGGCTGCTCTCTTATCCATTTATAATCTGTATAAGTAACTGGACCAGACACCGTCAAGTCACCCGTAGCAAACGAACTAAAGCGATTAAGAATATTTTCCGACAGCCCTTCACCTAAAGCCAACATGGCCGTTACTGAAAAAATACCAACCACAATACCTATGATGGTCAGAAAGGAACGCAGGAAATTACTCCGCAAAGCCTGTAGTGATTCTGAAATAAGAAAGCGAATTTTCATACTATTTTTTTCCAGCGGTTTCGTAAATTAAACCATCCTTAATGTTAATAACGCGATGGACCACCTCAGTCAAAGTCTCATCGTGGGTCACTATTACTATCGTTGTACCATAAGCTTCATTGAGATGAATGAGGGCATCAATAATATTATTACCGGTTTGGGAATCAAGATTTCCTGTCGGCTCGTCAGCCAAGAGCAACTTTGGTCGCGCCACCAATGCCCGCGCGATGGCCACTCGTTGTCGTTGACCACCAGACAATTGATTAGGTTTCTTGTGCCAATGCTCTTCTTCAAGGGCTGCTCTTTTAAGAGCATGAATAATATATTCATCAAAATCGCCGGTAAATGATTGTTGATAAATTAGTGGCAACATGACATTTTGATAGACAGTCTTACTGGGCAATAAATGAAATGACTGAAAAATAAAACTAATATCGGTCGACCTTAGTTCAGCTAATTCGTTTGATGTCATAGTATTAACCTGCTTACCAGCAAAGAAATAATCCCCGCTCGTGGCAACATCTAAACCGCCGATAATATTCATCAACGTAGATTTACCAGAACCGGATGGTCCAAGAATGGCTATCATTTCACCTTCAAATACAGCCAAATCAATGTGGTGCAAAACTGGCACTTCTAAACCACCCTGCAAGTAGAAACTCTTAGAAATATCGCGCAAGTCAATTATTTTATTTGCCTCTATTTTTTTTGCCATAAATAATTTATTTGCCGCCAGTACTACTTCCGCCAGTGGTGCGTTGGGAGGTTGTCTGAGTATCCTCAGGTGGCCTTTGCCCACCGCCTGGTCTAAAACCGGCTTGCTGCACCACTGAATCAGTGGCTGTGCCAGTAATAGACGAAGTCATAATAACCGCACCAGCATCTAAGCCGCCTATTATTTCAGCATAATACTGACCAACAATTCCTAGCTCAACTGGAACATCATAAGTAGCAATCGGCAGACCTTCAGTACGGACAATTCCCATTTTAGCGACTTGCTGTTTTTGCTCTTCGGTGAGTTGATCTACCACCGTTACCTTTGGTATTCCTTGATCATATTTAATAGCTGATGTTGGAATCCGTAAAGCGTTTGGATTCTCCTTCTGTACCACTTCAATATCCGCCAACATCCCTTCGCGCAATACTAACTCAGCAGTAGTCCGATCGTAATTAAGTAAAGCCTGTACTTTATACTGTGCTACTCCTGTTGAATCTGGCAGTGAGCTAATTTGAGTTATCGTTGCTTCAAATACTGGTTGTTCGGTAAATGATGTAATTGTTACTTTCACTTTCTGCCCCACAGAAACTTTAGCCACATCAGCTGCACCTAGAGAAAAGGTGGTTAAAAACTCATCCGAAATTAAGGTACCGAGATTAATTGTGTCACTAGTACCTCCGGTCGGAGTTGCTCCCTTAACTACATTTTCCATTCCTTCCATTGTGCCGGGAAACGGCGCTATAATATCTCGCTCTTGTACCACATCATAATTTTGGGAAAGTTTTTGTTGCGCGGCTGCTAAACTAGTCTGAGCTTTTTCGACATTCAGATTACGATAATTAGTATTATCAGTCCGTTTCAAATCTTCCAATTGTTGCTCGGCATTCACCAAACTAACCTTACTGTCCCGAATAGTCTTTTGTAAATCAGCAATTTGTTGATCGTAATCCTTTTTAGTTTCTACATATGTAGCAATACCTGTGTTAGGAACTAGAACAATCCACTTATCATCACCGCGAGTACTAGCTGGAAAAGTAATTTTTAAACCGCGAGTACCGAGGTCAACCGCTTTACCAAAAATAATTTGGTCTGTCATATTTTCTAAGCCTGAAACTCTATACGAAAAACCTGAATCAGCACCTGAAGAATAAACCGTAATAACATATTCACCAGCAGTGTCGCTAACGTAACGGCCAGTTAAAGCTGGAACAGTTCTTCCGGCTAAGCGGTACTCTTCACTGGGGTGAGCTTTGACTTCAAGATTTTTATTTAAGAAATCACGGTAAGCGTCTTTTATGTCTTGTTCAGCATCACTGATGGATTTTTTGTAACCAGCAATCTGATTTTCAGTAGTTCGGATTTGCGTGTTGGGGTCTCCGACACTTTCTTTCTCTGTTTGTAGAGCTAACCTGGCTTCAGCTACTGCCACTTGCGATGATCTAGTGTCAACGTAGGCATCATTTTTATCAAAAGAAATCAAAACATCACCTGCCTTCACATGACTACCATTAGCAACATTTACAACATCAATCCGACTAAGGCGTTTATAAACATCGATATCCAATTTTTGAGCGGCGATAATATTGCCAGTAGTTTGAATACCAGATGTTACCTCGCCTCTTTCAACGGTATTTACTACATAAAAAGCCGGAGTTAAAACCGGCACATTAGCACTAGACACACCAAAATAATAATACAAGCCAACAGCGAACAACAAAGTTATGATTACGTACCATTTATAAGCTTGTATTCTTTGTATGAATTTCATGTTTCGATCTTTAACAGTATTTAATATTTAATAAGATTATATCTTTGCTACGCACAAACTATT
>JBEDID010000030.1:0-10442 GCA_041173745.1 Candidatus Parcubacteria bacterium | reverse complement strand
ATCATCCCCTCCATATCTTTATGCGGAGCTACGTACACCACTTCGCCAATTGCTTCAAAGTGTTTACGGCCGGCTTTGATTTTTAGTTGTTCGATGGGTGATAAATCCTCGAGGTTGTTTGTGCCTTTGGTTTCGGTTACTAAATACAAACGTTTGTCATTGTAAAACACAATCGCCCAATCGGGGTTGTATTTTCCGAGGGGAGTATTGATTTTGAAATTTGGGGGCAACTTCACGTAAAATTCAATTTCATCACGGGCTTCTAGTTCGGCAGCAAAACTATTTTCGATTTCTGAATCAAAAACAACATGGTCATAAAGAGTTTTAGCTTTATCATGGACTGTGCGTACATTATCGATATATGACTCAATTTCCGCATCTTGGAAAATTTTCATGTCATAGATCTCATCGCCGATTTTTTCGTACTTGATACCATCAATTATCATCGTCTGCATCGTGTTCTTAATAATTTGCACCGCACTATCCATAAAATGTTGCGGGTTGGAGCGAGCCTTGGTTAAAGTATCCTTACCTGACACTTTTAATATTTCCACAATGGTGGTTGGTCGGAGCTTGGTGTGATTGCTAATATACCGAATCATATCTGGAACAGGTAGAGATTGAGCAAAGCGATTGCTACTTGTCACCTTGCGCACCGTACTCAAAATTCCCCTCCGCTCATCAAAAGCCAAGCTTGCCACATCGGTCCGAATCCGTGGGGCTTGCGAAACAATCTGTGACACCGCTTCACCAGCTTTTTTAATAAACATTTTTTCACTAAAGGAAACAGCGTAATTGGTTTTGTATTTAATCCGTTCCCAGAGAGCTAGGAATTTTTCATCTAAATCCCACTGTTTTTTCAGATTAACGGTTTTACGTTTACGCTTATTTTTGATGCGACTAGAATCAAAAGTGACGCCTGTTTCATCTTCAATTTCCGCTTGAAGCGTGCTGGCAAAAGTTTCATAACTTTCATTGGCAATCACTGTCAGAATATTGATGGAAGTATCAAAAATCCGCGCCCCTTCATGATTAACTGGCAAACGCAAACCGCGCCCAATTTCTTGTCGCTTTTTTACATACGCATTACTCTCGTTCAACGTACAAATCTGGAACACATTAGGATTATCCCAACCTTCACGTAAAGCCGAATGAGAAAAAATAAACTGTAGTGGTTCCTCAGCCGACAAGAGCCTTTCTTTATCTTTCATTATCAAGGCATAAGTATCTCTATCTGCTTCAGTGGTACCTCGCGTATCTTTAAAGGTGCCGGCTTTGTCTTTAGAAAAATAACCATCATGCACCAATTTTGCTTCGGGTAATTTGAAGGCTTTGTATTTTGGTAATTGACTAAGCTCAGTATAAATTTCCTCAAACCAAGTAGCGTATATACCCTTTTCGCCAGCTTCATGATTGCGGTATTTAGCGACGGTGTCGATAAAAAATAATGACAAGACTTTTATCTTTTCTCCTCTATCGGCAAATTTGCGCATCTTTTCTAAATGCTCTTCAATCGTACTGCGGATTTGTTGCTTGCGAATTTCGTCGTCTAATTCGCCAATCCCTTTTTGAGTAGAAACAATCAATCCATTCTGAAACTCCACTTCACCAGAGAGCGCATCAATACTTTGCACTACAAACCTATCGGCATACGCTGGTAGCTGCCCCGACTCCACAAACAAATCAGTCGGTTTACTTCCCCTTTGCATCTCCAACACCGCATTGATGGTTTTCTTTTTCGGACCATCTTTGCTCCATGACTCAATTTCTAACACCGCTACATTGGTGCGTTTAGTGACTTTAATTTGTTTTACCTTTACATACGCATCGTTGTTACTACCTTCTTCTCGTACCGATGCAACTTCAATGCGTTTGACCAAACCTTGATCGTAAGCATCAACTGGCGTGAGCCTATACAGTGGGTTGTATAAATTGCGATGGGTAGCCGAATAACGCAAAGTGCAAAGTGGATTGAGTTTGGCGATAGCGTCACGGGCTTTTTCGGTTTCCATATTTTGGGGCTCATCAATAATCACAATCGGGTTGGTTTTTTGAATGAGCTTAATCGGCACATCGCCCATGGTGTCGCTGGCACGATTGATGAGACGATCATCAGAATTAAAAGCTTCAATATTTACCAACATCACACTCAGGGTGTTGCTAGTTGCAAAGGCCCGCAAATCCCCTGGGCGTTTACTGTTGTAGGCAAAGAAAGAATAAGGTGGATTACCATAAAGCGCCCGCAGGTGGTCGCGCGTAATTTCTAACGACTTAAGTACTCCTTCTCGTATTGCCTTTCCAGGCACCACAATAATAAATTTACCAAAGCCGTATTTTTGGTGAAGCTCAAAAATGGTGCGGAGATAAACATAAGTTTTTCCCGTACCTGTTTCCATTTCAATAGTAAAGTGCCGGCCTTCATAAGCTTCTGAAACTTAAAGATGATTACGCTCTTGCACCGTACGCAGATTTTTGATGATGCTTTCATCTTCCAATTGCAGCAAGTTACCAACGCCATGTTTGTTTTGAAACAAACCTAAACCAGAAGCACTAAACAAACTAGTACTGCTGGTAGTCTGTTGCCCATCAAACAAATCCACCGCACTAGCGATAGCGTCGAGTTGATATTGCTGACTAGCGTCGAATTGCAATTTCATAATTTAGATAGTTTCAAAAATTACTTTGCGTTCCTTGCAACGTAAATCAAAATTGATTTTTTCCTCGTCTTTCTTAAAGATTTGTTCTAGCACAATCACTGTAGTTGGCTTTACTTCAAACACTTTCATTAAGTCTTTGGCTTTGAATTTTTCATCTAAGATCAACGCCAAATCATCGCCGGCCAAATACCAACCACCCTTATCTTCAAGCGGTGTAGTAAGTGGGTAGCCGAGTTTAAGCAAAACTTCATCCGCTCTTTCGCGCGGAGAACCAGCCGGAACAGCATTAACATAATCAATCAAAGCTTGTTCTAATTCTTCATCATTTTCATAAGCTTTAGCGCGCCACGCTGGGAAGTGTGAATCGGTGGCCTGATAAACTCGTACTCCCAAATCGCCCGCAAAGCTGGGATTTTAAACTTTTAGTTTCGCACTAGCCCGTTTAATGCGTTCGATAGCAATCTCCGAGATACGCTCGTACCCAGCTTTGCGGGCTTCACTCCCCACCGGCGTTTCCTCCGGCATCTGCACACATACATAAGAACGATTCCCACCATCCGCAATATTCTGCGCCATTACGGCATGCGCTGTAGTACCAGAACCAGCAAAAAAGTCGAGGATGATGTCGTTGTCGTCTTTGTTTGTTGAAAGTTGTAATATTCTTTGAACTAACCTAGTAGGTTTTGGATTATCAAAGAAACCGTTTAGATCAAGAGATTTTAATTCTTGATTAGATTCATGATTGTGACCAACCTCATCATATTTCCAAATTGTTATTGGCACAACTCCATCTGACACATCACATAAAAAACTTTTTCTAGCAGGATTAGATTTACCATCAATACCAAACCAGATTTCATTATTATTTTCTAACTCTTTAAGTCTTGCTTCACTAAATCTTGGAAATGTACCCCTTGGTGGTTGCCAGACTAAACCATTTTTAAATGTGTACTTAAAATTAGTGTTATTTCCACTTTTCGCATGAATTGGTGTTGATTTCCATAATCCTTTTGGATGATTATCAGGATTTGTGTAAGCACTCAGTTGTTGTTCATTTCTTGGTTGCTTGTTGAAATTAACTACATTGATATTTTTACTAAATACAAGAATATGATCATGATTATCAGAAAAATATTTAGCATCATTGCTTCTCGTATATTTTTTCTCCCATATAAGTTGTGTAACAAAATTCTCCTCCCCGAAAATCTCGTTCATAATGAGGCGGAGGTTGTGGACTTCGTTGTCGTCGATGGAGACGAAAATTACGCCGTCATCACGCAAGAGATTGCGAGCGAGAAAAAGGCGGGGGTAGATCATATTGAGCCAGTTGGAGTGGAAGCGGCCGCCGTCACGGGAGTTTAGTTTGAAAGCCTTGGTGAGATGTCCGGCGGCTGTAATGTTGCACTCGTCACAAAAGTATTCATCTTCTGTCTGCCGAAAATTATCATGGTACACAAAATCTTTACCAGTGTTGTACGGCGGGTCGATATAAATCATCTTGATTTTGTTGTAGTAAGCTTTTTGCAAAGTCCGCAACACTTCTAGATTTTCCCCTTCAATAAACACATTCCCCGATTCTACATTTTCTTGCCCTAGGGTTCCTCTCGGCAGACTACGCTTTTGGTCGAGAGTGAGAGTGCAGACAGATTGTTTGGCGATTTCGTCGTAGACGAGGCGCTTGCCGGCCCAGCTTAAGCCGTATTGTTCACTTTCTGTCGTGCCGGCAAGCGCCTCCTTCCCCATAGCCACGCTGTCCTTTTTGAAAATTTTACCAAATAAGGTTGGGTCGAGTTTTCCTTCCACAAAAGCCTCTGGTACCAGTGCCTGCAATTTAGCTAATTTATCAGTCAGCACATCGACATTAAAACCATCAGTAGCAACTTTGCTAGCTCTTTTATTACTACTTCCCACTTTTTTACTTGTCATACCAGATAATTTTGATAAAAACCATTAAAATACTCCCGACTCTCCCAACAACCATTTGTTAGAGCTATTGTACTATATTTTCCGCCTGCACCCAAAGCAGTAGACAAAATAATCTATTTATCTAAATAAGAATAATTATGTTTAGTAAACACTTTACAAATATTAAAATTGTGGTATTTTATGGGCTGCTTTAATGTTCTACCCCAACGTGCGTTTTGCACAAAACAATATACTAAGGAGAAGTAAAATGAAAAATCGTCATATTTTATCAATGTTGTCTGGTGGGATTGAAGATAGCAAAAAAGAAATCAAGGAAAAACTCAAACTAGTTAAACAGGAGATTGACGAAGTCAAAGCCCAGGACGCTTCTGACCCTGAGATTTACACTCTTTCTGAAACTCGTCTTGGTTATGTAATAGAATTGTTACGTCTGAGACAGGTCACCCCTGAAAGAGTTGGATATGAAGTAAAAAATATCAAATCTCAGTGTCGGGCTGCTGAATACAAATTCTCTGACTTTGATGCTGACGAGCAGCATCAAGCAGAAAAAATTTCGTTACTGATTAATTGGGGAAAACTAATTGTTACCGCCAGAACTTGCGGGATTGAAAGAGAGGGTGAAATCGTCAGATTTCGTAAAGAAGCATCCCAAATTTTTAAACAGTCAGTCTTAAAAAAGTGTGATGCTGAAAAATCTGTCTCCATAGAAACTTGGTTAAGCGCAATGTCCGATACGTTAAAGATTTTTTCTAAGCTAAAAGTAAACGAACAAGACATTGCACTCTTTTTCAAATACTCTTTATCAACCAGTATCTAGTTGCACTAAAATTAAATTCATTGGCCGAGAAGTAATTACTTCTCGGTCTTTTTTAAATTCAAATAATTTTGAGATACAAAAAAGCCAAGCATATTGCTCGGCTTATTAGGTTTATAAATAAAATGATTGTTTCTTTTGATTATTGTTTAACCAATAATCGGAGCGAGGTGTAGATACGTTAGTAATCCTACCATCGACAAACTAAGACATTGGACCATCCATGAGTCTTCGGTTTGAAACGTCATTTTACTTGGTGCTAAATTTTTCATAAAAATTTATATTTATTTTATTTTTTAAAGAACATAGAAACTGTCTGAAGTCTCGTTACAAATTTTCATTTGCGTTTTTGATGAAGTCTCCAGCGAGACTTCAGACAGTTTCTTAAAAGAACAATTTGCTTCTACTGGTTACTATCTTCACTCTAAGCTTGGTGTACAACAGAGAAAGGGCGAGCTCTTGTGAGCTCGCCCTCCTGTTGTCTATATATTATCTACTTTTCAGAAAAAACCACAACCCTTGCCCTGTGGATAACTTGGATAATGAATGAGACAAGGAGTGTAACGACTATGTCGAATTTAGTTGCCGATTCAGTCCTTCCTAGGATGAATCATTGCAACAAGGAATTTTACGTATTAGCCAAAAGATTTATATAACACAAAACCCCTTACGGGGTTTTATGTTTGGCAACAGGTTATTTTGCCTAAACGAGATGAAGTGCGAAATAAATAAACGACCACCAACCCTAAGGTTGGTGGTCGTTTACTGTTTGGCAACAGGTGTGTTCGAAGGCGCTTAGTGAGCACTGGACCAGTTCCAGGAATCTTCCCTAGGAAGGGTCAGATTCGGAACAAAGTTTACAATAGTCACTTCGTTCCTTTGTTCACTTTACATCATCTTCACATCGATGTTGACTCCGGATGGGAGTGAAAGGTTCGTGAGAGCCTCTACTACTTTCGGACTCGGGTTGAGAATATCAATCACACGTTTGTGTGTTCGCATCTCGAATTGTTCTCGCGCGTCCTTATGTACGAACGTTGAACGATTGACGGTATACTTCTTAATTTCAGTCGGAAGTGGAATCGGTCCAACTACTTGAGCGTCGAAACGCGTAGCAGTGTCGATGATCTGTTTCACTGACGCATCAAGAATTTTGTGCTCGTAAGCACGCACTCGAATACGTAGTTTATTGATCGTACCTGTTGCATTAGTTGATGTAGTGTCTGTAGCCATAGTGTGTACTTTAATGTAATTGCTTACGCGATAATTTTAGTTACCACACCAGCACCTACAGTCTTGCCTCCTTCACGAATCGCAAAGTTAGTTTGTTCCTCAAGGGCAACTGGGTTAACAAGCTTTACTTTGAAAGTAGCTGTGTCTCCCGGCATTACCATTTCAGTTCCTTCTGCTAATGTTACGTCTCCAGTTACGTCAGTAGTTCGAATGTAGAACTGTGGTTTGTAACCAGAGAAGAATGGTGTGTGTCGTCCTCCTTCATCTTTTGAAAGTACGTATACTTCTGCCTCAAATTCTGAGTGTGGAGTTACTGAACCTTTCTTAGCCAAAACTTGACCACGGTGTACATCCTCTTTCTTTGTACCACGTAGTAGAATTCCAGCGTTGTCTCCTGCTTGTGCGCGGTCGAGTTGCTTGTTGAACATTTCCACTCCAGTTACTGTTGTAAGTGCAGTGTTCTTGATACCAACAATTTCAACTTCTTCACCAACTTTTACGAAGCCTCGTTCTACACGACCAGTTACTACTGTACCGCGACCTTCAATTGAGAAGATGTCTTCGATAGGCATTAGGAACGGCTTGTCTAGATCTCGAACTGGGTCTGGGAAGTATGAGTCCATTGCGTCAACTAGTTCAACAACTTTCTTTTGGTATTCAGCGTCTCCTTCGAGAGCCTTCAATCCTGAGCCTTTGATGATTGGCGCGTTAACACCGTCATAACCATTAGCTGTAAGAAGTTCTCGAAGTTCTTCTTCTACTAGTTCAATCATTTCTTCATCATCAACCATGTCACACTTGTTTAGGAACACGATGATGTTTGGTACTCCAACTTGTTTTGCAAGTAGAACGTGCTCACGAGTTTGTGGCATCGCTCCATCTGTTGCAGCAACCACTAGTACAGCTCCGTCCATTTGAGCGGCACCAGTAATCATGTTCTTGATGTAGTCGGCGTGTCCTGGCGCATCGATGTGTGCGTAGTGACGGTTTGGAGATTCGTACTCTGAGTGTGAAAGCGAAATTGTGATGCCTCGGGCCTTTTCTTCTGGGGCCTTATCGATTTCTCCTACGTCTTTCACGTTTGCTTTGTAACCTTCTCCCTTCGCGTTTAGCGTTGTAAGGATAGCGGCTGTCAAAGTAGTCTTACCATGGTCGACGTGACCGATAGTACCTACGTTGATGTGCGACTTTGTGCGATCAAATGCTACTACTGCCATAAATAAATACTGATTAGTATTAATAAATAAATTTAACCGCACACAGTCGCTTTAAAAAGCATGTGTCCCTAGTGTGCAAGCGAGACGGCGCGAGAACGCCGCGCCTCGGTTGCAAACCAAGAAACGTGTGAAAGAGCATGTATTATCGCTCCACCCACAGAACACCTGTGTGCGGTTCGGCTATGGTATCAGAGAACCAGTATTTTGCAAGAACACAGAAATCTAAAATTGACAAATATTTAAAATAAACATATAAATCTAAACGGATTGGCAGTCTTACAAACGCCAACTAGTTCGTTTTGATCTTTCACAACTACCATTATAGGTACACATCATGAAATTACGCGGAATTGAATTTGGAAATGTTTTGGATGCTTCTGGCGTGCAAGGTTTCTTCGATGAAGGTTATTGGTTTCACAAACCATTAAAAGCCATTGGTTTACTGTCATTTGAAGGAGTAACCTTTGTTGCTAAGACAGTAAACTTATTGGGAAACAAAGGTAACCTGCCACTAAATAGCGACAGCTCACCAAAACCCTGGTTCCCAAAGTGCATCATAGCAAAACCCTTTCAAGGGAAGATGTTAAATGCGGTTGGACTAAGTAACTTTGGACTTGGTTATTATCTAGGTGACGGCCGCTGGCAAGATAGAGTAGAACCGTTCTGGATTTCCATCATGTCTTTAGCCTCAACACCCGAAAAGAGATTGGCTGAATTTAAGATAATGGCAGAAATGCTTTTATTATACAAAGACAGTTTTTCTTCATCGTTCGGAATACAAGTAAATTTATCTTGTCCCAATATTAAACATAAACCTTCGCAGCTTATGGCAGAAGCTGAAAAAATATTGGATATCCTTCACTTAGTTGGAGTACCTTTAATGCTTAAATACAGCATTGCATCAGCACCAATACCGGCAGTAATGGAACTCAATGACCATCCATACTGTGATGCAATCTGTGTTTCTAATACTCTGCCCTTTGGTTGGGAAGGAATCAATTGGAAAAAAGTCTGGGGTTCAGATAAATCCCCCCTCGCCCATTTGGGTGGTGGTGGCTTATCTGGCCGAGCTTTATGTCCACTGGTTTGTAACTACATTAGTCTCCTCAGGGAAGGAGATTTTACTAAACCAATTAATGGCGGAGGCGGAATCTTTGAACCAAGGGATGTAGACAAATATCACCGAGCTGGAGCTAGCTCAATTTTTGTAGGCTCAGTTACAACTTTGTCACCATGGCAAGTTCAAGCAATTGTCACTACCGCAAACAAACTTGAATGGAGATAGAAATGATTATTGAATCAAATGAAATAATTTTATTAAGACCCGATGACTGGCACACTCATGTCAGACAAGGCGAAATAATGAAAAGTGTTTTACCACACACAGCCAAACATTTTGGCCGAGCGGTAATTATGCCCAATACAAAACCACCTATTCTCAATGGAGCAGATGCTCAACGTTACAAAAAAGAAATCGTGGCCGTGGCTAGTGAATTAAATTTGTCACACGAATTTGTTCCAGTCATGACAATCAAGATTACTGACATGACTACTCCATCAATGATTTATGAGGCACACAAAGTTGGAGTTCGGGCTGGAAAAGTTTATCCTCGTGGCGTTACCACTAACGCAGAAGATGGTTTAAGTGATTTCAAAAACAATAATATCAAACGTGTATTTGAAGCAATGGAAGAAGTTGGAATGTTGCTATTGTTGCATGGAGAAGTGGCTCAGAAAAACATTCTCGTGACTAAACGGGAGGAAGAATTTATCAGTACTTTTCTAGACTTAGCCTGTGATTTTTCTGAACTAGGTATTGTGTTCGAACATATCTCAACCGAAAAAGTAGTCAATATAATCCATGACATGGACAACAACATAGCTGGTACTATCACGCCCCATCATTTGATTCTCACTTTAAATGATGTGGTAGGGAGTGGTATACAATCACACAACATGTGTATGCCAATTGCTAAAAACTTTTTCGACCGTGAGGCCTTGTTAGAAGCGGCGACCAGTGGCAATCCAAAATTCTTTCTAGGTTCTGACACCGCTCCACATTTGCGGGCAAATAAAGAATGTGCGCATGGTGCCTGTGGCGTCTATAGTGCACCGGTATTACTTCCTTTACTTACCCAAATCTTTGAAGACGCTGGAGTCATCGATAAACTAGAGGATTTTACTTCAGTCTTTGGGGCTCAATTTTATGGATATTCAATACCCCTGGAAACAGTAAGTTTAAACCGACAAGATTGGGTAGTGCCAGATGAGTATGAAGGCATTGTGCCTTTCTATGCTGGCAAAACACTGCGTTGGAAAATGTCATGATGTAAAATTTGTTCTTAACGACAACTGACTGCTGAATTTATTCAGTAGGCAGTTTTTTAATATTTGTTAAACAAAAATCCGGTCGGCCCCAAAGGGGCCGACCGGATTTTTCTCACTTACTCTCTCTTATGTTTTAACTAATCTTCATCCTTCACTCCTCGGGCCTTTTTGATTTCAGCTTCAACATTTGGTGGAACCACTTCGTAGTGATCAAATTCCATTGTCATTGAAGCGCGGCCTTGGGTCATTGAACGAAGTGTGTTGGTG
>JBEDID010000029.1:0-10492 GCA_041173745.1 Candidatus Parcubacteria bacterium | reverse complement strand
CTTTCCAGGTGCTTTTTGGCTGCCATTTGCAAGCAAAATTTCAGTTAAGGTCGACATTGTTAGCGTTGAAACGACCAATGCCTGTGGCATGCATGTCGTTATTTTTTATGTCAGTAGCGCTAAATTCGCCTTCTAATCCAGTCGCTTTAAACAATCCGTCCGGATTAAGGTCTGGAATAATATGAATGGTTAAATTTTCAGGAATAACCTCACTATTATCTTTAAGATAATCAATCATCGCATAAGCTAGTAGGATACTGTTCCATTCATAGCCACCATGGATACCGCCTACAAACAAGAGACTAGTGCTGCCGGTACCGAAAGTATAAGCTTCAATATTTCGATTCTCAACCGAAGTGCCGATTATTCTCTGAGTCGAGGTAGCGATTAAAGCTGCTTCGGGAGCTCTTATTATTGGTGTTTCGGGCATAAACTCATCTATGGTTGGAGCAGGTGTAGATATTAATTTAAACACTACAAGTATCCCAACGGTCAGGAAAATGAATCCAATAAGAATGGTTTTTGTACGACTCATTATTGTTTTGCAAAAGTGTTAATAACCGCTTCAACTCCAGCCTTGTTCTTGTCCCATTCAGTATTTTTGTGATTAGTTAGAAGAACGCTAATTGCAGGAACGTCTTGCTTGGCAATCCAATTCACCATGTCGCCAGTGATAGCATAAGCATCAAACTTTGCTTCAACGCCATAACCAGCTGCACTAGCGTAAGTGGCGGCTAGTTCAACTGAAGCTTTGCTTGGTGTTGTATCACAAGCTGATGGGTAAACTTTTCCTTCCGAACTAAACCAAACTACGGCTGCAGCAGGCTTGTTGGCGGTAATGTAGTCACGTACAGCTTGAGCTTCTGGTTCAGAAAAAGGTGCACTTCCGCCACTAACTGGCTTGCTTTGCCAAACTCCACTGGCTGTCCACTCACAATCAAAGTTGCGATTAAGGTCAACTTTATTTGTATTAAAGCGACCCGCTACACGAATAGTATCACTGATAGTGATTGCTTTTGCTTCGTCGAATCTGCCCACAGTACCAACTGTAGCCTTTAGTCCATCTGGATTAAGGGCTGGTATAACGGTTACTGTCACATTGTCTGGAATAATGTCTGGATTAGCATCAAGGTAATCTACTAGCTCATAACCTACCAAAGTTGTGTTCCATGAGTAGCCGCCGTGGATTCCACCAATAAATAGTAGTTCTTTTTCACCGGTACCAAAATGATAAGCGGTAATCGGATTGCCTGCGACTGATTTTCCAATAATAGTCTCACCACCTCTCTCGGCTTTAGTTTCAGCGACAGGCTCATTTGCCTCTTCGGTGGTAGTGGACTGGGTTGGTGATGTTTCTGGTTCTGTTGCGGGAGTCTTGTCAGGATTACTAGCGGTCATGTCTCCCCCATTAGTAAAGATAAAGTATCCAATTGCTCCGGCTAATACCAACATTAAGATGGTGATCACAATATTTTTTGCATTCATATACATACTATTGTAGTGCAGATGTTGGTACTTGGCTAATATGATTTAAATAAAGCTAGAAACCGCCGTGTTCTACTGGAACACGGCGGTTTCTTATCATATTATTCAGCTACATTTGGTCTTTATGTTCCGTGGATATTTAGCTCTGCTGGAGTAAAGTCTGCTTTGTTAAGGGGAATCTGACCACCTTTTTGCACAGCTCCCGAGATAATTTTCTGAGCAATTTTCTCCTCAATGATATCTTGCAAAACTCGCTGCATCGGTCGGGCGCCAAATTCTGGACTATAACCCTTTTCAACCAATATAGCCAACAAATCCTCACTCACTGCTACTTCATAGCCTTTTTCCTTCACTCGTTCGTACAAGCCTCCAAGCATAAGACTAGCAACCTCAGTCTGCTGCTCAATTGATAGTGGTTCAAAGATGACTGTGTTGTCAAAACGGTTGATAAGCTCTGGGCGATAGATTCCTTCTTTAATTATATTATCAATAATTTCCTGTGCTAAATGAGAAAGCTCCTTTCGCTGTTGGATAGTCTTAAGTATGAGTTGGCTACCGGCGTTGGAAGTGGCAATAATAATAGTATTACGGGCATTTATCTTCATCCCGCGAGCATCAGTGAATACTCCCTCATCAAGCACTTGAAGAAATAGGTCGTGAATTGATTTAGTGGCTTTTTCAAACTCGTCGAGTAATAGTACACAATAAGGGTGTTCGCGCAGCATAGTGGGCAAAACCCCGACTTGTTCTCCGTTGCCAATCAAATGTTCTAACGCATCTTGTCCACTATATTCCGACATGTCGATACGTTGGAGATGCCCTTCACCGCCAAAGAATATTTTGGCCAAAGCCTTAGCTGTTTCAGTTTTACCAACTCCAGTCGGACCTAGGAACAAAAAGGAGCCGATTGGTTTTTCAGAAGATTGAATACCGGCTCGCGCGCGGCGCATCGTGCGAGCAATAGCATTTAGTGCTTGTTGTTGACCAATAACTTGCTGGTGTAGACGGTCTTCAAGGTGGAGTAATAAATCTCGCTCCGAATCTTGAATCGGCCCGGCTGGAACACCAGTTTTTTCACTAATGACAGAATAAACAAAGTCATCATTGATAATGGTGATGTTTTGCTGACTAGCTCGAGCGGCCACGTCAACTAGTAGTGAAATCGCTTTGTCCGGCATTACTCCATCAACAATGTAGCGGTCAGCGGCAGTAGTTATGGCGTGTAATCCTGCATAGGTAAATAATGTTTGGTATTTAGTCTCATGCATTAGGGCAATATTTTGTAAGACGCGAGTCGTGGCAGTTAGGTCAGGGCTATCAATCAAAATTTCAGCAAAACGTCTGACAAAACCGCCTAATGTTTCTAGGTAAGTATGATAAGCCGCCGGAGTATCAGTGCCAATAAATTGTAGTTGTGGAAGCGCCAAATACGGGTCAATTAATTCAGGAATATAAACACCGATACTTTCAGCCTCACGAATAAAAGTACTAATGTTTTCAATCGCTATAATAATATTACCGGCGGTAATTGCTTCATCGAGTAGCTTTAGTAGCGTAAGTTCAAGGGTTTGTTTGTCTTTGTTGTTAGCAAACAAACGATTGGTGTCTAAAACAATTATTTGTTTGTTGGAAATAGCATCAATTGATTTTCCGGTATTAATGCGGCGTGAGACTTCCATTACTAAGTCCATTTTGCCAACGCCAGCTTCGCCCACAATCAGTACATTTGAACTACTGGTGCGAGCTAAAGCTGATTCTATTTCCGAAATTTTTTCAGTGGCAAAGTCATTATTGGTACCTAGGTTTGAAAACACTGCACTAGTTCTGATGTCACGGGAAAATTTATCGAGCAAATAAGCACTACCATAGGACCATTCGCGGCCGATGCCGGTAGTGCGAGACAGGTTGTCTTTGCTCCACCAACGCAAGGTTCGTTTTTCTTGGTGATATGAACCTACCACCCAACGCGAAGCGCCTAGAAATATATCTTCTGAAATGCCAGCATTTTTAATCATGGCTTTAAAACCTAGGTCATGCGTGAGTAGGTATTTTCCAAGACCAATAATACTAAAAATCTCATTTTCGGGAAGCATGACCATGTTGGCTGTAATTGCTTGGCGAGGTGATTTCAGAAAAGTATCAATTGCTTCGCTAGTTAATCCAGTCCGAATCAAGATGATTGATCCAAAAGCAGAAGTACAAAATGCCAAAGTGACATCAAACGGATAACGCAGGGCAACTTCAGCTACATCATAGGTGGCACCACTGATAGATTCTTCATCGAGTCCAATCAACGAATTCAGACCCCGAAAATAAAAGCTATTATGGTATGAAAAAGTAAGCATTTGCTCTAACCAAAAAGCTGTGAAAATTAGTGACGAGCCAGTCAAAACTTGAGTGTATTGCCCATCTAATAAATAATTTGTTGCTACTGCACCCAGACCACAAAATGTTAAACCAACAAAACTCCCAATCCGCAATTGCGAAAGTGTCCTCCGACTTAATATCGAAGTGAGTCTAATAGCTGGTCGGTACTGTTTTATGCTGTCTGCGAGTGTATTCATGTTATGTGTATATTTAAGCAACCAACAAAGTGATACCAAAACCTAATAAACCAATAATTACCAACGGAGCCATTATCCAAAATACGTAAGTAATAAGCCCGCCGATTATTGTTAGTAATAGAAAAAATAGTCCCATAACAATTACTACCGAGCGCACCAAAAACCCAACAATACGAGAAATGAAGCCAATGATAACGTAACCAGCCAAGTCTTCCATATTCCAGGTGCGACCACGGTCTTCAACCATGCGTTTCCAAGGTGAAAACCAAGAACGCATAAGTTGAGAGATAGAGAAAAAGTGAATAACAAACCAGATAAGGTTAAACCAGACATGAAATATTTCCTTAAAAGCACGAGTGTAGTGCCAAAGTAAATAATGGTTCATTACCGAAAGAAAGAGCATGGTATGTATAGTATATCAAGAAATTCTCCGTAAAAAGTATTTGGGGTGTGATAGCTTGAATCTTTGTTTAGACCCATAAACAAAAAAGCGCGAGGCCAAAGGCCTCGCGCTTTTTATTGTGATACTTACGCAGCACGTTGTACATTTGCAGCAGCAGGACCTTTTGGACCTTGCTCTACTTCAAATGAAACTACGTCTCCTTCGTTAAGATCGTCAAATGCGATATCAACTAGTGATGAAGCGTGAAAGAATACATCCTTGTCACCATTTTCTGGCTTGATAAATCCGTATCCCTCGCCTCGCTTTCGTACAATTGAACCCTTCATATATTTGTGTGGTTTATTTTTCTAACTACAAAACATCACTTCACTTTGTCTTTCCCAAACTTCAGGGGAGCGGTTTCGTTACATGCATTAAAGCATAACCATAAATAAATACAAGGGTCTCTGTAAATATAAACAGTGTATTACTTAGGTTAGTAAAGATGCTTATGAAAAGCATTCTTTTTAAAAGTGAGCTTTTTTAGGAATAATGTTCTCAGTTATCACAATTATGCGATTATTCGACACAAATTTTTTTTATAAAAATGACCCTCGTTTGTCAGACGAGGGTCGGTTTGTTTAGCTGTTAACAGTTATTTTGAATACCATCTCGGAAAAACAGGGTCCAACTCCCTCATTTTTTCTCTAAAAATATTTCCCAAATCATTTTCTTCTTGAATGACTGCAATAATAGCCTTGTCCTCAATTTGAATAAATTCAAAACCTCCTTCTATGGCTTCCCGGATAAAATGTAAAATATACAATCCTGCTGTATATTTCAAAACTTTAACGCCGCTGTCGCTGGACATTATTGCCTCCATTGATTCTTCAATAGTTATAAAGTCGTTTTTTCCTTTTAGGTCTCCGACTTCAAGAAGACCTTTAGTTGATGTGCTCATGGCTGCATCCTCCAATGTTTTATCCTGTGCAAAAATAAACTTCTCCTCTTAAACCATATGATTTTATTGTTAATTTGTCAACCGTTACAGTGCATAACTCATTAGTTTATAAATAGCCTACTTGCGATGTAGGCTATTTATATAGAGCTCTATTAAGTTTAGATTTTAGTTGCGTTACCAAATGTGACGATATAATTTCTTAATGGGCATTAGACGTAAATCGTGCTTAGTTACCAGTCTTAACTTGTCACTAATCGATACAGCTTGATTATCATCTAAAGCGAAACCAACGTGGGTTTCAGTAGATCCATCCATTAAAGTAGTGTCTTCATAAAAAACCACATCCCCCGCTTCAACTTCTTCTAAGGTTACTTCAAACCACCGGTTATCTTCAGTGAGCTTACGCTCTAAGCCTGACTCAGTAGTAGTAGGCTTATCGATAGCTTGGACTAAAGTGAGAACTGAACTAACAAAAAATGCACAGGCATATTCCCCATCTTTCAAAATATCTTCCGTATCCCCAGTTTCTCTTGAGCGAACGATAAAAGAATTAAACAATCGACTACCAACACTATTATTAATAATACTAAGATATGTATCGTACTTAAGTATTTCAAGATTATTGTCTGTCATATATATAACTATATACTAAAAAATAATAAAAATATCTCAATTTTATTCGCAAGGTGCAAAATTTATTTTTTACTCTAAAAAATAAAGCCCTCATACTAAATATTTAGTATGAGGGCTCGCAGTTAGGTAAAAATGTGGGGGAACTGTTTAGTTGAGACTACACGCCGGTTTTTTACTGCACCAGAACATCCGTCTATGTAAATGAGTCCAACAAACTCTCGAATCCGCACCAGCAACACTACTCCACCTTTTTTAAAGGTTTTGATAATTAACGGTACTTTAGTCTTTAAGACTAAAACTGAACAACAGAGAGGTAAAAACAAAACCTTATGTTCATTTTCTGTCTTTTCCATTACTTTTTCCGAAAGAATTATTAAACGCTCATTGTTTAATGGCCTATCGATAGCTTCCCAATTAATCAAAAATGATTCTTGCTGGTCAACAAATCGCGCAAGAGTTTTCTGGTCATTGCGGCCTGCGGCCTCTAATGAACGAGATAAGTCAACTGAACAATATATAAGAGATCTGTTTCTTGTAATATTGATAATGCATAAGTGATGCTTGATTGGCTTATCTTGATTAATACCATCAATAATTGAAGCTATAAAGCTTTTTTCAGATAGTGATTCGGACATGATACACCTCATTCGTTAAATTTTAAAAAAGAACTAACTTTCAAACTGTACAACAAATAATGCCATTACGCAACCTAAATTATTGAGAATCCTTTGTGAGTACCAGCTCTCCTTCAATAGCAGACAGTTATCAGGTAAACTATTATCTATGAAAATATACTCGTGGAATATGAACGGGATTAGGGCTGTTGATCGTAAGGGTTTGTTGCGACCTTTTATAGAAGAACATCAACCCGATATTCTCTGTATCCAAGAAACAAAAGCCAATCATAATCAATTCGATTTATCGCTTGAACAATATGAGGAATATTGGTGCTCGGCTGAAAAGAAGGGATATTCTGGCACAGCAATTTTTACCAAGCATTCACCGCTAGCGGTTATTAACGGATTGCCAGAAGATATTGTAAATAAATACCAACTTGTAGATAAGTATGGAGACACAACGACCGAAGGAAGAATAATTACTGCTGAATTCGAACCATTTTTTGTGAGTACGGTTTATACCCCAAATGCTAAAGATGACCTATCGCGCATCGCTATGCGTCAGCAGTGGGACCCGGCTTATCTTGAATATATGAATAGACTGCAACAGATTAAGCCAGTGATATTTTGTGGTGATTTCAATGTTGCGCATACCGAACTTGATTTAGCTCGACCAAAACCTAATGAAGGTAAAAAAGGTTTTACTCAAGAAGAACGGGCTGGTTTTGATGCGATGATAGAAAAAGGTTTTGTTGATACTTTTAGAATCTTCAACCAAGAAGGTGGTAATTATTCTTGGTGGTCACATTTTGCTGGAGCCAGAGAGCGTAATGTGGGCTGGAGAATTGATTATATTATGGCTTCACAAGCCATAATATCACTCATAAAAAATGCGCGCATTCATCCACAAGTGCTAGGTTCAGACCATTGTCCAGTCTCAATTGAACTGACAATTGATTTATAAAAACCTAAAAACAAAACAACACGAATGTGAATAAAAGCAAATAAAGTATAAAAGACAGAGTTATCCACAGTAATCCCCAGTCTGTCCTTTACACTGTCCTTTAGGAAGAGTATATTGTTGATAGGCCCAGAGAGGGCGAGCAGGAACCTTCAGAGATTTGTTCAGAATCATTTCCTAACAAATCCCTGAAGATTCCCCTTAAAGAGATCTTCCATAATTCAATTGAGTATTACCTCCAAAAGTCGAAAGACTTTTACTCAAAACGTTCATAACACCCCCACCCTACAATAGAGATAGACATTGCAATAGCAAAGTCAAAAAACATCTCTTACAAAACAATGTAGAGCTTCGGAACTGGTTAGCTACAAATAAGTAAGCGCCAACTTGGATTACATAATCCTCCAATTAAAAGCTCGCCCCAAAGGCCTGAAGATGCTGGCAGTCAAACAAAAGATTGACTACCAACACCTTCAGGCCTTTTTTTAAATGAGCAAATGCCCAAAGGGCATATTGCGAATTTATGTCCGAATTCGCCCCTACCCTAGGGCGAATTCCTGGACTAGTCTAAAGCTTAGACAAACACCTCTTTTCATACCAAGTATCAAACCACAGCCATCCCAAAGGGCATATTGCGAATTTATGTTGCTAGAAAATAAGGAGCTCTGGGCTACTATATTTCTGTACACAAGGTGCCAGAATTCGCCCCTACCATAGGGCAGATTATCGTTGTGGTCTAAAGCCAAGCTGAGCTCCACTTTCTTCCTTTGAGATCTAACCATCACTGCTCTAGAGCCTGTTGTGAAATATCCTGCAATAGAATTAGCTTTAATGAGAACCTTAAAAAAAAACGGCCTAACAAGGCCGTTTTTTGTATGTTGTCCTTTAGTTAAACGTGGTGCTCCTGAGCAATGTCCTTTAAAGCCGCAGCCTCTTCTTCAGCTTGCCGCTTCTTTCCTGCTTCAGATAAAGTCTCAAGTTCTGTCTCAGGGAGTTTGAGTAATTCTTGAGCCTTAGTTTCTAAATACTCGATAGTATTCCTACTTGCGTCTTCCAACGCTTCGTCGAGTAAGGCGTTCAAAATAAAACCAAGTTTCTTCCCAGGCCTTTCTCCCGACAGCTCCATGATTCGATTACCGTTAATTTTAAGCATCTTGACTGAGATAGGGTCGCGTAAAGCCTCGTCAACCATTGCCTTGTACTTTCGGAACCGGAAAGGTTGTTCCTTTGGCCGTCCAGTTCCAACTCGGTCACAAACTCTCAAGTTCAGTAGATTTTCAATATTGTCCTCCCCTATTCTAACAATTGTACGCCGCACGGCAGCGAGAGTGATTTCATCAGGATCCGAAAAGAACATATGCCAACGCACTAAGGCAACCACCTCATCAATTAATTCCCGCGGGAGTTTAAGTCGTTCGAGTATTTCTTTAGTCATCCTAGCGCCAACTACTTCGTGTCCAAAGAAGCTATATTTTTTGTTTTTACCACCTAAGCGGCGTGTCTTTGGTTTGCCAATATCGTGAAATAGAGCAGCTAGACGCATAGTTAGTGAAAAATCCTTGTCTGCGGCGGCTTGTAAGGTGCGTAAAAGGTGCTCATAAACATCATAAGCATGAATTCCACCCTGCTCACAACCAATAGCGACGGTAAATTCTGGTAAAAACTGTTCCAATAAACCAAGTTTTTCCATAAACACTACACCTTGCATCGGTGTTTTTGACTGTAAGATACGTAAAAACTCACTCGCAACACGTTCAATAGAAATGCGCTTTAATTGGCTACTGTGTTGTAAAATAGCCGCCATAGTTTTGCTTTCGATAACAAAATCAAGTTCGGCCGCTAAACGTACGGCCCGCATCATACGTAAAGCATCCTCCGCAAAACGTTCTTCAGCATCACCAACCGCCGTCAAGCGCTTAGCTTTGATGTCACCGATACCGTCAAATAAATCCACCAGTTCATCTGTGGTAATCCGGTAAGCAAGAGCATTAATGGTAAAATCCCGGCGTTTAAGGTCTTCGTTTAAGGAAACACCAAATGTCACGTTATCGGGCCGCCTAGCGTCACTGTAGCCGCTCTCAGTGCGGTATGGGGTGACTTCTATGATGTGTAAAGTCGGGTCTTCAGATTCAGTCTTTATCCCGATCGTTCCGAAGTCGTTATTGGCATAATGTTCAGGAAACAAGGCTTGAATATCGGTCGGTAATGCATTGGTGGTGAGGTCCCAATCCTTTGGTGCTTTGCCAAGAAAGATGTCTCGCGTACAGCCACCTACTATATAAGCTTCAAACCCGTTGTCTTCCAATGTTTTGGCTACTAACTGAACTTCAGTTGGTATATATTTAGTCTCAATCTTCATGTTAGCTATTCTAACAGAAAACCGTTGCTTTTTCCCTCTTTTCGACGTATGATGTGCGCACTGATACAAAACGTGTGTTAAGTACAAGTTTGCACCTATGGTGAAATGGATATCACAACTGACTTCGGATCAGTCGTTCTGGGTTCGAGTCCTGGTAGGTGCACACGAGCAAAGCATTAAAAATAGCGCCAATGGCGCTATTTTTAATGCTTTAGTAAGCCAACTGCGTGGCTACGGCTCGTGGGTAAGGCGGAAGCATGTATTTTGCCCCTTCCTAGGGCAAAATGCAGCTGAGCCAGGGTCGGAAACACTTAGTAGATTTGGAACGTAGTGAACAAATATACTTAGTGATTTATGACCACATGTCGAGTAAACTCCCTAATCTCAGTAGATAAACAAAGACAAGACACTTAGTTTGTGGCATAATCAAACCATGGAACTCTCCGAACGCTACATTCAAAAGCTTGAAGCTGAAGGTTTTGCTTCAGTTTATGAATGGCAAGATGAAGCTGGAACAATCTATCCTAATC
>JBEDID010000028.1:0-10628 GCA_041173745.1 Candidatus Parcubacteria bacterium | reverse complement strand
AGATGATTGTGGTGATTTGGTGGTTGTTTGTGTAATTCATATATAATCGACTAAACTTATGGCAGAGTTAATAATTGGGGAACTGTGGGTTGACTAAAGTGTTATTCATGTTATTATATTGGTTGCTTTAATGTTTTTTAACTGTAGAAAAGAGAGGAAATCGTGAATAAAGTAAACAAAATAAACGCATTATTAACTGCGGTACAGCCAAACATTAAGCTGTTTGCCGCTTTGCATATAGCAGGAAATGAAACAAAGAGTAATCTTGTCTTCATAAGTGAAGATACTGTAAACAAAATAAAAATTTACCAACCAATTCAAATTGATAAAACTATTTCCGGCCCATCAACAGAGCTTATTCAGAAATTTGTATTATCAGTTTTAAAATCATTTGGTAAGTTTTCTTTAAATAAATTTACTATAGTGGTCAACCGTACAAGTAACGGTGCGTACCGAATCCAAATTGCTCAGGTTCCATCTAAATAACCACCGCGGCTCCCTAAAAAGAGCCGTTTTTTTTATATAAAATTTGACGAGAAAACTTAAGCAGGATACTCTATATAAACCTTTGAAGCAGCTGACACTGTGGAGGTGATGAGTGACGAAGTAACGAGAGTTTTGGTATTCTTCCAAAACTGAAGTAGGGTGGCACCGCGACTCATCACAGATGTGAATCGCCCCTGCGAATGTATTATTAATCTTAATATGTTTGTAGGGGCATTTTTTGTCTCTACGCTCAATATAATCTTTATGGAACGAACATTAATTGCAGACCTCCGCACCAAAATCGGAGAAGAAGTACTTATTAATTCAATTGTCGACGTAGCGCGACAACAAGGTAAAATGGCCTTTTTTGATTTCCGAGACCGCTCGGGGATTATTCAAGGTGTGGTTTTTGGTAAACCGGAAGTGCTGGAAATCGCTAAAGATTTAACCCAAGAATACGCTGTCGCTGTGACTGGAATTGTTAACCAGCGTCCAGAAAAAATGATCAACGCCAACCATCAAAACGGTGACATTGAACTCGAAATTACCGGTATTGAAGTATTGAACAAAGCAGAAGCAATGCCATTTGATATGGACGCTGATATCAATCTCGACACGCTGCTTGATTATCGACCACTCACTCTCCGCCGTCCGCGCGAACGGGCGATGTTTAAAGTTCAACATGAAATATTGGTAGCTTATCGTGATTTTTTAATTGCCCAAGGTTTTACTGAATTTCAAGCACCAAAATTAGTCGGTGGCGATGCTGAAGGTGGAGCCGAAGTATTTAAAGTTAAATATTTTAAAGGCGTTGAGGCTTCTTTGGCTACTAGTCCGCAGTTGTATAAACAAATCATGGTGGGTGTATTTGAGCGAGTGTTTGCAACGGGGCCGACTTTCCGTGCTGAAAAAAGTGCTACCACCCGGCACTTGAGTGAAATCTCCATGCTCGACCTCGAAATGGGCTTTATTAAAGACCATACCGACGTGATTGCGTTGGTGACAGAATTAATCCGCGCGATTGTGGAGCGTATCAATACTCATTGCCCCGCAGAGCTCAAACTGCTCGGAGCTGAAGAGGCTTTAGCGCCGAAGGAATTTCCGGTCATGACCCTGCGAGAAGTGCAGGAACTTATCAAGAAGGAAACCGGAGTCGATAAAACCAAGGAACCTGACATGGAACCAGAGGACGAACGCTTTATTTGTGAATATGCTAACAAGCACTGGGGTTCTGATTTTGTGTACGTGACACATTTCCCTACTAGTAAGCGTCCATTTTATACTCACGTTGACCCAGCCTGTCCAGAATTTACACGGAGTTTTGACTTGCTTTTCCGCGGCTTGGAAATGTGTTCCGGCGGACAGCGCGTGCATGATTATGATGAATTAGTCCAGAGGATTAAAGACAAAGGTCTCGACCCCGATAAATTCCAGTATTACCTACAAGCCTTCAAATATGGAATTCCACCGCATGGCGGAATTGGGATGGGACTTGAGCGCTTAACGGCAAAGTTCTGTGGTGCAAAAAATGTAAAGGAGACCGCCTTATTTCCACGTGATATTAACCGTATCGATACTCTGACTTCAAAAGACCAGAGTGAAACTGCGGAGATATAGAAAATTAAGCAGAAGTTAAAAGCAGCAAAATCTGAAAGATTTTGCTGCTTTTGCTTTACAACATTAAAAATAGTGGTATCTTTAAATAATGCAATTAACAGCGCACAAAATTTATACAGCAGTCAATTCGCCGGTCATGGGTCTTTTTGCTTGTGGTTCACGAATTGGTCATATAAATCTTGTAGCTAGCTGTGGTGTTTCAACACAAAAAATATCATAAAATCTCCCATTTTATTGAAAAACCTCAGCTATCTAGAAGCTGAGGTTTTTATTTAGCAGGTTGTTCTTTTTGTTATTTTACAGCAAATGAGGTTATCAAATGAATACTACAGAAACCAAAGAATCTGAAGTTTACTTTAGAAAAAGTAAACGTATTGAATTGCGTCCAGTGTTTGAAAGTGACGTACCACTCTTGGTCAAGTGGATTAATGACCCAGAAGTTAGACAATTTCTCGCGTCCTATCAGCCGATGATGGAGGAGGATGAAAGGGAATGGGTTAAGAGTCTGCGCACTAGAAGGGATAGAAATATCGTTTTTATGATAGTGGTTGATGGTAAACCAATTGGTACCATGGGCTTGCATGCGATTGATTTTCGTCAAGGTACGGCTGTAACTGGCGCTATGATTGGTGAAAAGGAGTACTGGGGAAAGGGTTATGGTACAGAAGCCAAAATGCTGGTGCTGGAATACGCTTTTCATACACTCAACTTACGCAAGATTTGTTCTAACGTGATTGCTTTCAATGACCGCAGTGTTAAATACAGTCACAAATGTGGTTACGTTGAAGAAGGTCGGCGCAAAGCACAATTTTACACCCGAGGAAAATATTGGGATGAAATTTGGTTGGCGGTTTTTAGACAAGACTGGGAAACATTATGGGAGCAGTTTGAATCCGAACAAAAGGATTTCTTGCGTATTTAGTTAAACCTAACAGCTCGTTTCGGCGAGCTGTTTTATTTTATGAGATGGGAAATGAGTGTTATTATATTGTGTAAATAGAGTAAATAAGGAAAGGTGCAATAAAACCCATGTATTGCTTACTTAATCATGTTAAGTAAATCTGTCTTTCCTGTTTGTATGAATTCATTGTACGCACGTTCAATATATTCGAGTGAGTAGCAACCAACACCGACTTCTTCTTGTGGGTTGGAAGTTAAAGACAGTTCGATGATGAAATCCTGCAATAGGCTAGGGGTCTTCAGGTCGATTGCTGATAGTAAAAGAGAGATGTCTTTACTCTCACCTACTTCCTTCAATGTCTCTATCGTTGCGCCGATTAGTGTAGTAATTGGTAGATTTTCGTTCATTTTAATATTGATTATTTTCGATTTACATTATATAGTCTAAGTGGCGATTTTGCCAAACTGTTATTTAGGAGGTCCCTATGGGATGGTTAGGTTGGTTAATGGGTAGCGATGGTTCTTCTTCTAATAAGAAAGTCGAACGTTCTCGCGGTTCTACAAAAACTCACTTTCTCTCAACGGCTGGTGGTGGCTCTAAACAAAATCACTCACATGTCATAGTGCGAGATAAGGGTGGAAGAAAAACCGCCCACTGTGTCCCTAAAAAGGATAATCGTAACAAGTAAGTAGCGATTAATTTCAACATCAACCCACTGCATAGGATATGCGGTGGGTCTTTTAATTTTTACAGCATCATTACTTGACTGCGTAAGACGGGTCAACGCATCAAAATTTTCTTGTATAAATGTGGACATGAAAATATTGTGCCTGCCCCGGTTTCCGTTTAGGCGAGCTGTTTTATTTTATCGTGAGGGAAATGAGTGTTATTATATTGAACATGACAAAAATTACCACTACCAACAAGACGTTGGCTGATGTTGCGCAGAAATATTGCCGGATAATTTTGACGGAAGATAAGCCGACTTGGCATCGTTTGGTTGAGACTACCGATGGACACTTGGAATATCGGATGGGAGCGGGGAAGCGGAAGAAGGCGACGTTGCGTTCGTTTCGGACTTTGGTGCGAACAATCGTACAAACCTCAAAAGCACATCAGCTCGAAAACATTGCGATTCATCTAGGAGCAATGGGTATGCCAGCGCTCGAAGCGATGGGGACTGAGTGGTTTTTCCGTACACTGGGAGAAAATCTTGAGTTGGCGCAGTATGAGTTTAATAAGTATAAAACTGGTAAGCAAGCTGAAGGTGGTTTGCAGGAGATTTTGGTGTGTGGAGTGAGCGCGCCGGCGGAAAAGCAAAGCTTTTCCGCCGGCCTCACCATCGGTCAATCTGCCAACCTGTCTCGCGACATTGCTAATACTAGTGGGGAAGACATGACTCCAAGTAAGTTGGCAGCGGCCGCAAAGGAAATTTTGCACAGCACCACTGCTACCATCAAAATTCTTGATACTAAAGCAATTAAGGCTGAAAAAATGGGCTTGTTAGAGGCGGTGGGAAAGGGGGCAGTCGACGGACCAAACTTAATTGTGGTTGAGTATTGGGGCGCTGGCAAGCCGACTAAAACCAATAAAACTGAACAACCAATTACTTTAATTGGCAAAGGAATTACCTATGACAGTGGTGGACTTAATGTGAAGCCGAGTGGTATGCACGAAATGCATATGGACATGTCAGGTGGTGCGACAGTGATTGGGGCAATGCGAGCGATTGCTTTGCTTGGTATCAAGAAAAATGTGATCGCTCTGATTCCGGTCGCCGAGAACGCCATTTCTGCCAACAGTATGCGCGCGGGCGACATCGCGACTTCGATGTCTGGCAAAACAGTCGAAATTCTCCATACCGACGCCGAAGGGAGAATGGTTTTGGCTGATGCGATGACTTACGCCGATAAGTATTACTCGCCCCGAGTAATGTTGGATGTTGCCACCTTAACTGGCGCATCTTTGGTGGCACTCGGTCAATTTACCAGCGTAATCATGACAAAAGACGACGCACTTCGAGAGCAATTGGTAAAACTTGGTGAAGAAACCGGTGACTTAATGTGGCCCTTACCACTGTGGGACGAATACAAGCAATCATTAAAAAGCTATCGTGCCGACGTGGCCAATATAGCGACTAACTTCTCCCGCTTTGCTGGTTGTATTGAAGGCGCAGCCTTTCTCTCATATTTTGCCCCCAAGAAAACCCCGTGGGCCCACATAGATATTGCACCAAGAATGGACAGTATCCCTGCCGATAAATTAGCTAAAGGCGCGACTGGAGAACCTGTGCGTTTGCTGGTGAAGTTTGTGGAGGGATATTAGATATTGTGCCTGTTCCTATTATCATGTCCCCATTATCACTCTCGGATGTAACGCTATTAATTTAATTCTAGAATTTAAATGAATAATGATCCTAAAACATCCCCTCAACCACCGCCTTCACATCGGCGCCGTCGGCTTTGCCGGCTAGTTCTTTCATGATGTTGCCGACTAAAATACCCATTTTGCTTTTGTCGGTTACTCCCAATTCGGCCATTTTTGCTTCGACGATGGGGCGGATTTGGTCTTGGGTCATTAGGGTTGGGAGGTAACTTTCTAGCACTTCCAGCTCTTCTTTTTCGGGTATGGCTAGTTCTGGGCGGGCATTGGCCTCGTATTGGGTAATAGACTCTTTGCGTTGTTTAGCAAGGCGTTTAATGACTGCTAGCGCCTCTTCATCCTTAAGCCAGTCTTGCGGAGTGCGAGCAGTGGCGACTAATTCATTGGTAAATGCGGTTAACATGCTGCGAATAGTCCGTAATTTGACCACTTCTCGGGCTTTTAGGGCAACTTTTAGAGAATCTTTAATATCTTGATGTATTGACATATTTTCATAATATCACAAATTTCTAAAACAAAAATGGTATGATGTTTTCTATATGGAAATACTCATTATTGCACTAATAGTTCTTATGTTGTTGGTGAATGTCTTTGTGGTTTATAAACTCCTTCAGCCAAAAGTGGAAACACCACAAGATAATCAACAAGCATTATTAGTGATGCAGCGTATTGAAGAATTGTCACGCACAGTGGATTCTAAGTTGAGCGAGGCTAATAAAACCATGCGCGAAGGCAGTCGAGTGCAATTTTCTGAAAGTCAGAAGTTGATGCAGACAATTTCTAAAGACGTCAACGAGCAAATTAAATACATTCAAGAAAGTGTGGGTGAGAAATTAATCAGTGTGCAAAAACACGTGAGTGAAGTGGGGGAGAGTTCAAAGCAAGTCTTCAAAGTGGCTGACCAGCTGAAAGAGCTGCAAGATATTTTAAAAAATCCGAAACAAAGAGGGATTCTTGGGGAATACTATCTTGAAACCGTACTGCAAAATGTGCTTCCACCAGACAGCTTTAAGATGCAGTACGCTTTTGATGATGGAGAGATTGTCGATGCGGTGGTGTTTGTCAAAGGTAAGGTGATTCCGATTGATTCTAAATTTTCACTCGAAAACTACAATCGTTACATCGAAGCGAGGGAGCCAGCTGACAAAGCTCAGTACGAAAAAACTTTCTTGAATGATCTTAAATTACGAATCACAGAAACTGCCAAATATATTCGACCAAGCGAAAAAACCACCGACTTTGCGTTTATGTTTATTCCGCATGAGGGAATCTATTACGATTTGTTGTCGAACAAAATTGGGGGCAGTGAGGAAAATTTAATCCAGCGGGCGGCCGGTAAATTCAAAGTCATTATCGTTTCTCCAACGTCTTTCTTGGCTTATTTGCAGACCGTTATGCAAGGTTTGAAGGCGATGGAGATTGAGGAAAAGGCGCAGGATATCATCAAAAATGTGGAAAAATTAAGTGTCCATATTGCAAAGTATGAAGATTTTTACAATAAACTAGGCAACACCTTATCTTCGACCGTCAATCATTATAACGCTGGTTATAAGGAGTTAAATAAGATTGATAAAGATGTGACACGCATTACCGGTGAAACTATTGGAATCGATGTTCTGTCAATTGATAAGCCACATAAAGACGATATTTGAGTATAGAAATACCCATGTATAAAAGATTATCATGGGTATTGTGGTTCTAACATTTATTTGAAATTTCGTTAGTTATTTATAGCATAGGAAAAGAATCCGATAGCTAAAAGTAAAACTACAAAAATAGTTGGGCTGAAAATCTCACTTTTAAAAAAGAACTCGAGTAGATTTTCTGTCATGAAATCTATATTTTTATTGTCGTTCGTCATGGTCTTTCTCCGTTGGTTGTAGGACAATTTTAATATAGTACAAGTTTAATGAATAGTAAAGCTTTGATTTCCCCCTAAAATGATTGCAAAATATGAGAATTCTTGTATACTCCTTCACAATATGTCTACAGAAACAAAAACCCTAGCACCTTTTGCTGTCATCGCTACTGGCGGAAAGCAGTATATCGTGCGTGTTGGTGATACTCTACAAGTGGAGTTACTTGGTGAACACGAAGAAGGAGATAAGATTGAATTTGATTCAGTTCTCATGACCGATGACGGAACTTCATCAACCATTGGCACTCCATACACTGGCACAAAGGTAAAAGCTACTTATGCTGGAGAAAAGAAAGGAAAGAAGCTTACTATCGTTCGTTACAAAGCTAAGAGTAACCGCGACCGAAGAATTGGTCACCGTCAACACTACGCAGCTGTGACAATTGATTCTATTAAGTAAAACTTTAGGTTTAAAAAAGCGGTGAGTCCCAAAAATGGACTTGTCGCTTTTTTTGTATCATAAACTTGCAATTAATGCCCCCCCCCATGCTAGTATCAAAAAGTTAATTGAATGATCAATTAACCTTGTTCTTACAAGTTCTTTTAAAATTTGTTTATAGGAGGTTCTAATGAACCTAATTAAATATATTGTAATTTTTCTGACATTGTCTATTGGAAGTGCTAATGCTCAAGAAATAAACTCGGTACTAGATAAAAGTAGAAACGATGCTCGATATCTTTCAGCTGAAAATCTGGTTAATGAGTTTGGTCTTGTTTTAGACGAAGATAAGTTTATGCTGCGCGAAGTAAGCAAAAATGTTGCTTTACTTATTCCAGTAATGAATTCTGCAAGAGAGAGTGTGGGATCGTTTTCAATTTATGGTGAGAAATGGAAAATAGCATTTTTTGTGAATGGAAGTATCAAAGCATTTAACATACTGGTTGATGAAGGTGGTTTTTCGTCAGTTGAGGAGTTGAATCCTGAGGATAACTTCCTTAAAAAAATGGTCTTCACTCCTGACTATTCACAGAATGGTGGATTTCTAAAAACATCAATAACAGGTTCTAATTATTGTATGTACACATCAAAAGTCGGAATGGATTTTAGAACTGGTTGCTGGTCACCAGATGAGAATCCATTTTCTTACTATTTTGTTGTAACATATCGAGAAGGAAGTAAGATTACTAAATATAGCCAGAGCTGGTGGGCTGACTATAAAGGAAGGGCTGTTGTTTGTCCAAGAAAAGATACAAAAGTTATAAAATTACCTCAATGTGGTTTTCCTCCCGATTAAATATTTTCGAGGTGTCTCCAGACACCTCTTTTTAATGTACTTATAAAGTTATATAATAAAATTATATGAAAAAGGCTTCAATAATTTCAGTAATCATAGTATTAGGTGTAGTTATCTATTTCGGATACCAATCTAAAATCTTATCAGAAAGCAAAACTTCTTTAGACCCAAAAGAACAGTTTTTTGCTGAGCTTAAGAAATCTTGTATAATCTTTGACTTTAAAAATAATCCACCTAAAGTCTATCAAGAAGAAACCACCGGTTTGTCTTTTTCGTATTCTGAGACCTCAGTAGTTTGCGAACGAAGAAATCCCAATGACTTCGGTAAAAAAGAAAAGGAGATTAGTGTTTTTAGTGATGAAGAGTTCAAGAATAACAAATTAACTCACCCTCTTGTTTTGATTTACATTGATTATGAAGATTTAGAAAGCTTACCACAACCAATTGTAATTTCGGAAGAAAAAATTATGATTGACGGTGTTGAGGCAGTGTTTAAAAAAGTTAAGCCTAGTTTTTGTGAGAGTGATGATTGTCCAGAATTTACTACAATATCAATACAAAAAAATAATCATAGTATTGAGATTCAATTATGGGATAATGATAAAGCTTTTATAGAGAGTCTTAGTTTTAAGGATTAAGTTACCCTCGATTCCGCAACGCGTTCTTTATGGTTTCTGTATCAGCGTATTCGAGCTCACTGCCAGTGGAAAGACCGCGGCCGAGGTAGGAGAGTTTTACGTCTTTTTCCTTTAACATTGCTCCAATAATCGACTCCACAAACCGGGCGGTGTTTTCGCCATCGGGATTAATAGAGAAACCAATAATTACTTCTGACAATCCTTCCGGTAAGCGGGTCTCAACTGTAGCCTTGAGTGCGCCACCGCGCAGCCTGGTGTTGTCTGAGGTGCTCAAGAGCGGTACTGTGCCGCCAAACACGAAATAGAGGCCGTCATACATTCCAGCGCGTTCAATGGCCAATATATCAGAATCACGTTCTACAAGTAATAAGCGACTGTGGTCGCGGTTGGACGAATTACAGATAGCGCAAGTATTGCCAGTTTGGGTAGAGTAAAAACGGTGACAGCTGGCGCATTCCACCACGTTACTTTTAAGCTCGGCAATTAACTTAGCTAATTCGGCTGTGTCTGCTTCGCTCATAGTTAATACATGAAAAGCAAAACGCTTGGCTTGTCGGCCACCAATCCCAGGAAAAGTTTCAAAAAGTGATATAAGTTTATCTAGGTTGTTCATAGTTAGAAATCATCATGTGAACTTGAGCCAGCACCAGGAGCTGTAGCATGATGTGTATCGAGGTTGAGGAAGCGCACGTGGGCGCCGTCGAAGTAGAGTTCAGCCGAACCGACAGCACCGTTACGATGCTTTTCCACCATGATTTCGGCGATGTTTGGGCGCTCTGATTCTTTATCACGATTGGCTTTATCTTCGCGGTGGATGAACATTACAACGTCGGCATCCTGCTCGATAGAGCCAGAGTCACGTAGGTCGGACAAACGCGGCTTGCCACCTCGTTGCTCAACCGCACGCGACAGCTGCGACAAGGCAATTACCGGAATATTAAGTTCCTTAGCCAGAATCTTTAGTGACCGAGAAATTTCAGTAATTTGTTGCACCATCGAATCACTGCCTTTTGAGGCGGTAGGTGACATGAGCTGAAGGTAATCGACAATCAACATATCGAGTCCATGTTCATTTTTAAGACGACGAGCCGCCGAACGCATTTTCACAATATTCATCGCCGCTTCATCAATAATGTGAATTGGTGCTTTGTGCAGTTTGTTCATCGCTTCTTGCAGAGCTTCGTACTCATGGTCGTTAGACAAACGGCCGGTGCGCAATTTCCAAGAGTCAACGCCAGATTCCGCCGCGAGCATACGGTCAACCAGCTGCTGGTCACTCATTTCGAGTGAAAAAATTCCTACTGAAGCGCCATATTTTAGCGCCGAATTACGCGCAATGTCGAGGGCAAAAGTAGTCTTACCCATAGACGGTCGAGCGGCCAGAATGATAAGGTCGGATTTTTGAAAGCCGGCAAGAATATTATCGAGAGCAGGGAAGCCGCTTTGCACAC
>JBEDID010000027.1:0-11052 GCA_041173745.1 Candidatus Parcubacteria bacterium | reverse complement strand
TAAACCAGAAGCGTAAAGCCATTGACCCTCTTTAACATTAACCGCACCGGCTTTAATTTCAAAGACTATTAAGCCAAATTGCGGGTGAAAAATAACTAAATCCGCCTCACCAATTACTTCACCTTCTCCACGCAATAAACGCCACTCTACAGTTGGGAATACTTGCCATGGAGAAGGTAAAGATTTTAAAGCATCGAAAACTCGCTGTTCAGCGTGGGCGCCGATGTTTTCGAGATTAGTTGTCATTGATTGACTAAAAATGGGGAGCCTATGACAGAACAAGTTGTATCTGTTCTCAAATGTATTTCAATAGAAGGAGAATAATCACGATTTGTCTCTATAGAAGTATCATAGAAAGATGTTAAGTAATGGAATTGCTGATTAGTCGATCCAACCCAATTTCGCGATTTATCTGGTTTTGTTGGTAAAAAAGGTCCATCGACTACTACATCGCAGTGTGCTAATAATGCGTCAACTCCTGATCGTTGAAGTTCCCTCAATCGATCAAGTTTTAGGCCTGTAAACAAAAATACAGACAGATTTAGTTTGTTGCAAAACTCAGCAATCTCACAAAGGCCATCTGCCTGCAAAGTTGGCTCCCCTCCTAATAGCGTAATACCTTCGATCTGATAATCGATCAATGCTCTGTATATTTCTTCACAAATAATATCAGTAGGTGCTATTTGTCTGGGTTCGAATGGAAGCATATTTTGATTACAACAATCACGACAGCCGACATTACAGCCCTGCATCCATAGCGCGTAACGTATACCAGGCCCTTCTACTGTAGTATTTGTTAATCTTTTAGCAATGTTGATAAGTTTGTTCATTCTGCTAGTAGTTTGAATGTAAATAACTCTGGCGAGCCAGAGTCAGCTAATTTGACTTCCAGTGACTTACCAAAACACACTGAATTATCTGGCACCTCTTCAAAAAGAAATAATGAAAGAGGGTCCAATAAGTTTGATGTGAGTGCCGTTAATGCGCCTCTCCCCCCCATTCCTTGTTCTACATGAGACGAGATAGCTTCCATACATTTTGCTTCGTCAACAAATCTTAGTGAGATTATTCCGTATTTATCCTTCAATTGCTCCTCAAGAAAGTGCAGTTTTCCTTTAACGATTTGGGCCAAAAAGTCAAGTGATCTCACAAAGTTAAATGCAACTATGTTGTCACCAATTCGATTTAATAGTTCTGGACGACCCATCTGCTTTACGAAGTGGTCTTTTACCCTTTCAAGAAACGCAGATTGGGCTTCACTGTCAGGAAGGTTTGGATCAACATGAGCTGCGCCAATATTCGAAGTAAATATAATGACTGAGTCTGAAAAACTAACGGTTTGGCCTCTGCCATCAGTTAATCGACCATCTTCTAGAATCTGTAAAAATTTATCTAAAATTCTTACATGTGCTTTTTCAATCTCATCAAATAAGAGCACACAAAATGGGCGTTTTCTTATTGCATTAGTTAACTGTCCTCCCTCTTCATAGCCTACATAGCCAGGAGGGGCACCTATTAAACGTTGGTCACTATGCTCATGATTAAATTCTGACATATCAAATCGGATGAATGCCTCTTCATCCCCAAATAGAAATTCAGCCAATCCTTTTGCAAGTTCTGTTTTACCAACCCCTGTCGGACCAACAAAAAAGAGTGTTCCTTTTGGCATTTGTCTCGATTTGGAGTGCTGGAGTCCAGCAAGTCCAGAGTGTGCGCGAATGACGATTTGCTTAACTTTTTTGATAGCATGATCTTGTCCCTTAACACGCTTTGATAATTCATCTGAAAGAGTTAAAAGTTTTTCTCTGCTCAGATTTTCCCAAGGACTAGTTTGTATTCCATGTTTATAAAGACTTATTAAACGTTCAATTGAGAGGGGTTTTCTCTTAGCTGTACGTTTAGATAGTTCACCAATGTTAAGCATATCTTTTAATGACATGCCATCCAGTAAATCAATTAAATCTCCATAAGATTTCTGTCCAGGTCGTGGTCGATCAAGAATTTGCCATTCATAAAAATGGTCAGCAAGAAATTCCAAGCGTTCATTTCGACTCGGCATAGGTACGGAAATATCTTTTAAAAATGCCGACCCAGGCAGACTGATTCTCGGAAGAGCAGTATCTGTTGGACTAATCAATACAATTATATTGTTCGCATTATTTTTATGAGCATCTTTTGATTCCGTCAGAGCAGCGACCAACCTAGAAACCAGTCTTTTATCGTCAATTTGCATGTTTTGACCACTGGGTAGAGCTAAGTTTGCATAATCCATAACGAAAGCCACGTTCTCCTCTGAACCATTGCTTAAGACGTAATGAACAATAGATAGAAAATAATCCAAGGAAACATTTTCTTTACTTATATTTTCGCCAAACTCATTACCTGGAGCAGAAGGATATAAATTACAAGAACTGGATGGTGAAAAATCACTAGAGAGCTTATCCCAAATTGGTTGGTCTGATACTCTGATACTGTTAATCGGATCCCAGACAATAACCTTTTCAAAAGATCCATCTTCTAGTAAAGAAGCTACAAGACTTGATATACGCTGATATTCTAGAGTTAAAGGATTGCGACGAATATCGAATACCTCACCATGAACTATTAGTCCTCTTATCAAACCAGCATTCGAAATTATTGATTCGATCCATTCAGGATATTTCGGCATACTCATTTTTTGGATTCCTGGTCATAAATTGGCAACTGACGCGCAGATGCTGATGTAAAATCCGGATTGCGCCAGCTTACGTTTTCCTTTGTGAGATCAATATTGTAAATAGACTCAAGTTTCGGCAACACTTCTTTTGCATCATTTAAACATGACTGTCCTTGATACCGATCAAACTTATAAATCAATCCGCCATCAATTTTAACTTTAAACGCTGCTTCAACGCCGCTAGGCTTTTTTGCTGATATTATTACATCGTTATCGCCTTTGGAATCGAATCTAGGAGGGGCAACTGTAAAGCCTGTAGATCGCAAACTCTCACATAATGAATTAACAAGGTGGCTCCGTTCTGCTTCATTTTCTGCTCTAATATCAGACTCGGTCTTAATTTGCGACAATTCAAAATCAACCTCATCAGGATCGATAGTTCTGTTTTCGAACTTTTGTTGTAATGCAATCACGGCATTCACCGCTATAGTGTCTTTTAGGTTTGTGAATGAGGATTTGGAATCTAAAAGATCTAATGTCACTCTGTGAGTAGTCTCTATTATATTATTTTGGACTTTCCATTCTTCAGCGCTTGCTATAGCATCACATTTTATATGACACAAACGTTCCAATAATTTCGTTTTCTGATACGCAAGGTTACTAGACTCTATTTCAATTGACTTAAGTTCTGTACGAAGCATTTCTAAGGAGTCATATGCAAAATCTCTAGTTTCTATACCTGGTAGTTCATTAATAAAATTACGCACTAATTCAAGTAATTCCATTCTGGAATTTTCTAGTTCTTTTATGTGCTGAATACTTTCATCTTTTTCACGCTCTAATTTTTCGAGCGCATCTACTCTTGCTAATTCACGAGCATTCTTTTCTGCTTCACGCGTAGCGATTTGATCTGCTCGAAGATTAGTTCTGGCTTCAGAAAACAGCGGCTTAAGGATCGTCGATAATCGTATATTTTTGTCGCGTGCTTGTTCTGGATCGCTAGTCAAAAAGCGCTCGACCTGACTCAGTAGCCCCTGACACTCAGCAATCTCCTTAGTAACGTAAACATCAAGTCCCTGCTCAATAATTGAATTCATACGTTCACGATTACGAATTGCGAATTCACGCGTTGTTTCACGAATTCGCGCAAGATGAAGTTGACGGCGCTTTTCTCTATCGATCTGCCATTGTCTATCTGCTGCGTAGCTCATAAAACCATTCTCCCTTTTTTCTCTTTTTGTGATACGCGATAAGATTTTGCATCAATTACCTTTATTCCGTACTCTCGACACCTTAATGGAAGATCTACGTCCTTTGACACCAGAGTGACGCTAAGACTTTGAGCAACATATGGGATTAGGCAGGAGATGATCAAACCATCATTATCATTTGGTTCATCAGGTCTAAGTAAATCATAATTACCTTCTGGCAATACAATTGAATCTGCAGGTAATGTATTTATAGATCTAAGATTAGATCGGCTATTGATTCTAAACATTTCAGCAGTTTTTACTTCATTAGAGTTATTTTTATCCTTTGGTGTTTTTAGTTTATCTATCTCCCTCATTATTACTCGTGGAAAAACTAGAAAGTCATTGGGTAAAAGTTGGTCAACTAGATCTCTATCATCTACCAAGACATTTGTATCAAATGCGATAACATCTCTATTCGGGGCAGAAACAATTAGATTTTTTGCTTCGTTGTTTAGCGTTTTAAATTTATCAGGAAGTCCCCTGCTAGCTGCTGGATAAAAAGCATCTAATTGCGAAAACAAGTTCCACCAAGATTCTAAGCCCCTAGTGCGTTCACTTCCAGCATAGACTGAAGAGTTAGTCTGATCATAACTGGAATTTTCGAGTTGAAAAAATTGCTTTGCAAGTGCTGTTAGTAGCTCTTCAAATTCGTTTTGTGGTGGATAACTTCCAAGCCAATCCATAATAGGGAATTTGGCTAACAACACATTAATGATATGGTCTCCATAAACTGGACTTGGGTAGTCAAAAACAATACTGTTGGTGATAAATTGCACTCTTAGTTTTGATGACTCCTCCAATGTTCTGGGTTCTGGTAAAAGAGATAACAAATCAATATCTCTAGTAAACCAAGATTGGAAGTTACTGAGTATTTCTATTAGGTGAGAAAGCTGACTTTCGCTCAATGACAAAAAAGTTGGTTCTAATTGAGCTTTCAAAGATTCAAGTGGAAATGACTGCTCAATATTAGCATTCCCTGTATTCCATAGCGTTTGAAGACCTGATACGATTAATTCCAAGAATTGTAGTTTTTCTGGTACATTTAAAAAGCTTGAGAAATTTGTAAAAACATGTGACCAAAAATCTTGGGGGTCTAGCCAAAATCCAGGTAATACACTGAGGATTGGGTCTTGTGATACAGATGCCTCGTCTTGGAGAACTTCAATTAAGTTTTTAATCTCTTCATGTTCAGTGTAACCAAAAATCGGAACAGCTACCCTGACAGTAATTTCAGTACTTTGCCAATTAAGTTTCACAGAAATTAGATTATATCCACAGTCACACCATAAAATAGCACTTTCTATTCCGTGTAGATCAAATGCATGATTTATGATAAGTCCCCGCTCAGGATCGATACATTTCTCTATTGTAAAAGTTGGACTATCATCCAATCTCGGAACAACATTGAGCAAGCACGTGCCCTTGGGAATAAGTAAAGTATTTAATTCTTCGTGTAGTAAACCACAGGCAATGATTAACCCATCCACATTTTCTGGAATAACAAAAGGATAAATAGATCCCTCAGGGAGCATTAATTCATTATTTTTATCAAATGATGCTTGCTGTGAAGTAAACCATTGCTTGCGCGTTTCTGGCCGCAAATTCGACAAATAGCTTTGTATTGATTCTTTTGCTGTTATTAAAGAAAGTTGATTGCCTTCGACATTTAAAGTTGCTGATACGGTTCTCCATACGGTATTTGTGATGCTTAATTTGATACTGAATACTTTTACTTCCTGATCTAATTCATCACTCAGTTCCCTCTCTATCCAGGATTTCTCTAGTTGATTATGAAACGGTTCGGCAGGTATGGCATAAGAACCGGGCGAACTGACAAACACTTCTCCGTTAGACGATAAAACTTCAGCCGAGATGGGATCATATAATCTTTTAACTACAGTTAGCTGTTGATTACTCTGATCAGGCTTACTATTTACGGTGGACATTTCTCGTGTTTGTAACACACCTACTCCTATACCTAGATCTTTAATCATAAGTTCTCGGGAAGTCCCACTTAAGTGTCCTATGCGGTGTATTCGTCCTCTGTCGATAAGCGAATCAATCACTTCAGGCATAAATAAGTCAGCGCCAGACAACCCATATAGGTCTCTGAAAAGGTCACCAATAGGTATATTTGTAAACGCAATATCAGTTTTTCCCGAAAATTTATTGATGGCTGCGACTAATGCTTTTTCGATAGGGGATAAATTAGGAATATAACTATAGGATACATCCGCAAGGATATCAAAGACAGGAATGTGGATAGTAATGTCGCCTAGTTTCATTTTTGTGTATCTCCATGTGCAACGCTTCCTAAAACATCAGATGCTCGCCAAAATCCACCATTTTCTCGTATCTGCTCGATGATTTGCCCATAAACATTAACTTTTCTTGAACTTCCGCCGTCTAATGGTTCAATATCTACTTTAAAGTTTCCGAAGGTTGTATCCGAACCAACAATCACCAGAAGATCACGAGCGCGCGAAAAGGCTACATTAATTCGTTCAAACTTTGCTGGATTCGATTTCTGACTCAATCGAGATGACGGGTTACGAACCATACTAACGATGACTATATCTGTCTCTTTTCCTTGGAAGCGATCAACAGTTTCTATTTCAATGTTTTTTTTATGAAGCATGTTCTGGGGAATTCCTATCGCGTCTGCGACCTCTTTTTTTAGAAGACGTTTTTGTTCGTTATAGAAAGTGATAATTGATATCGTTTTTCCCTCTGGTGCTGCAGTCAATGCTTCCAATATTTTTTTGGTCACAGTTGTAACAAGTTGAACCTCTAGTTTGTTATGTACACCTTGGGCTGATTTGTGTTCATAAACATCTTTTCCTTGGCTGTCCTTAGTACTGTCGAGCCAAAGCACGTGATTATCTGGTTTTAGATAAGTAACCCCTAGCGGAGATGTGATGGTTAGGCCATGCTCACGTTGCGCCCATTTTGGGATTTCTTCATTTTCAACAGGAAGCGGTAGGCCACACTTTAGACGGTTATCATAAAACCTGTTCACGAGACTCATTATTGCTGGATGCATGCGATACTGCGTTAACAGTGACTCTTTTGATGACTCATGTATTTCCTCGAACCCATCTTTAAATAACGAAGCCGTAACAAGTTGTTTGTATCTTTCGAGTAGAACTGCTTCGTCAACTAACATATCATCATTTTCGTCAGGGGTTGGAGAGTTCACAGAAGCTTTAGTGTCTGTTGAGTTAAATTCAAATGTGGGTGGTAGTTGACGGTGATCTCCAACAAGTATTGCACAAGGTGATTTTTGAAGAGGCATAAGTAACTCAAGTGGCGTGGCCTTGCTGACTTCATCAATTATGACAACATCAAATCTACCTAAGTTAGCATTTTCATAGGTTTTATTACTCAAGTTACAAGTGATACCGGCCACATTGACAGAGCTATTATAGTGCTCCCATACTTCATCCTTTTTGAGAGTTTTTTCACTAGCATTGGTAATAGAATCGCTCCAGTCCTGCAAAAGAGAAATCCACGGGCTAAATACTTCATAATCAGACTGTTGTTGTTTCAATAAATTGAGATGTTTTTCAACTTTTTCAATAGCATCTGAAAGGCATACCTCAAGGTGTTCATTTGACTGAACAAATACAGGTGATTCATTTAGAGCGGAGTTTATTTTCTCATTAACTTCCCTTAGGCGTGAATCAGCGTCATCAAAATACTGAGAAATTTCTTTTAACTTAAATTCTGTTACTCTGACCGCATCCAATTCATATTGAATCGCCTCGTTTGTTTGTTGTCCACAGTTAGATTCAATTAAAATTTTGGAAACAAAATTTTCGTAAGTGACTTTACTTACATTGATAGAATCGATTGAGCTTTCTGCTTTAATATGACCAATCAGTCGTTGAGCATGTCTTTGAAGTGCTTCGCTTGATGTACCAACCTTTGGGACAGTGAGATTCGGTAGATGAAAATCGGCTGCATATTCAAACAATCTAAAAACAGATTGTTGTGTCACATTTGTCCCAATCGCAGGATCCCAATCTGTACCGTCTAATACCTCAATGATGTGCCCCCACCATTTAGAATCAGCGTTACATTCGTTTATTTTCTGTGAAATCAGTTTTGCGTCTTCTAGTTCTGTTTGTGCCTGAAGTTTTGACAGTAAAATTTCGGAAACCTCCTTTACAGTCTGCCTCTGTATACTCAGATGTGAACTCGCCGTAGATAACCATCTTTGAGTCTTAGAAATTTGAAGACACAAGGAGGCCAGAGGGTTCAAGACATGCTTAGTCGTATGTATCGCAGCAGATTTATACCAGTTCTCCAAAGTATCGATTAAATCGTCATCGTTATCTTGCCCTCTGATTCTGATTGGCCGAATTTCTGGGTCATCCTTCAAACGTTCAAGAGCGTTATCTACAGCAAGATTGGTCTGTGAAGCAATTAAAACTCTTTTCCCCATTCTGACAAAATGGGAGCAGGCTTCTGCAATCATGCTCGTTTTACCAGTGCCTGGGGGACCTTGTATGTAGGCAATATCCGGCACACTTAACATCTTTTGAATAGCAAGTTTTTGATCTAAGTTAAGATTCTGGTTTCGCCAAACCCCATCAGGTACTTTTATGAGATTAGTGGGAAGTGCCGCCTGAGTAACATTGAAGAAAGTTGCTGACAAATAGGGGGAGTCGCCTAATTGCTTACCGAATTGGCGATAAATATGGGGTTTTAACGTTTTATCCTGAGCCCCGAAGACTCTTTCTAAAGAATCTGATTGCCTTTCGATTTGGGTAAGACTTCCTCTCAACGAGCTTAAGTTATAGACCACTCGAACACCTTCATCCCCGAATTCAAAAGTCTTTCTGTCTCTGATTGATACTTCTATTTCCATAAAAATGGGGTTTTTTTTATTCAAACCCGCTGGTAAATTATGTTCTTTAACTTCATTACCTATTTTTAAATTAACACTAACATTGCTTGATTGATTATTAAGTAATCCAATCTCATAGCTTAATGGAAATTTATCACCGTCTCCTGCTGATTTCTTTATAAACGTATTGTAACTATTACGATCTGTCCAGATACCTACTCCAATCCAATTAGTTCCATTAAGTTCTCCATTGCCAAGGTAGACTTTAGGTGCCTGCTTATAGAGTTGATCCTTACCCCAAGAAATATATCTAACCCAGTCGTCTGCACGTGAGCGAAACTGATCCCTAATTGCAGGAAAATCATAACCTGCTTTGCTTAGTAGTTCTTTTATTGAATGCGTCACAGGTATGTCTGATTCAAAACCCATTAGACGCTCTAATTCTAGGATGCGCTCAAATGGTCTTGGTGCAGAATTCGGTACTAACACTACATCCCAATATTGCAGACTGTTAACACCTTTGCTAAATTCGATTGAGCAAGATAGGCATGGCACAAGATTCTCAGAGAAAAACTTAATCATGCGAGGACCTGTGGTCATGGGTCTAAGTAATACCCGTGACACGTCATCGAGATTATCTAAGCATGTGACGTAGAATTTCCGTCGCTCTCCATCTCCGCCAAAAACAAGTTCACTAAAACTGTCTATTTTCTTTAATTCCTCCAATTCATTAATTACAGGCGAATCGATAAAATTTATTTTAGTAAGTGCATTTAATAAGTTATCTTTTTTGGATAAAAAATTCTTTCCACTGGGTTTTATTCGATTTTGTATCGAGATAGGCAAGGTGGCATGAGAATAAGAAGGGTTATTTATTGGTTGTGCCAATCGTTCAGTAATATAATCCTGATGTGTCAAGTAACTGGCGTTATGAATTATTGGCACCCAATTAGGGTCGGATAAACTTTTAACTATTGATATTCCGATTCTATCGGCTCTTTTTTCTAAGCGCAGTTTTATTATTTCAAGCTCACCACGTAACGATGATATTTTTGTATTTATCTCTGCAGTAAGCGCTGCGACTTCTGTCTCGAGCTGCTCATTGATAACATCAAGCTCGTTTTTTAAATCCTTAATGGTTTGATTTACTGTATCAAAGGTTTTTTCAATCTGTGACTTTTGTTCAGTAAGCCTTTGATGGTTAGCCTTAAATTCAATAGCATGTTTTGCCAATAATAACGTTGTTTTATCGGAAAAAATCTCCTCATAACGCGCTAAAGAGTTATCGTAATTAAATTGTTCTTTTTGAATTCTATCCTGTGCAACAATAATATCTTGATCGTATGAAGACAGTTCCAATGTTGTGGCTTTGATGTTTTCTGTTAGATTAGAGATAACCTCAGTACGAGAGTTGTCTTTTGTTTCGTTCTGGTCTTGTGCATATTTTGCGATAAGTAATCTCACCTCATTATCTTTAGCGAGAATATCAGTATTGATTTGTTGTATCGATTTTTCTACACGATTAATATCTAGGGTAACATCTGCAGCATATCTTGTTCTCCAGTTGTAGGGATTCACCCTGCTAAGTACATTAGACGCTATGCTACTCTTCCTTAGTTTATTTTCAAAACGCCTGGACTCATTACGTTCATTATTAAGTTTTGCTAAAAGATTCGTTTTCTTTTCTAATTTATGTTTCAAAGACTTTAGTTCCGATTCAATTGCATATTTCCTCTCCAGAAAAGGAATTGCAATTTGCGTTAAATTTTTGGTTTCTAAATCTTCGAGACCTTTAGTTCGGATTCCTTGTTTGAGGAGAGCTAAATCAGAAATGTAACTCGCATTACTAGCTAAAATTCTTTCTTTACTTGATTGAAGTTCGTTTAGATTAGCCTGTAAATCTGAAAGTCTATTTGTAATGACCTCAACTGAACATTTTTCTTGAAGCGTGTCAGCTTCTGCGAGTTTCTGACAATGAGTAATTTCTTCATCGGACCAAAGCCCCATGTCGATCCTAGACAAGTCAGAAGTAGACGTATTAATTAAATTTTCAATTGAATCTAGGTCGAATTGGATTTGATTTTTTTGTAGGCCTAATTGACTAATTTGGTCATCTAATGTCTGCTTCTTTTCCTTTATTAATGAATTAAGATTTTCAATCTGCCGTGCTAATAATTCCTCTTCCTGAAGAATTAGATCATTAAGCGCAAAATATGCAGTTCTTTCTTCCATGAATTTAACTAAAGTTAGTTGTTTAAGGGCATCTCCTGCTTTTCCACTGAGACTAACAA
>JBEDID010000026.1:0-11094 GCA_041173745.1 Candidatus Parcubacteria bacterium | reverse complement strand
GTTTTTCTTCCGTTACTTCACCTCATACCCCAGGGCATCTTCTCTGGCTTCGCCATTCACCTCATAATCTACCCACTGAAATTGTAATCCTTCGTGCCGCATAATTTCATGTTCGGTTTCGACTGTGAAATTATTCAGAAAATCTGGAAAGACAGTGTCGCCGGTGCCGTTACTTTTTACCCAAGTGATATGTAGTCGAGAAACCAACGGCAAAGCTTCTTTATACAGTTCGCCACCACCACCAATGTGAATTTCGGTGGGATTTTCCCGTTCGGCTAGGGCGATAGCTTCAGCGAGTGAATGAGCCACCAGTACTCCTTCTGGTTTATAGCTGGTATCACGAGTAACGACAATATTAGTACGTTGAGGTAAAGGTTTACCCAAGATGGCCACAATAGACTCAAATGTCTTACGGCCCATAATAATTGGATGTCCGAGCGTGAGCGCCTTAAAGCGTTTGAGGTCGGCGGGAATATGCCACAAAAGTTTATTATTATCACCAATTACTTGAGCCGGTTGGCTCATAGCCGCTACGATTACAATCGGCGGATGTACGTTACTTGTCATAATATGATTATGACACAAGCCAAATGCTTTGTCTTTGGGGTGTCGGGAGGGTAGAGAGGTATAATGGTTTTCATAACAAATATTACTTAATATCTATGTCTCATTTTGAAATTGAAATAAAGAGTCTGTTGGGTGAAAAGGTGAATGCCGAAGCTTTAAAAGAAAAATTATTTGCCTTGGATGAAAATTGCACTCTGCAATCCCAAAATATTCAACTCAACCATTATTTTGAAGGCGGGGAAATCGAAAATTTGTTTACTACTGTTGAACAGTTATTTTCGGGCGAACAGCATAATAAGTTTAAAATGATTGCCGAGCGGGGTAGTGATTTTTCAATCCGTACCCGCCAACGAGACGACGAAGTGTTGCTGGTAATCAAAGCTGCGGTTGACGAAGGAACGAGTGCCAATAGTGTCAGTCGGATGGAATTTGAAGAACCGGTGGCAATTTCTTTAGCCGAGCTAGACGCGCTCTTGGAACAAACGGGTTATAATTATCAAGCCAAATGGTCGCGTGAGCGGGAGGAATATCTTTGCAAAGGCATCAACGTTTGTCTTGATCGCAACGCTGGTTATGGCTACTTAGCCGAGTTTGAAAAAATCGTCCAAAGTGAAGATGAAGTCGCCGACGTTCGAGCTGAGCTAGATGCTTTGATGACTGAGCTTGAAGTAGAGGAGCTCGGGCAAGACCGCCTCGCTCGTATGTTTGCCCACTACAACACCAACTGGCCAGAGTATTACGGGACCGATAAAGTATTTATTATTGAATAATATGTTTTTATCTGACGTCGACATTAAGAAAGCGATTGAGAGTGGAGCGGTCATCATTGAACCATTCGATGAGTCGCGTTTGCAGTTGGCTAGTTACGATGTGACCCTCGGTAACGAATTTGAAATTGTCGACCGGCACCAAGTCGAAGCGTCCGATCCGGCACGCAAGATTTTTCCTCAGACGAGAAAAATTATCATTGAAGACGGCGGTATGTTCGTCCTTCATCCCGGTGAAAATGTGTTGGGCAAACAAAAAGAATTTATTGGCGTAGATTTAGAGCATTTAATTTTGTTGTCAGGGAAGAGTAGTCTGGCGCGCATTGGGCTAGTGGTACATAACACCGCGATGCTTTTTAATCCAGGCCACAAATTCTTTCCGACGTTTGAGTTGGTAAATAGTAGTAACGTGCCGATTATTTTGCGGCCAGGAATGGAAGTGGCACAACTTTTATTTGCTCGCCTGACTTCCGCTGCTTCCAAAAAATACGAAGATATAGGCCGTTACGACAGCGCCAACTCCGACCATTTTGCTAATGCTAAAAACGATAATCAAAAATAATTATGCCAAACCCCAAACACCCCGAGTATCAGTATTTAGACCTCTGCCAAGACATTCTTGATAATGGCGCGGACAAGGAATTGTTTTTTAATGATGTTGTTCTGGAGGAGTATAAAAAGCGTGGAGTAGAACCACCGTTTATTCGGTCGGTGTTTGGGCGACAAATTCGTTTTGATATGAGCGACGGTTTTCCTTTGTTGACCACTAAAAAAACTTTTTGGCGGGGTATCACAACCGAACTATTATGGTTCTTGTCTGGTAGTTCAAACATCAAACCATTACTGGATGTTAATAATCATATTTGGGATGAATGGGCGTGGAAGATGTACCATATGTGGGCAATTGCAAGCGCTCCAGCGGAAGATATGTCCCAAGTAGATTTTATTGCCAAACTGACAGAACTGCCAGCCACAGACCCTTTTGTACAAAAATGGGGTGACTTAATCACTATCTATGGTCGTATGTGGCGAAAATGGCCAGCTAAAGACGGGCGAGAAATCGACCAATTAGCTTGGGTAATAGAGGGTCTAAAAAAGAAGCCTGACCGTAAATCGTACGTGATAAATGCTTGGAACCCAGATTTTATTTATGAAATGGCTTCGGCCGGACAACAATCACAAGTGCCACCATTTTGTCATACCATGTTTCAGTTTCAGGTAGCGAATGGAAAACTTAACTTAGGATTGTATCAACGGTCAGCCGATTTGTTTCTCGGGGTGCCATTTAATATCGCTAGTTACGCTTTGCTTTTGGAAATGGTAGCACAGGTAGTTAATATTCCAGCGGGTGAATTTGTCCATAGTTTTGGCGATGTACATATTTACTCAAATCACTTTGAGCAAGTTAAAGAACAGCTGAAAAGAGAGCCATATCCGTTTCCAAAATTGAAACTTAATTCTAAGATTAAAGAGATTGATGATTTTAAAATAGAAGACATAGAGCTTGTCGATTACCAATCTCACCCATCACTAAAAGCAGAAATAGCTAATATTGGCGGTTTTGAACCGACCAAGAAATAGAGTTGTTGTGATAACATAAGACGAATTAACTTAAAATATGTCAGGAAAACTTATAGTGATAGAGGGGGCCGATGGAGCCGGTAAGGCGACGCAGGTCAAGATGTTGGTCGAACGCTTTAAAGCGGAAGGGATTGAAGTTGAGACTTTGGAATTTCCGCGTTATGAGGATACTTTCTTTGGTTCGTATATTCGAGAATGGATTGATGAAGTTCATGGAAATTTTATTGAACTTGACCCTAGATTATCTTCGATATTGTTTGCAGGCGACCGATTTGAAACTAAGGATACAATCAATGGTTGGTTGAAAGAAGGGAAGCATGTCATTCTCGACCGTTATGTCAGCGCTAGCATGCTTCATCAAGGAGCAAAAATTTCTGAAGTGGGGAAACGAGGTTCTTTTTTACTGTGGCTTAGCCGTTTGGAATATGATGTATTTAAAATGCCAAAGCCGGATGTGGTGGTTTATTTAGACATGCCGTTTGATATTCGTCACGCGCTTTTGACTACTGATGAACGAAAGCCAAACCTTGGCCATACTGAAACTGATGAAGAGTATCAGTTGGCGGTTCAACATTGTGCCGAACAAGTAGCCAGTCTGGAAAAGTGGCGCGTTGTTTCGTGTTTGATGGACGATAAGTTGCGCAGCAAAGATAATATCAGTACAGAATTATACGGCCTGATTAGACCCTTACTTACTAAATAATTATTTTTATGGAAATTCTAATTAAACGTCTTAATGACAATGCTAAATTACCAGTTTATAGCCGAGAGGCTGGCCCGGGGATAGATTTATATGCCAGTGAAGAGGTGACTATTGAGCCAAGCAAGCGAGCAATTATTGCAACTGGGGTAGCAATGGCTATGCCGGTTGGTTATGTTGGCATGATTTGGAATCAGCAGGGTGTGACTACTGGTGAGGCGATAAAGGTGACTACTGGAGTAATTGATTCAGGTTACCGAGAAGAGATTAAAGTTGAATTGAAAAATATTGGTACTGAAACTAAAACTTTCTTAGTTGGTGACAAGTTGGCTCAACTTTTGATTCAGCAGATTCACCATGCCAACCTCATTGAAGCGGAAGAGTTTGGCGGTGATGAATAAAGAGACAAAAACTTTGAGATTGGCTAATCTAAATTGAAAAAAAGAAAGCCTTTTTCAGTTGTGAGTCGTAGAGACATCGCTTTATTATTTTAAATAATTTTCGATATGGAACACTATCAATTTATCAAAGAGCAAGATGAAGAGGTTTATCAAACCTTGATGGGGGAAGAGGAGCGTGAACGTACTGGTATCGAGCTAATTCCGAGTGAAAACTATGTTAGCTTGGCGGTGCGGGAGGCGGCCGGGTCGGTGCTTACGAATAAATATGCGGAGGGTTATCCCGGCCGCCGGTACTACGGAGGGCAGAAGTACACTGATGAAATTGAAACTCTAGCAATAGAGCGGGCTAAAAAACTATTCAAAGCTGGTTTTGCAAATGTTCAACCTTTAGGTGGCGCAGCGGCTAATGTATCAATGTACTTTGCCCTGATGGAACCAGGCGATACGGTGCTGGGAATGGATTTAGGTCACGGTGGTCATCTTACGCACGGACATCCTACTACCAGTATCAATAAAGTTTTCAACTTTGTGCGCTACAAAATGAAAGATGTTAATACGGGCGAGATTGATTTCGATGAGTTGCGCGCAGTGGCGTTAGAACATAAACCAAAAATTATTTTGGCTGGTTTCTCGGCCTATAGTCGAGAACTAGATTACGCCAAGTTTGTGGAAATTGCTAAAGAAGTTGGCGCTTACACTGTCGCCGATGTGGCACATATCGCCGGCCTCATCGCAGCTGGAGTAGTGAAGAATCCCTTTGATTATGGTTTTGATGTCATGACTACTACCACCCATAAAACTTTGCGGGGCCCTCGCGGTGGAATGATTTTGGTACGAGAAGACGAAGAAATTGCTAAGAAAATCAACCGAGCGGTTTTTCCTGGTATGCAAGGTGGACCACATATGCATATTATTGCGGCTAAAGCAGTAGCGTTTGGTGAAGCTTTGAAACCTAGTTTTAAAGTCTACGCCGCACAAATTCTAAAAAATGCTAAGGCTATGGAAGTGGTGTTTAAAAAACATAACGTGCGCTTGCAGTGTGGCGGTACCGACAATCACTTATTGTTGGCTGATGTCTACGGTTCGCTTGGAGTGACAGGGAAGGAGGCTGAGGCAGTTTTAGATTCAGTCGGGATTACGCTCAATAAAAACATGATTGCCGATGAACCACGAACAGCGTTCGATCCATCAGGTATTCGCTTTGGCACTCCCGCTATGACCTCGCGCGGTATGCTGGAAGAAGAGGCTACGGCCTTGGCCGAACTAATGATTCGGACGCTTAAAGCCAAAGATGACGAAGCCGAAAAGGCAGTTATTAAAGCGGAAGTAAAAGCTTTGTGTGAAGCGTATCCGGTACCAGAGGTGTTTGCTTAATAACTGAAATAAAGAGAGAAAACAAAAAAGGGGGTTTTTCACGCAGTGAAAAACCTCCTTTTTTACGCATGAACAAATAAAAAGTCAGGCTAAAAGAAATTGATTAAAGTTAGTCCTTGACTATTTTTCTAAGGTGGGTTAATATAATTGCAGTACGTTCTTCGGAAAATTTAGATTCATTAGAATCTTCTGATTCCAACTTCGTGCTTTTTTCATTGCTTACTCCTCATTGTTAAAGAACAGCATGGATGCACAAAGCTCCACCCTAAACCCCTACTACATTCGTGTCAGTTTGGGGTTTTTTATTATATAAATTTGGTGATTTCAAACCGCTTAATTTCCAGAGCTCACATTTTCTATTTATTTGTATATAAGGTGAATTGCGAAGCAAGAGAGGATACCCTGGGGTATAAGGTGAATTGCGAAGCAAGAGAGGATACCCTGGGGTATAAGGTGAATTGCGAAGCAAGAGAGGATACCCTGGGGTATAATAAGGAATATGGCACCACCACCTTTTTTTCGACAGACTACGCAATTTTTATATAAACACTGGCTGACCTTTGCTTTCGTATTAGGTTTTTTTACGGACACGATGCTGCTCAATCAAATCGATAATATCGTCGATAATATGGTGCTGTTATTTTATGCGCTATTAGCCACTGTTAGTTTATGGTTGTTGTATGTCGGAGTGGCGGAGCGCGCGCCAGCAAAGCTGGCGCGCTTCTTTCGGAAATACACCCCGATTTTAATGCAATATGCCTTTGGTGGGTTACTCTCTGGCATGTTGATTTTTTACGGACGAAGTGGCGATTGGTTGTCTAGTTGGCCGTTTTTGCTACTAATTCTGGCCGTTATCTTTGGTAATGAACTAGTAGAAAAGCGTTCTGACCGCCTAGTGTATCAAGTTGCCCTTTATTTTATTGGTCTTTTTTCCTACATAGTGCTAGTGGTGCCAGTTGTCACCGGGAAGATGGGAGACGGCTTATTTATTCTCAGCGGACTCATTGCACTACTGATTGTGACGTTTGTGGTTCAAGTGTTGTACCGCATTGTGCCAAACTTCATGATTGCGAATACACGACGAATTATTCTCACTATCGGCGGTATTTACGTAACTTTTAATCTACTATATTTCACCAACCTAATTCCTCCTATTCCGCTGTCTTTAACCAAATTAGAAATTGTTCAATCTGTGGGTAAAGTCACCAGTGGGGGCTATCGAATTGTGGCTGAAACGCAACCTTGGTATGTAAAGCTACCTTTTATTAGGCCGATTATTCATCCAACCGGTACTTCAATTGCTTGCTTCTCGCGGGTGTTTGCCCCCACTAAACTATCGACTAAGATTTATAATCGTTGGGAATATAAAGATGAAAGCGGCGCTTGGCAGGAACGTTTCCGGTTTGGCTACGATATTTCCGGTGTAAACAAAAATGGTTATGGTGGCTATACGATTCTAGAAAATTTCAGTAATGGCATTTGGCGTTGTAGTGTTGAAACCGAACGGGGACAAGTATTAGGCAGAGAAACTGTTCTCATTGATACGGTTACAAAAAATTCATATCCAGTGGTGACCAGGATAGAATAAATAAATGCGTACGATTGGTGCCTGTCTTTAAGCCTCTTGGTGCGGAAGATGATCGTTGAATAAATAAAAGATTGCGTCAGAGGTTTTTTCAGTAAATTGATGGTCTTTAGCCAGGGTGGCAAAAATGGGGAAGGTTTGAAGTTCTTCGGCAATTTGGTGTGAAGCTGAACTAATGATGATACGCACTCCATGTGTGTGTAATTCTTGAACAGCATCAGCCAAAGCTTCACCACCTTCTAGGTCAATCGAAAAAAGATCACGTAAACGAATGATGACAACAGGGGTAACGTCTTTAGTTAATTTTTTAAGATTGTGATAGTGGCGACTAGCATCAATATAGCCAATGTCGCCAGCAATACTATAAGTAGCAAAGCAGACAGGCTTGCTGATGGTTGTTAATTTAAGGATTTTTATCCCACGAATACTTTCATGGGTACCATCGGTAAAATTCCAAGTGATATCAAAATGACCGTGTGAGATTTTACGCGCAAAAAGTAAAAGGGCAGCAATCGCTCCAATAACCACCGCCAAGCCTGCATCGTGAAAAATGGTAATCATCGCTACTAAAATAGCGACCCCAAAACTCTCGCGTTCGCGATGCCAATAATTTTTTAGTTCTTCTAATCCCAATAAGCCAACAGCGGTGTTGACCAGAATCGCGGCGATTACCACCATTGGAATATAAGCGAAAAATGGTAATACAATAAGAGCAATGAAAGCCGTAGCCACGGCTGCAATAATGCCACTCATGCGATTAGTTGCTCCGGCTTTGATATTGGCGCCGGTACGCAGGAATACACCAGATGTTGGCAAACCACCCATAAAACCAGAACCAAGATTAGCTAAAGCTAAGCCGAATAGTTCCCGTGAACTAGAAGATTCAGTTTTGGTGAGTTTGTCGCCGAGTTTAGCTGTGATAAGGGTTTCTAGTACTGCAATTAAAGCAATTAGACCAGAGATATTAAGCATTGATTTGAGTAAATCTGGAGTTGTAACGATGGTGGTAAGTGCTCCCCAAGCCACCGGTAACATGACAGTCGGGGCAATCGCACCAAATTTGTCTTGCAGCGAGAAGAGATTGAGTGAAAAATAATTAGCTTCAAGATAACCAAAGATGATGCCGAGGATAGCAACGGGAATAACCGCTGGGATTTTCTTAATAAACTTTTTCCAGACCATTATACCGAGTAATGAAACAGCAAAGACAATAAAAGAGGTCACATGTACCTCATTAAAATGGGCAATAAATTTTTCAATATCACCGAGGAAGTGTCCAGTACGAGCGAGAGTAGAAAGACCAGTCGCATCAAATAATTGGGAAGCAGCAATTAAAATTGCTACACCAGTAGCAAAACCATACATCACACTGGTAGGAATGTAATATAAATAACGATCTAGTTTTAGTAACCAAATTAAAAAAATAATCGCTCCGGTACCAATGGCTAACAAAGGTAGGACTTGAGCGCCTAATCCGAGTGGGGCAGTCAGGGTGGTAGCAAATAACACAGTGGTGAGTGCTCCGGCCGCACCGACGATGTTGTATTGGCTACCAATAAAAAGACTACCAATTAAGGTACCCCAGATACCAGCAATCAAGCCTGGTAAAGGGCCAGCGCCGGAGGCGATAGAAAGCGCGATTGATAATGGGATAGAAATAAAAGCGACAGTAAGACCAGATTTCCAGTTTTCCGCCACGTTAGTTTTGATAGTTTGAAGTGAGATTGTTTTCATAAAATAGTGCCATCCATCGTACTCCTCCAATTAATTCTGGCAAGGGAGCTTAAGCACAGGGAATATTTTAAAGAATCCTGATTAGTCATCGGCTACTTATCATTACCTGTTCCTAGTATATTGATAAACAAGCCTGATGATAAATTATGGTTGGAGGGAATTATTTCGGTGATCGGTAAATATTCGCAAACGGCTAGTACGTGTAATAGGGTAATATCTACGCCCCAAGTATAAGCGGGTTCGGGTGTAAATAATTTCTCTCTGTCACTGTATGGTAATAAGGCTAATTTATTTAGTAATTCAGACATAGTTTCTGCGGTGACAGTCAAAGGATGGTTAGGATAAATGGTGGTTTGACTAGTTAAATTTAAGGCAGGTAGTACCAGCTGAAAGAAGTCCAGTGCGATAGTGCTACCGACGATTAAAATTGCTGGCTCAGCTACCACGTTTTTTAAGGGTAATAGAGTGTTAAAAATATGTTGACGGGCAGCTAAAAATCCAGCCTGAGTAGGATTTTCTCCGTTTATGTACTCTGTCCGTACACCATAGGTGCCAGTGGGAAATAAAAAAGATTGGGATTGGTGTGGTTGATTGCTTACTACTACTTGTGCGCTACCACCGCCAACATCGATAGTTACAATCGGTCGGTTAGGAAAATCATGACCCACCGCTTTAAAAAATAAATCCGCTTCTTTTTCTTGGCTTAATAATTCTAAGGATAAGCCAGTATTATTTTTTATTTCCGCTAACACTACTTGACCATTGTCGGCTTTGCGTAAAGCCTCAGTTCCAACGGCTTGTAATGTGTATTTACCAAATTTATTCATTTCAGCCACACTATCCTTAATTGCTTTAATGGTTGCTTGCAGTGCTTCGTCGGTAATGCAATTGTTTGTCCAGTCACGACCCAATGCCGTGCGGATGCTGGTTTGATACAGTATTGACATGTTTGTCTCTGAAACATATTCACGCAACTGCACCTTAACCTTCAATGTCCCAACATCAATCAAAGCAATTTTTCTGGGGTACATATCTCAAATCTTAAGTTATAAAATAAAATTCACTCGTCTACTATAGTAGACGAGTGAAAGCGATTAAACCTCTGGTCTTAAAAACCCATGGTTAATCTGTGGTGAACGTGGAGCATTTTTAGATAGAATTTTTACTATCTCATACATAGGGTTGCTGATGACCAACTTTCTTCTGCCAGGTGTGATAAATTCATGTTTGCAGTGTTCACAATGATGTAGTCTGTGTGGTGTGTAAGCCAGCTCATCTACATCGCAGTGAAATTTATCGCAGTGTGGACAAGAAAGAGTGGTAAACCTGTCAGATAGGTGGGGCATGGCAGATTGAGCCATCCATATTCTGACCTCATTTGCATCTAATGATATATTGTCAACAATTACCTCTTGAAAAGTGTCGTCAACTATAATCGCACCATTATTTGCATATCCGTGTACATGAATACCACTTTCCTCTGCTTTTGGCGCAGTCCAAACAATTGCCTGATTAGATCCCCAGATTCTAATACCACCAGGATAATCAGTTTGATTAATGTTAATTCTTTTCTTTTTAGCTGGAACGGTGGAGCGAAAAATTTCCTTATCGCCACACAGTTGTTTGATAGCCATTAAAGGATTGCCAATTCCTGGACCTGTATCATAGAACTCTCTACCACAAGATGAACAAAGATGTTTTTTGTGTTCGTGAACAGAGAACCAATCTTTGTCTAAATGTAGTGATCCACAGTGGTTACAAGGAGCCACTTTCATTACTTTATGAAATATTAACGAAACCATGTAATAAACAGCTGATAGTGTGTCTATCGAGCTCTGCTTACTGTCATTGTTTTCAAAAATAACACGTTTGTATGTTTTGTCGATAACTTTTTTGCCATCTTTAACAAGTCTAGCGTGTACATGAATACCTAAGTCAATAGGATATCTAGTTGTATCATAAATTGGCGGTACTGCACCCCAGAACGCCACCCCTCCAGCAAATTCTGCCGGTGTAATCCGCAGTATCTCTTGTTCAGAGATGATTGGTGTATTGGCTGCAATACAATGGTCTAGTCTCTCACTGCCTTTGTAAGCGGGTGCCTGGTGCTCTCTGCACCAATAACGTACGTTGCCCTGCCTGTTTTTTCCAACTGCATATATTTCGCACTTATTAGTTTTCATTTCTTTACTCCTGTTGCGTGATTGAACATCTTCTATCGTAGGCGGTATCAAAGTTTCACCATATACACAAGAGCTCTCTTTATTGCAGGGCATAATTTGCCAATTTTAACACAATTTACAAAATGCTTATCATAAATATGGAACGGTGTTTCAATATAATAAAATCGTGGTAACATACCAAAGTAGCCTGATACGTTACGTG
>JBEDID010000025.1:0-11470 GCA_041173745.1 Candidatus Parcubacteria bacterium | reverse complement strand
ACTCTGGGTAATATAAAAATTATCATCTTGGTACGCCCATTCTATGTCGCACGGAAATCCGTAATGTTTTTCAATTTTAATCACCAAACTTGCTAATTTTTTAACACCAGACTCTGACAATACTTGTGACTGGCCTTGTTCTGGACTCAAGCTTACCCAATGATTATAACCTTCCTCAGACAAAGTTTTTGACCTGATTAATTGTTTCTTTTGCTCATTTACATTTGTATGTAAAATCTGATTATCTTTTTTAGATAATACGTAGGAATCAGGAGTAATTTCTCCTGATACAACGGCCTCACCAAGACCGTAGCCAGCTTCAATTAATATTTGGTCAGAATTTTCAGTAATCGGATGAGTCGAGAAGGCTACTCCAGCTTTTTCAGAATCTATCATCTCTTGAACGACTACTGCTACTGACACACTGGTTTTATGTAGATCTTTTCCAAATCGATAAAATATAGCTCTGGGACTAAATAAAGAGGCCCAACACTCTTTAATTCTAGGAATTAAAAATTCTTCAGTAGTATTAAGATATGAGGATAATTGACCCGCCCATGCATGATCAACACCATCTTCGGCGGTTGCAGATGACCTTACAGCAACAAATTCAGTGTTGAGTTTTTTAAATTGGACTAGTATTTCATCAATCATTCTTTGTGAAATATTGGCATTTAAAATTAAGTATTGGATTTTTTCGGCAGCACCTTCAACAGTGTGAGGAGCGTCAATATTCACAGATTGTAAAATTTCTTCTATTTCTTCTGTTATGTTTGCGTCAGACACGTACTCATCAAAAGCTGTGGACAAAACAACATACCCTTTAGGAACAGGAATTCCTGCTTGTGTCATTTCTCCCAAAGAAGCGCCTTTACCACCAGCAATCCCAACGGAATTTTTATTTATTTTAGTAAAATTCAAAGTATACATAGATTGTTATTTTACACTAAAAACGGTAGAGAGTTTGGGCATTTTTAAGCAGTTGCTCCCTAATCGCCTCTTCATCTAAATTCTTAATCTTGGCGATGGTTTCATAGACTTCTTTAACCATCCAGGGTTCGGTGCGTTGGCCGCGGTATGGGATTGGTGCTACGTATGGGCAGTCGGTTTCGCCGTGAATCATGTCTAGTGGAGCATACTTAACTAATTCTTCATAAGGCTTAGCAAAAGTAATCACGCCCGTGAAGGAAATAGTGTAGCCGATGTCAAAAAAAGCTTTGGCTTGCGCGGTAGTGCCGGCATAAAAATGAGCGTTGCCGGCTACTTTAGCTTCACTTTTTAATATTTCTAGCGCGTCATCGTAAGCATTTCTGCCCTGTCCGTCTTTACTATTACGTAAATGCAACATCAGTGGCTTGCCTACCTCATTGGCCAGAGCGACTTGATCAAGAAAGACTTCGCGTTGGACTTCGTAAGTGTCAGCGCTCTGATGGAAATAATCAAAGCCACACTCGCCAATGCCGACCGTGCGTGAGTCTTCGGCCAATGGTTTATAAAAATCATAGTCAAAGATTGACTCAAATTCTTTATCTTCAAACGGAACTACCGTCACCGGATGCACACCAACAATCGCCCACGCGTGCTCGTACTGATTGGCCAATTCAACCGCCAACTGACTAGTGTCTTTGCCGGTACCGACATTTATCATTCCAACCCCTTCGGCCGCACATTTAGCAAAAACCGCCGCGCGGTCGGCACTAAACTGTTCTAAATTGAGATGCGCATGAGTGTCGATGTATCGCAAATTCATAACGACATGATACCACACCATAAAAACCTTTCAGTTAACTGAAAGGTTTTGGTATACTTGGTTATGACTAATGTTTCGAAGAAACAGCTTCCGCCGCCAGAATTATCAGTTTTATTCCTGCAACTAAACACCATTATCGGAAAACTCGACCAACTGGCAGCGAATGACTTCTTGAATGATCTCCTCGGTGAAGAAGAACGTATTATGATTGCTAAGCGCTTTGCTATCATAATTATGCTCACTGAGTCGTATTCAGCCTATCGAATTTCTCAAAAACTCAGAGTCAGTACGGCCACCGTTAGTGCCATCAACACAAAATACCAACACGGCGAATACGACCGTTTACTATCTCAACTAAGCCACAACAAACAAGCTTACAAAAATATCTGGGAAACGCTTGATAGTATTCTTCACTTGGGCGGCATTCTTCCCCATTACAACGGCCTAGACCGCTACAAATTCCTAAAAAACCTTTCAGTTAACTGAAAGGTTTCTGCTTCTGCGTGGTAGGTATGGGTGGTGGTGGAGGTAGCGTTGGGGTCTGTGGTGTTTTGGTTGGGTGTGATTATGACAGGAAATCTTCTATGTCGGGCTGGCAGGTGGCAAAATTTAGGTAATCGTGGGTGTCGCCGGAAAACTTTTTGAAGGCGATATCTTGACCTAATTCTTTTAGTTTATGTTCTGTAAAATCGCAATCGGCTATTGGGTCGGAGTCGTTATGGAAGACTAGTGTTGGGACGGCAAAATCTGCTAGGGCTGACCAATCGTCGGCAAACAGTTCTTCGGCGGCACCATCCAACGGCATGCCCCAAAAGATACATTTGATAGGATTGATAATTTCTTCTTGCACCGCAATCAAAGCTACTAACGCTCCGACTGATTTGGCACAAATGTACCACTCGTCGTTAGGGTCACCTTCTTCAACCGTGGCTAAAATTTTATCGAGTTCGGTCGGTACATTTATCACTTCTTCACCAGTTTCCCAATGGTCGTATAGCTGTAGGTAAATCTCATCGAATTGTTCGGCAAAGAACTCCGCGCAAGCTTCACCCCAAGCTTGATTGCGGGGACTGTTGCCTGGTAAAATAAGTAGTTTTTTCATAGTTTTAAGATTCTAAACGCGGGAATAAATTTTCTGGTTTTTGGTTGGTTTTAACGGCTTCAAGGATTAGTTCGGCGGTGGCTGGCATGAATGGTCTTAAATATCCTGCAATTCCATACACTTCATTTACTAACGATTTGATTATTTCTATCGCCGCTTCTTTATCTTGTTTAACCAATTTAAAAGGTTCTTTTATGGTTATTTCTTCATCTTGTTTTTGAATACCCTCCCAAATAATATCCATTGCTTGTTGAAAGTTAAATTTATCCAGTGGAGGCATGGTTACGAGAGTTTCTTTAACACTAACTGGAGCGTCCAAATGTGTCTCCGCCATTTTCATAACGCGGGCCACTAAATTACCCAATCCGTTCACTAAATTAGCGGTGTAGTATTCGTCCATTTTTTCCCAGGTTAGGTCGGAATCGTCGGTCGGGTGGACGTGGCGAAGCATGATGTAGCGGGCGGCGTCGGTGCCGTATTTTTTTACCAAGTCGTAAGGGTCGATTGTGTTGCCTAGTGACTTACTCATTTTATGCCCGCCACTATTGATAAAGCCGTGATAAAAAATGGCATCAGTTGGTTTTAGGTTGGCGCTTTTTAGCATCGCTTGCCAAATGACAGACTGGAAACGAATCTGATCTTTACCGCCAAGTTGCAAGGTTTGACCGTTTTCCCAAAATTTAGCAAAGTTACCTTCGGCGTCGGCTGGCCAACCGAGAGTGGAGATATAGTTAGTGAGCGCGTCAAACCACACGTACATTACGTGAGCGTCGTCGTTTGGCACTTCGACCCCCCAATCCATGCGGGATTTTTCGCGGGAAATACTCAAGTCTTCTAATCCTCCTTGGACAAATTGTAAGGCTTCTTTGCGACGCCAATCAGGTAAGATTACGCCTTCCTGAGACAAATGTTCCTCTAAATACGCTTGGTAGTTTGAAAGTTTGAAAAAATAATTCTCTTCTTCAATTTCCTCAGGTACCGTTAGGTGGTCTGGGCACTTGCCGTCTAGCAAATCTGACTCGGTTTTAAAAGCTTCACAACCCACGCAATACAAGCCTTTGTATTTCTTTTTATAGATATCACCCTTTGCATCACAGCGGCGCCACATTTCTTGAGCGGCGGCCTTATGTGCTGGGCTGGTGGTACGAATAAAACTATCGTTACTGAGATTTAAAGCGTCTTTAAGCTTACTGAACTCGGTGGCATACTTATCGACGTAAGTTTGTCGGTCGATACCAGCTGCGTCGGCTTTGCGCGCAATCTTTTGCCCATGTTCGTCAACTCCAAGGTTAAAAAACACCTCTTCACCCAGTAGGCGCCAGTAACGCGCTAAGGTGTCCGCTTGCACAAATTCCAACGCATGCCCCATATGTGGACTGTCGTTTACATACGGCAAAGTGGTGGTGATATATTTGGGTATTTTTTCTGACATATTATTAGTACTTTATCATAGCGGGATAAAAAAGAAACGGGGGGGGGGGGCCCCCCCCCCCCACCCCCGTTCCGCTATTTCTTCAAATATTCCACCAAATCAACAATAGCTACTCGTGTCTGTTCTCCGGTGTCGCGGTCGCGGACGGTGACTGTGTCGGCCAACTCTGGCGCTTCTTGGCCAAGAGTCTCAAAATCTATCACGATACAGTACGGGGTGCCGATTTCGTCTTGGCGTCGGTAACGTTTACCGATGTTGCCATTTTCATCATAAGCGACGTTACCAAATTCTTTTTTAAGAACAGTAAAAACTGCTCGGGCTTTTTCAACTAATTCTGGCTTATTCTTGAGCAATGGTGAAACAGCTACTCGGTAAGGCGCTAGGTGAATTGGTAATTTAAGGTAAGTCCGCACTTCACCGTTCATTTCGTCTTCAGTATAAGCTGCACATAAAACAGCGGTTAAAGCGCGACCGACTCCGAACGACGGTTCTAGTACATGCGGCACAAACCGCGTGCCGTCAGGTTCAATATATTCGAGCGATACGCCACTGGCGTTCATATGCGCTTTGAGGTCGTGATTAGTCCGATAAGCAAAACCAGATAACTCATCAAAGCCTTTGCCAGGGAAATTGTACTCAAAATCAATCGTACGTTTTGAGTAATGAGCTAAGTCATTTTCAGGCACTTCAAATTCACGCACATTTTCGCGTGCCAAGCCAATATGGTCGTTCCATTTCCAGATATCAGCGCGCATTTTTTCGTATTCTGCTTCCCAGTTTTCTTCTTTGACAAAGTATTCAATTTCCATTTGTTCAAATTCACGTACACGGAAAAGAAACTCACGCGGAGCGATTTCGTTACGGAAGGCTTTACCAATTTGAGCGATACCAAACGGCATCTTGGGCGCCATCGAATCGACGACGTTTTTGAAGTTCACAAAAATCCCTTGCGCAGTTTCTGGTCGGAGGTAAACGGTCCCTTCTGGACCAGCCGTGGCACCAATCCGACTTTCGAACATCATATTAAATTGGCGGGCGGGAGACACAGCATTTCCCTTCGGACTTTTCAGTCCGTGCGCTTTAATTGCCTCGTCAATTTCAGCTAGTGACATGCCGTCAGCATTTACCCCAGCATCTTTGAGCAAATGGTCGGCGCGGAAGCGCTCGCCCGTTTCCACATCTTCTACTAATGGATCAAAGAACCCAGCCACGTGTCCAGATGCTTCCCAGACTTTGGCGTTCATCAAAATTGAAGCATCAAGACCGTACATATCTTCGCGCGCCTCGACAAATATTTTCCACCATTCGCGTTTAATGTTGTTGTTGAGAGCAACGCCAAGCGGACCAAAATCCCAAGTCCCTTTCAAACCACCGTAGATTTCACTGCCCTGAAAGACAAACCCGCGGCGTTTACATAACGAAACTATTTTTTCCATACTATCTGTAGATTTTTCCATACTTATTTTTTATTCTATTACTACACCATTACCTTTAATGAACCCCATTTCGGTTGATAGTTCTGTTGTAACAGGTAATACCGAATCTTGCAAGAGACTCTTGGTAAAGCCATCTTCGGCCTTTAAATTTTGTTTGTTTAACAGTACGGCAGTGGATCTTATTTGGGAGACACTCGGTGTGAAACTGACTTGAAAATTAGCTTCTTTGCGCTCACCCTGCTTCATGTCCCCAACCTTCCATTCAATCTGTTTTGAAACATCGTTATAAATTACAGACCCATTAGCCTCTACTTCATTAAGCCAATTAACATACAGCGGCAAGCTCGTTTCAACCACTACGCCAGATACATCGTTTGCACCCGCTTCTGCTACCATGGTTAGAGTATAGGTAGTAACTTCGCCTACTTGAGGTGGAATTGGACCACTATCAGTAAATCGACTACTGTTGCGACCAACCTGACTAGACAAAGCAACGTGTGTGGAGTACTTTGCTTCGGCTTTGTTTGAACCAATCAGCGTCTCCAGCGCACTACTATCGGCGACGCGTCGGGCGTACACATTCACTTCTAATCCATAAGTGGCAGCGGTTCGGAGTGAATTCGGCACTACAGAAAACTTCAACAGTCGACTATCGCCCGGTAAAATCCTAGCGAAGGTGTCATTATTTGAGACTTCCCACCGAATAGTACCCTTATTAGAATCGTAGAAACCGTCAGAATTTTTGATTGATTTTTCGTCCAGCGCATTACCGGCCAGCACAACTTCGACAGCCATATCGTAAACTGTCTCAGAAAGAGTATTTTTCACCACCAAGTTCACATAAGATTCTTTCCCTTCACCAACCACCGCCGCTCGGTCATGGTCGTTATCAATCGCAATATCAACGTCGATAAAGGGTTGTTCAATCTGGAAACCGACTTGTAATTCATCTAACACTGCATCAACTACAAACTGATTATCGACATTGGCCGGTCCGGCTTGGAAGTTAATATGGAGCTGCTCCTCAGTTAATCCACTTACGACGCCTCGCAATTTAATTTGCACCGATTGTTCTGGCAGCAGTTCTTTTATTTTCCAGACGTTTTTGCCATAGGATGGTTCTGGATCAGCGGTGTCGAGTGAGAATCCATCGGGATATGAAGCTACCAGCAGAATGTCATTTAATGGAGTTGAAGCATTTGAATCAATCGTGACAACCACATCAATTAGCTGGCCCGAAGCGACTTTTTCAATATTATCTACCCTTATTGTTAGCGGTGAAGAACTTATACGGTAAGCCAGCGTTGGGGCTTCTTTATTAAATGTCCCATTGGAACCAGTAATCCGATATTCTAAAGTAGCTGAAATGATTTGTTCAGCATTTTCTTCACCATATACCAGTACTTGCAGGGGTATATTTTGAGTGGCGCCGGGAGCGATTTGATTGAGCGGAATCCGTTCTTCGTAGACATTGTGCGGAGAATCTCCGGTAGATTTGGTTCCGGGTGGATATTTAACAATTAAAGTAGCGGCTTCAATTGAGACGGAATTATCGTTGGTAACAGCTACTTGGAAATCCATTTGTTCACCACCGCCAATTAAAGACTTTCCTTCTATAGCAATCTTGATATTATCACCAGAGACACTATTTCCGCCAAAGTAGACATATAAACCGGTTACCACCGCCACTAAGGCGAAGATAATAAAACTGCCGAGCATAATGAAAGTCCGGTATCGGCGTTTAGGTTTTTCTGTAATGAAGCCGTCTTCGGCGTCGGCTCGGGAATCTGCTGGCGCAGCCGTCATACCCACTCGCAAATCAGAGGTACGTCTATCAGACTTGGTGGCCGCCCAGTCACGTGTGATATCGACTTTGGTTTCCGATAATTCATGGCGGACGGTTTTTTCTACCTCAGAGCCACGGTCATACAGACGTTTACGCATTTCTTCAATTTGTTCTTCGTCTTGGATGTGCTTCAACATATAGTGTTTAGTATACCATTGGCTTAGAGATGACTCACGGAAATAGCGTGAGTATAGAGTTTTTCGATAATTTCAAGCGTTTTGGAATCAGATTTGACAATTATATCCTTCGGCGCAATGTCACGAATTGTCTCAGGAATACGTTCATTATCCACATAGCCTAACAACGCCAGTATTTGTACTTGAATAGCCATTTGAACAAACATTCGTTCAGGCACGTTTCCCGACAAAGTCTCTAAAGCCGCAATCACATATTGATAAAAGGCTGGTGCTGGCTCTTCGCCTTTCACAAACCGGCGCAGCAGGCGCAACAAACTCACCACACTTCCCCGCGCTTCTTTATCGACTGCTTGGTGGTAATAATTTTTCTGCTCTTCGATACTGCCAATCTTCCAACTTTGTTTACCTTTGATTAGTGACACTCGCACTAAGGAAAAATCTTGTAGGGCACAGCGTTGTTTTGAGCGCTCTTCACGAGCACTGCGGGCATCGGCATAGAGCATGCCCGCCTCACGGGTAAATAATAGATATGAGCAATCAGAAGTGTTGCGACTCCAAGTGCCACACATTAATGCTTCGGTTATATAGGTAGCGTAGGCCATAAGGGTTTTTGAGTAGAGCGCGCCCGTCTTGTTTCGTTTATTGCTCGACTCGCACGCTCTTTGCTTGCCCCAGCCAAACCCCACCCAAGCATAGTCGCTACTCGCTGAGCAACAAACAAAACAAGACTCTGGAGACTAAGGTGCATTTCGCTGAGTTTTACAAGGACTATTTTTCACTAAGGTTTAATAATCCCAAACACAAATTTAAAATCACCAATCTCAACCGTTGTTTCCGTAGCTTCACTGAAGATGATTTCGGACGCACCGACGGTTTTCATTAGTAGTGTACGATGGATTTCGAGCGCTTGCTGACCAGCCATATCGGTATCAATAGTCAACACCACCGTATCCTGTGGTGCCAGACCAGTGGCCTTACGTCGCTCTTGAATCGCCCGCATCAGTTCGCGCACTGCACCTTCGGCGATGAGTTCGGGAGTAAGGACTGTATCCACTGTTATTACTTCACCTTTAACTGCATAGGCTTTGGCGTTAAGTTCATCTAGTACCACCGATTGTAGTTCGGCTGACAACAACGGTCCAGTCACTCCGGCAATCGGCTGTCGTACTTTAATACCAGATTTGGTGCGCGCTTCTAGGGCGGCTGTTACCACTTCTCGAGTCCGATTCATTTCCAGCAACAAGGCTTCATCAACCTTTCCTCCCTTGGGCCAAGCGGCTAGATGTACACTTTCCGCATCAGTCTCGGCTTTCACGGCTTGCCAGAGATATTCGGCGTAAAACGGCATGACGGGAGCCATTACTAAAGCGAGTGTTCTTAAGGTATGGCGCAGTGTCGCTAGGGCAAGAGTTTTATCTTCAATATCATCGCCTTTTACGCGATCACGACTGCGACGCAGATACCAAACTGACAAGTCGTCAATGAAGTCGGTGATTGGTCGGGTGGCTTTGTCGAGTTCGTAGTTTTTGTATCCTGCGGTAGTTTCGGTGACGAGTTGGTTGAGGCGGGCGACAATCCATTTATCTAAAATATTATTAGAGTTGTCGCCCGCCGTCGTCCCATCATTGAACATCTCATACATCGCCAAGACGTTGTGTAGCCGGCCGATATTTTTGCGCTGTAATTCCACTACTTCCTTTTCAATAAAATTAAAATCTTCCCCTTTCACCGCCGATGATGACAAGAGATAGAAGCGCATTGCATCAGCACCAGCCGTATTAGCCAAGTCCATTGGGTCTGGGTAATTTTGTAATGATTTACTCATCTTGCGTCCATCTCCCGCCAAAACTGTCCCATTCACCACAACGTTCTCAAACGGTGCTTTACCAAACAACGCTACACCCAACACAATCAATGAGTAAAACCAACCACGCGTTTGATCGAGTCCTTCGGCAATAAACTGCGCTGGAAAATGTTTAGTTTCGAAGTCATCTTTATTAGCAAAGGGATAATGATGCTGCGCGTATGGCATTGAACCACTTTCAAACCAACAATCAAACACATCTGGCACTCGTTCCAGTTTTACTCCATCCTCTTCCAACACCACTTCATCAATATATGGTCGGTGAAAATCGAGCTCAAAATTGTCGTTGTGGGGTAATGGTACAAATGAAATTTCCCGCACTTCGGCGTTATCCATCAGGCCATCTTCAGACTTTAGCTTGGCGGATTCAACCGGAGTTAAGCCCTGAGCGGCCGCGCGTAAACCAAACAATGAGCTAGCGTGCGCTACAATCAGAATTTTCTTCCCTTGATACTTAGCCTCCAATTCATATAGAGTTGCTGCCGCTCGCCGCACTACATCAGCCCGACTTTCCCGACCGGCGATAGTGTTAGTGAAAGATTCTTCTTCCCCACCAAATTCTTTCTGGTAATCCGCCCAAGTTTTACCTTCTAAATCAAGGCCGGCTTGGAGCTCAATTAGACGTTCATCAGTTAGCATTTGTTCAGTGGTCAGACCGAGCGCGGCCGCCACTTGCTCGGCAGTGGCTTTGGTGCGCATGAAACCAGAGTGAATAATCATATCCACCCCTTGCTCCTGCAACTCCGCCGCAGCGGCCGCTACCTGCTCCACCCCTCTTTCCGTCAACGGATCATGACCATTTATATCGGCGCTAATCTTTATTTTTAAATTACTTTCCGCTTCACCGTGACGCATCAATAAGTAAGTGTTGCCACTCTTGGGTACAAATTTTTTAAGCTCTGCCAAACTACCAAATACTTTAACCGCGCCCGTCTCAGGATTTTTCCAAATCGGCAATGGTGCGCCCCAGTAGCGCTGACGACTAACCGCCCAATCCCGCGCGCCTTCCAGCCATTTACCAAAGCGGTTTTTACCGACGCTTTCTGGTACCCAATTTACTTTGGCGTTAGCTTCCACTAATTGGTCTTTAATTTTCGGTACATTCACAAACCACGAAGTGGTCGCGTAATTTATCAGAGGAGTTTCACAGCGCCAACAATGCGGGTAGCTGTGGGTGATGTTTTCTTTCTTTAGCACCTTGCCATTTTTCTGCAAAGCTTTCAAAACTTCAATGTCAGCGTCTTTGTGGTCGACACCAGAACTTTCGTCGTCTTTTGGCTTAACCAACTGTCCCGCAAACTCCGTGACAAAATCCATGAAGTGCCCGGATTCGTTGACATGATGAGCAACCGGTATTCCATTAGCCTCAGCTAATTTCATATCATCGTCACCATAAGCCGGCGCTATATGTACACCGCCCGTTCCTTCTTCTCCTAATTCAACAAAATCAGCGTGGTAAATTTTCCATGAATTTGTACTGCCTCCACTGGGGACACCTAGTGATGAACCTAAATATGGGAATGGCGGTTGATATGAACGGCCAATCAATTCTGAGCCTTGCATTTTTTCAATAATTTCATAATGCATTTCACCTAAATGTGTCAGTCGGCCTTTTGCCAAAATTACAAATCCTTCTTCATTTTCGATTTTCACCTTTACATAATCTAACTCCCGATTCACCGCTGCTGCCATATTGCCCGGTAAGGTCCACGGCGTCGTCGTCCACACCAACAAACTTGTATCAGTCACCTTTCCTTCATCATCCAACAACGGCAACTTCACCGTCACGGCAATATCTTTAATATCTTTGTAACCTTGATTGACTTCAAAGTTTGATAGGGTTGTCCCACAACGCGGGCACAGGTGCATACTTTTAAAACCTTCAAATACCAAACCTTTTTTG
>JBEDID010000024.1:0-11924 GCA_041173745.1 Candidatus Parcubacteria bacterium | reverse complement strand
GTTCTTGATGCATTAGACAATTGTCCACTGCAAGCTAATCCTAATCAATCTGACATTGATGGTGATGGAGCAGGTGATGTATGTGATACTGACGCCGATGGTGATGGTGTTTTAGACAATATAGATTCGTGTCTAAATACTCCAACTGGTCAACCAGTTAATAAAAATGGTTGTTCAGTAGCACAACTTTGTGCCGGTTCATCTAAGGGTGACGATAAGGATGATGGAGACGAACATCGTAATCATGGTTGGAAAAACCACGGCGTTTATGTTTCTTGTGTTGCTAAAGCAGCTCATGAACTAGCTGAACATGGTTCCATCTCTGACGATGAACATGGTGAGTATGTCTCCAAAGCAGCTAAGTCAGACTGTGGCAAGAAAGAAGGTAGTTGTAAATCAGAAGAGTCTGGTCATTAAACACCAGGCTAATCTAAATTAGGATTTAGGAATCCTTAAAAAGCAGGGGCAGTCAGTGAAATTCATTGATTGCCCTTTTCTATTTTTATACGACATCCGTATCAACTATAGAATATTTTTTAAAGCTTTTGGGCAAAAGCAGTTCAATTATGAAATAGAATCGGGTGATTTTGGAAAACTTAGATATAGAAAAAGGGAAAGTGCAGTAAGCTGCCTTTCCCTAATTTGTTAATAACTCTTGGTTTTTAAACTAATCTCTGTTAACCGCGATTCACTCTAATGAGTGCTATCGCTTCATTGGTTGGACCCGACTTAAAATCTGCAAAATTCCTTTTCAAACGAAAATGAATAAACCCTCGGACATCATTTTTAAGTTCCCACAGATTTTTATTTCTAAAATTTAAACTGGGCAGTCCAGGGTATGAATTTTCTGGTATTCGTATCATGTAGCTTTCATTCCAAAAAATTTCGCAAACCTTTTTTTCTGCCACTATAAGACTCATATCATTCCATCGAATCAGTATTTCTTTAATTCCTTCATGGTCGATATTACTGGTTGTCATTGCTGTAACCTATATTTAGTTTAGAGAATTGGGCAGACAAATTAAAATTGCACCAATGTTTTGCTTGTGTGTAAAAAGAACTATCTTCGGCAATTTTCCTTCAGATTTGAGTAAGAAACTCAGGTTCAGCTCTGATAGTAAAATAAGCAAGCCATATTATGCCTCATATATTTATATAAGCAAGCTGCAGCAACTGAAATACTTCAAGATTCCTTATCTAGGAAAAGTGTCAGTTAGTTCATCTGAGTAGTAAAAGAATCCGCCGAGGGTGCCGTAGGTGTAGTTGGTGTTGCCGATGTTTAGGGTCGCGCCACCAGCAGTTGGGTTGGCATGTGGTTTTGACTTTTCGAATCCAAGGTTAAATAATGTGACAATTACTTCCGGGCGCTCCGAAATGTCTTGCCCTTCAAGCGCCCATTGTGCAGTTACTTCTTTGATAAACAAAGCTGTGTATAAGTATGAATAATAATGGTCCTTTTCGTCCGTTAGACGCTTAAATAGTTCATCGGCAGTGTTGGCTCCATCTGAGTATTTAACTAAATCGGACATATCAGCACCGGGGTAAAACGGGGAAGTAGCATCATTGGCATTTTCTTCAATTCGCTTGGCTGTTTCTTGTTTGATACCGGATACGCCTAAGGAAAATTGTGACATCGAACCCAGTAGCTTCATTGGCTCAAACCAACGTTTAAACACCTCGCGATTAGAAGAAAAGAAGCGAGCTTGTTCAGGTAAAACCACCGCTGCAATCAAACGCTTTTTGACACCAGTTTCGGCCTCGACCCGATTGAGAATTGTATCGTCTTTGAGTAAACCACCTTCAATGACAAACCATTCTGGAGTTTCTGTCCAATTGCAGATATTTTTATTTGGATCTACGCAAGGATTACTAAGTAATTCTTCAGCGGTTGAAGTGGCTGAGTTTGCTGCGGCTAAACCATTAGTTGTAATAATGCTTACCACGCGAGCGGTTTCACTGGCGGCTTTTTCTAATAAGTGGCTCTTGCTGCTGACAGTATTTTGGTAAGCATCGAGAAAAAATTGATTACGGTCATCAATACTGCCACGTACATTAAGTAGGTCAAAGCGCATGGCCACAAACACACTAGTGGTGACTAAACCAATTAGTGCAAAAATGATAATTAAAGTGTATCCAAGAATAGTAAAAAAGCGCCTCATGAAATTTTGATTAGGACTATTATAATGGTTTTATAGTCGAGGTGCTAATTATTTAATTGGAGCTTATTTTTCAAGATTTTTGTTCTGGCTAAACTGGACAAGTAAGTAAATATAGTGCATAGTTTCACCGAGAAGTTAGTTTGTTTTTTTGAAATCAATAAAAAAGAGAGGGTAGATCAATGTCAAATGAAATTAGTTTTGTGCATAGCTGGTATGGCTGTGCTGCATTAGTTGTATTTATAATTGCTTATATTTTGGTGGTGCTTGAAGAACATACTTGTTTTCGTAAATCAAAACCAGTTATGTTAGCTGCTGGGATAATCTGGATGATTGTCGGGGTGGCTGTATATGGCACACCACAAGCCAAAGGTGTCGCTGAACACTTCCGACATAATTTGTCGGAGTACGCAGAAATATTATTATTTTTGTTGGTGGCCATGTCATATGTAAATATATTAACTGAAAGAAATGTCTTTACCGCCTTACACTCTCGATTAGAGCGAGGAGGCTGGACTTATCGTCAATTATTTTGGTTAACGGGAATTATCGCTTTCTTTTTGTCTTCTGTGGCTGATAATCTTACAGCCGCATTACTGATGGGAGCTTTGGTGGTAGCGATAGGCAAAAATAGTAAAGAATTCGTTGCTGTTACTTGTGTTAACGTAGTCGTCGCCGCCAATGCTGGGGGAGCTTTTAGTCCCTTCGGAGATATTACAACTCTGATGGTGTGGCAAGAAGAAAAAGCCACATTCTTTCAGTTCTTTCATTTGTTTATTCCAGCGTTAGTTATGTGGCTGATACCAGCTTACATCATGTCTTTTTCGGTTCCTTTATCGGTTACTAAAAATGTTGAAGGTGCGGAAATTGTAATGCTGAAACGGGGAGCAAAAAGAGCAATGTTGTTATTTGTTTGTACAATTGCAACAGCAGTCTTGGGGCACAATCTACTACATTTGCCTCCAGTTTATGGCATGATGTTTGGCTTGGTGTATATAAAAATATTTGGCTATTATCTAAAAATCAGATCTACTGAAGATATTCCGTTTGATGTCATGCGACACATTCAAGAATTAGAGTGGGACACACTTTTGTTCTTCTATGGCGTCATTATGTCTATTGGTGGCCTCGGCTATATGGGTTATCTGACTTGGCTTTCTGGTGTTGCGTACAGCGATTGGACTTGGTTTCAGTTTTCGCACGAAGTGAGTATCACAGCGGCCAATATTGGAGTCGGACTTCTATCGTCAATTGTTGATAATATTCCGATAATGTTCGCCGTTCTATCCATGAATCCTGATATGGATTTGAGTCAATGGTTGTTAGTTACTTTAACGGCTGGAGTAGGCGGCTCTCTTTTGTCGGTTGGTTCAGCTGCTGGGGTAGCACTGATGGCTTATAAAGGAAGTTATACCTTCTTTAGTCATCTACGTTGGACACCGGTCATCTTGATTGGATACGTGGCTAGTGTGGTTGTGCACTTGTTCTTAAATTCGAATTTGTAATCAAATTCACATAGGGCGAAAGGAATTATTTCTTTCGCCCTTTAATTTGCCTGCCTAAAATAATTATTGATTTTTTAATAAATTTTCATCCCCGTAAAAAAAGTAGCGAAAGATAGATTGTTTTAATAAATGGTATATTATTAAGTGATGGATAATACTGAAAAAGTTGATAGGTTGCATGATGTTCCGGTTGAAATTTTTCGGACTGCTGTTGAAAATACTTTTAACCATATAATTATTACCGATGCCGACGGTTTTATTATTTACGCTAACAAATCTGCCGAGCGTCTGACTGGATTTACTTTTGCAGAAATGAAAGGAAAGACCCCGGCTCTGTGGGGTCGCCAAATGGAACCAGCTTTTTATATTGAATTATGGGACACAATTAAAAATAAAAAGCAACCATTTCACGGAGAGATAAAAAACAAGCGTAAGAATGATGAGATTTATTACGCCATCGCAACCATTTCGCCAATTTTTGACGAGAATGGTGAGCTTACGGCTTTCCTTGGATTGGAAGAAGATATCACCGAACAGAAGAATTACACCATTAAACTAGAGGCAGAAGTGAAAGAGAGAACTAAAGATTTGGATCGGCGTGTGCGAGAACTTACCCAACTAGAGCAAGAAAAAAATAACTTTATTTCCTCCGCTTCGCATCAACTTAGGACACCAGCGGGAGTAATTCAAATGCAGCTAGAATTATTGCGTTCTGAGTTAGAACAAATGCCTGATGGCCATAAGGTTTTTCAAGAACTAGACGCTCTTGAGGAAAACAATAAGCGGGTGATAGACATAATGAACGACCTTTTCAAAGTGGTTGAGTTTGGAGACGGTTACGTAGCCTCAAACGTTAAAGCCATAAACCTCCGTGATGTTTTTGACTCAATTTATAAATCCTATGAAGATGCTATTGTTACAAAAAAAGTACACTATGAAGTTAATGTACCAAGTGATTTAATGATTAGTGTTGATGAGAGTCGCTTCAAATACGCAGTTCTTAACCTGATTGATAACGCTATTACTTATACAAGCGCCGAAGGGACAATAAAGATTTCTGCCACAAAAATTGATGGAGTAATAAAAATTATTGTTCAAGATGATGGTATCGGTATTCCTAAAGAGGACCAAGTATTTATCTTTGATAAATTCTTTCGCGCTTCAAATTCTTATCTAAAAAAATCCGTCGGAACAGGTCTTGGCTTGTCGATTACTAAGATTGTGACTGAAGGTCACGGTGGAAAAATTTCCTTTGTTTCAACCGAAGGGGAGGGGACATCTTTTACATTATCTTTTCCGGAGTTAAATCTAGCTAAATAGAAAAACCAAAAATAAAACTTGAGGCACTACATCTAATAGTATTTTAAATAGAATAAATATATTTGATACAAAAAAGCAGCGTTTTGAGCCATCAGCAGTGGTATTCCAATCAGGAAATACCACTTACTGGTTTTGTGACGAAAGGCGAACATACCAACGAAAACTCCAATACTGCCAAATAAAGTCGCCATAAAAAATAGCGTTCCTTCAGAAATACGCCGCGTATTACTTTTGCGTGAGCGTATTTTGTCCCACAGCATGATTAAAAAAGCCACGATATTTATTAAACTCAAAACGGCTATTGCTATTGTGGTTGGTGTAAGTGACGGCATGATTATGTTGACATGATAGCATGAGCGTATCAGTTTAAATTTTGTTGTGAGAGTGAACTGTTTGGTTGAACATTTGTTCTAATTCTGTTTAACTATAGCAATATTATGACACCACAAAAAAATAACCCACTACACGGAATCACGCTTAAAGTTCAGGTTGAGGAATTGGTAGAGAAGTATGGCTGGGAAGAATTGGGGCAAAAAATCAAGATTAAGTGTTTTTTAGAAAAACCAACGGTAAATTCAAGTCTGACTTTTCTGCGAAAGACACCATGGGCTAGGGAAAAAGTCGAAGGTTATTATTTCTGGACATTTTTCAAACGCGACGGCACCCGAAAGTAGTTTAAGAAGTATTTTAAATTTGTACTCTGTCTTGTTGATGCTATTATGTGGTAATAAAGAAGATGTTGATAAAAATTAAAACTTTAACGATACCTTATGGAACAATCATCCCAAGAAACATCTGGAGCTGAAAAAGCACCGTCCTACGTTGAAAGCGGGGCTGAGCCGGTTAGTCAAGCTGATATTGATCGCTATACCGTAAAGGTAGAAAAGCTTGAGTCTTCTTATGAACAAAGAATGACAGACTTTGAAGATGCTTTGGCTGGAGCCAATTATAAGGTAATGGATAAGGTTTTTGATTGGCTAGAAAGTTCCAAGCATCATGTTATGAATGCTAGAGATAACCTGAGCAACGGAGAGGATTTGCAGCCCCGAGAAATTAAAAGATTTGTGGCAGTCCTTGTACCAGAACTATTAGCGACACTTGGAAGTAGTGCTGATACATATAATAAATGGGCAGCTTTTCCTGAGCTTAACAAATTTGCAGCAGTAGATGAGCTTTTGTTAGCTATAAAAAGTAAATCTGCAGAAGAAGCAGTGGGGCATTTAGACCAGGCTTCAAGCTCAATGAAACCAACTCTACACTAAGTGAGGTGGGGTACTATTTAGATTTTCTTGAAAATTATTAAAAATAAAACCCCGGCCAAAATATCTGGCTGGGGTTATTGTTGGGTTCGGTCTAAAGAACTGCTGAGGCTACGGTTTTAAATTTATCTGTAGCCCAGAAGCTCATGTCTTCCAAGGTGTCATAAACGACATAGAGAAAAGATGCGTTTGTGGATTTTACAACCGCTTCACTAAGTACTGTATACGAACCAAATAACATTGGAAGGCTTTTTGCAGTCATTGCTTCTGCGGTTTCTGAACAGAATTTCATGTTCAATCCGTCGTGATGTCGGCAATATACCTCTTTGAACATAAAAATTAATCTTTCTTGATCCGTTTTTCCATTCAATACATAATTCACTTTATTCTGATTGATAATCTTCTTAAAGTGCCTTACTTGGGCATTAGTGTTTGGGACGGGATTAAAACAAGCTGTTTCACTGAGTCCAAACCGAGTGCCAGTTTCGGCTAAGAATTGGCTGATGCCGCAAGCTGTAGTGCTTTTAGCTTTTGCCAAGGGATTGAAGCCACTTTCGCGGTCAGCAATGCTGAGTAATACTGCTGTTTCAATAACGCCGAGTTTGGCTTTACGAGCCTCAGTGATTATTGCCTTCATTCCTACCTTACGTAGCCAAGTTGGGCCACCAACATTCATAAATTCACGTTGGTCGTCTGAAGCGACAGTCCTACGAAAATCTCTTTTGAATGAAGCGTAACGGTCAATGTTGCTTATTAATTCTTCCTCAACTTGAGACTCTACACTAATTTGGTACACATTGTTGCCAGCTATTACTAAGGCGGCAAACATAATGATTGATATTATGTCAGTGCAAAATCTAATTTTGTGCTGCCAGTAATATATTCCAATACTTTTGATTACAAAAACAAATTTATTGTAAATATAGTAGGAAAGTTGTCCTACAAAGCCAAGGAAGGCAAACAAAATGTCGACAATTCCAAATTCTTTGTTCAATACAATCGTTGATTGTTTCATGGTTACTACCTCTGTAAAAGAACGAAATAAAAATATTTGTTGCTTGTATTATAGAATGTAAAATGTAATTTGTCAATCTACAACATTAAAAAACCTATATTTACCAACATAGATAGTGGTTGACTAGATAAGTCATAGTGCTCAATTAGCCGCTGTGGTTGGAATTTTAACCTTCTGACAATAGTTCGTTGGATAATTCTTCGATTCCAATTTTAGCAACTGAAGAATAGGGGAAAAGTTTGTGACCTTGAAGTTTGTCACCGAGTTTTTTTAGGTGGTCCTTGTAGTGTGATTTTTTAATTTTATCGACTTTGTTCAAGACAATGATAATATCCTTGCCTGCTTTTTCTAATTCCTTCAACATTCCTATATCATCAACCGTTGGGCCGATGTTGGCATCAATCAATAAAACTACTTTTTGAATATAGTCAGTTTCAAAAAAATACCAAGAGATAAGTTGGCTCAGTTTCTTTAAAGTAGCTGCTCCCGCTTTGGCATAACCATAGCCCGGTAAGTCCATGAAATAATGGGTGTTATTGATGAGGAATACGTTGATTTCCTTGGTGCGACCGGGGGTGTTACTGGTGACGGCTAATTTCTTCATCCCTGTCAAAGAGTTTAGCAAACTAGATTTGCCCGCATTAGAGCGCCCAATAAAGGCAATTTGTGGTATTCCGTCGTGTAGAATCTCATCTTCACCCACCACACCACGCATAAATTTTGCAGACGTTATTTTCATATTTTAATCCTAGCAAAAAAATCGCAGAATAGCGATGTTATAGCGCGGCTGATGTGATAAACTGGTGCCATTATGATGAAGAAAATAACGATTTTTACAGACGGTGCGGCCAAAGGTAATCCTGGTAAAGGGGGATTCGGGGCAGTGATTTCTTACGCTGATATCGTGCAGGAGATAGGGGCTTATAAAGAACATACTACCAATAATGAAATGGAATTAAAGGCTGTTATTGAAGCCCTTAAAGCAGTGGTCGATAAGAAAGAGCCGGTGGAAATTTACACCGACTCTAAGTATGTGGTGGAGGGGGCTAAAGGTTGGATTTTTGGCTGGGTGAAAAATAATTGGAAAACTAAGGCTGAAACAGACGTTTTAAATAAAGAATTGTGGCAAGAACTATTACCGTTACTGAGAAAGGTAGAAATTGAGTGGCATAAAGTGCCTGGTCACGTCGGTATTATTGGTAATGAGCGCGCCGATACGATTGCTTCCGATCTGGCCGAAGGTAAAAATGTGGTTTTTTATAATGGTCCAAAAAATGCTTACGGATTAAATATAGCTGACACTTCTTATGATGAAGCAGCTGCTAAAAAAAGAAGCGATGCACGTAAGCGACAAGCTCAACCTGCTTATTCATATATTAGTATGGTGGATGGAATAGTTAAAACCCATGCGACTTGGACAGAATGTGAGGGACGAGTTAAGGGTAAAAAAGGCGTAAAATTTAAAAAATCTCTTGATGCTAATAATGAAAAAGAAATCATTAAAGATTTTGGCGGTTAGTTGTTTTAGTAAAAACTCAAACTGAATTTGGTACAATATTTTAAATATAATTAGCCATTTTATTAAACATTGGTAACAATAATAAAAACCGGAGCACAAATTAATGTTTCCGGTTTTGATATTCTTGTACAATATATTTCATTGTGAATAGTCATTGAGTTTTTAGTGCAGAATTGGTTTTGGTTTTGCCGAGCCAAAATTCTCGTTTACGAATATCGAATATCGCCCAACGCCCTTCAAACCCTGTGTTTATTCCAATGACGAAAGTAATGAGAAAGAGAGTTGAAATTATAGCGATTCCGATGCTCATGACAAACAGAATTATTAGTTCTATTAAAATAGTAATAAACAAAGATGTCCATCGAAAGACTAGCGGATGTGTTTTTAAATATGTTCGACGAAATAGTATTCCGCACACATAACCAGTAGCAAGTGATAAAGACAACCAAACCCAGAAAGCACTTAGTTGATACAAAATTTCATTTAATATCCAGTCCATCTCTCTACCTCCAATTTTTAAATAACTAGGTAAAAATAACAAATTAATCCTTTTGTAATAAAAGCATGGAAAGTAAACAGCGTCAATTCAATAAGTAGCGTTGACATAAAAATTGAATAAATTACTGTCCATGTAAAATCAATGATTTTATTGATGGCGGTCTCAACAATCTAACGCAACTAATCCATAGAATACATCCTTCGGAAATTTATAGCCAATACACTTACGTGGTCTACCATTCAACAAGTCTTCGGCCTTTTGCAACTCACGCTTAGTAACTAAGGAAAAGTCAGTTCCTTTAGGAAAAAATTGTCTGATCAAACCATTAGTATTTTCGTTAGTACCACGCTGCCACGGCGAAGCCGGATCAGCAAAGTAAACTTGAATACCAGTATTGATAGTGAATTGTTTATGGTCACTCATTTCTTTTCCTTGGTCATAGGTGAGAGTCTTTTTTAGATGTAGTGGTAACTGCTTAAGTTTCTTAGCGAGAGCTTTGCGAACCGCCACCGCATCCTTGCCATCTGGTAATGGTACTAACATAGTGTATCGAGTGGTTCGTTCTACCAGAGTAGCAATGGCCGTTCGTTTATATTTACCAATAATCAAATCACCTTCCCAATGACCAGGAATAGTACGATCAGCTACTTCAATCGGTCGTTCATGAATAGACAACATATCCTTGATTTTTCCGCGCATTTCAGCATCTTGAGTCTTCTGTCTTTGGGTATGTCGGTACTTATGTGACTGTCGGAGTCCGTTAGTTAGTGTCTTCTTTAGACTACCTCTCGGCAGAACATAAACATATTGATAAATTGCTTCGGGTGAGATACGCATAGATGTATCAGTATAAGTGTCTTTCAGGGTTTGAGCTATCTGGTCGGGTGACCATTTAACTTGGAGTGATTGGTGTACGTAGTTTCGCAACTCTTGGTTTTGCCAGAGTTTACGTTTACCGTGTTTACGACTGCGTACTCTAGACGTAGCTTTCTTGTGGGCATAATTCGTTCGGTAATTACCCTGACTATCTGACCCTCTAGCTAGTTCACGATAGATCGTGCAAGGATGACAGCCGATACGGTCGGCTAGAGTTTGTATTTTTGTTCGACTGTGACTGGTTAGGTGTTTTTCGATTTGAGTTCGGTTATGCCTGGTTAAAATAAAGTGGTGTGGTTGGTTCATGAATCTAATGTATCAAACGATTAAGTTTGTTGCATTAGATTGTTGAGATGAAGATATATGAAAAGCCATTGGTTAAATATCGTCGTCGCTATTATTTGCGCATTGATGATTGTTGTAGTGTTGGTTATTTATGGACAGAAGAAGGTGTCAGAGTCGACACCTGTTGTCGTCCTAAATAATGTAATCACATTTACTGAATGTAAAAACTCGGGTTATCCAATTAGTGAAACTTATCCCGAAGAATGTCGCACTCCCGATGGAGTTTTGTTTATACAAATGATAGACGAGCCAGCGCCAGATACCGTTATGTCTGCAACCTCAACAACTTCGGAAATCCAGACTGTCAATTTCAACTCAGCGGTAACTCTAAAGGATGGTGACAAAGTAACTTTTTCTGATAATTTGTTTATTTCACTTAGTGAAATAAACAGCTCCCTTTGTCCGTCAGATGTTCAGTGTGTTTGGGCAGGAGGACAACTTTCGCCACTTTTTTTGGCCACTGGTGGCGAAATTGGAGATGAAGTGAAAAAAGTGAGCTTGGGTACGGTAGTAGATTCTGCTATTGACGTTGCTGGCTACACTTTTACCTTTCAAAGTGCCACTTTGGATGAGGCTGTGCTGGTTGTGTCAGAGAATGTAGTAGCAAATCCTGACAAAGGAGAAGTAGGATTTTTAGCAGGACACGTTACTGTTGGCCCCGTTTGTCCGGTTGAACGGGTTGATAAACCTTGTGTTGTTGCAACCGAAGTGTACACCTCAAGAAATATAGTTGTCTTTGCTTCTGACCAAAATACGTTTGAAAAAAGCTTAGCTCTAGATTCAGCAGGGAATTATAAACTAACATTACCGGTTGGAACCTACTGGTTACAAATCCAACCGGCGGGCATTGGTGCTGGTGAGATGAAAGAAGTCACTATCACTTCAGCTTATTCTCAAACAGTTGATTTTGACATCGACACTGGTATTCGATAAAGGATTATATAAAAAGTTGTTGGTGAATAATGCTTGCACTTAAGCATTTATATTTTGAAGGGTTGCGTAATTTTAAAATTGATTTGCTTTATTTATTTAAATATGATAATTTTCCAACTCACCTTTTACTTATGTGGACATAAGTAAAAGGTGAGTTGTTCTTTTCTAAGGCACAGGAGTGCCGACATATCTTTCACTAAATTTCTGGAGAAAAACATGAATAAAATTTCATGTCCATTACTTAAAGCAGTAGGCTTACTCTTGCTCGCACCGACCGTCGCTTTTTCAGCACCGGCCCCAGACGGAAACTCGGTTCTCATTTTGGGAACCACTGTTTCTGGTGGGCTTTCAAGTCTTGAAGCAACTCAAGTTGTTGCTCAAGGGAAGACGCCCGTGGTGGTCGATGCTGTCACGTGGGGTGGTATGACTACCGCAGAGTTTGCATCATACCGGGCTATCGTGCTCGGGGATCCAAACTGTGCAGTGGGAACTTCGCC
>JBEDID010000023.1:0-12969 GCA_041173745.1 Candidatus Parcubacteria bacterium | reverse complement strand
TGTGAAGAGAAAAACATTCCATTCGGTAGTGATGAATGGGTGAGTGTGGCGGTGGATAAGTACAATATTAAACAGGTTTTAAGAGGAGTAGGGAGACCAAAGAATGGTGGCTGACCCCATTATCGCGAGTTGTTTGAGGAAGTCCTGCAAGACGCTTGGGACATTTACCAACCCAAAATACTGGCGTACTGTGTTATGCCTAATCATTTTCATATTGTATTGAAAACTAAAGAAGATGGGGAGATGTCTCAGTTCATGAAATGGTTCACTCAAACCCACACCAGCAGATGGCATGCTAAAAACAAAACTCATGGCTCTGGTAGCTTGTACCAAGGAAGATACAAGTCGTTCATTATCCAGGATGATCAACATCTATTTACGGTGCTGCGCTACGTAGAGCGAAATCCACTTACGGCAAAACTAGTAACAAAACCACTAAATTGGGAATATTCCAGTGTCTATAGGCGGTATGAGGGAAGTACTGAGCAAAAAAAGCTTCTTACCCCATGGATAATAGAAGAGCCAAGTGATTATCTTGATATTCTTACGCAACCAATGAATCCTAAAGAAATAGAAAGATTGGAGCGTTCTGAGATAAAGAGCACCCCGTATGGAGATGAAGTGTTTATACTTGATACCATAGAAAGGTATGGACTGGAAACAACGACCAGAAATTCTGGTCGGCCAAAATTAGTATTATGACACAGATAAGTAAGGAAAACCGTACCTGACCCTGTTTACATGTTTATGCAAAATTAGTATTATGACACAGATAAGTAAGGAAAACCGTACCTGACCCTGTTTATGTGCCTGTTTATGTGTGACCCTGTTTATGCTGTTTATGCGTACCTGACCCTGTTTATGTGTGACCCTGTTTATGCGGCTCCTTTTACGGTGGAATTGGTTTTAGTTTGGGTGTCATCTTGCGTTGGAGAAGACTAGGACTTGACAATATAGTGTTTTGTGTTATCCTTAAAAGGTTCTTCCTGTTATTATAAAATAAATAGGGAAGGTGGTCATTAAATAATTAATTGGGGAAAAACGTGAGAAAGTTAGTTATTGCAATATTTGTATTGGTTATATTTTTTAATTTTTCTGATGTCATGGCTCGGACCATGAATCAAGCAAATCCAGCTGATTTTAGTGTTGGGGGTGTGCTAGTCAAGATGATTGGTACAAAAATAAACCTTGGTATGCATACATACCAAGTTTCGTTTGAAAACAAAACTGGTTCTCATTTAGAAACCATTCAGGTACGTGATGTTGATTCACGTGACAAGTCACCTGAAAATACCCTTAAGGATAAAGTGGGTCGGTTGATCGAAGCTCAAGAGAGTGGAGTTTCGAAGCATGAACTAAGGGCTAAAGAGTCTGATCTCGCTAAACTCACTTTATTTGGACTGACTTTTACGGATGAAATGATTCTAGTTCCACATTTCGGTATTAAACATGAAAGTGTTGAACTGCCTATAAATGTTGACACCGCATCTATTATTGTGGAGTTGAATTTAATATCTAACGCGAGTGAAAAAAATGAAAGCTACATGTATGCGATTGTAAACATTGTGGACTACGATGGATCTATGACGGAGTTATCTTGCACAGACAGAAATGAAAAGGGATTTGTAGATTGTTTAGTCTCTAATAACTAAGCAACTTTTTGATTTATAGTTCTTTATAACCATTAACCAAACAAACTCCAGCGATAATTTCAAAGGAGTTTTCTTATGTCAAAAAATAATTTTGACGCTATCAATATAATTTTGATAGCGCTTTTTGTGTTTATTTCTGATTTCTGTTGCCCGTGCAGATTAGTGGTTCAACCTGTGTATAAAGTGGTTGCTGGTGGGACAAAGTGTTATACAATGTACGAGTGGTGGGAGATAGTGGTATAGTAATGAAAATTATTATGCCAGAACTAACTTGGGAATCCGTCACAACTATCTCCACAGTAAGTTGTGGCAGGTTCCCAGGTTAGTTTAAATGTTATTGATATGTTAATTGGTGAATACAAGCATACGTTGGACCCCAAGAAACGGCTGTCCTTGCCGTCTAAATGGCGTGAGGAACTTGGGAAAAGGCTTGTCATCACACGCGGACTTGATAATTGTCTCTTTGTATATCCTCTGAAAGAATGGGTTAAGATCACCGACAAAATTGGTGAGCTACCACTTGGACAGGCGGATACGAGAAGTTTCAACCGATTCTTCTTAGCAGGAGCGGTAGAGGTGGAGGTAGATTCAGTTGGACGTATTCTCGTACCAGATTACTTGAAAGATTTTGGAAAACTAGATAGCAAAGTTGTGCTAGCAGGAATCCATAGTCGAATCGAGATTTGGGATGAGAATCGATGGGAGACGTATAAGCGTTCTATCGAAGAGCAGGCCGATCAGTTGGCCGAAAAGCTCGGAGAAATAGGCGTCCTCTAATTTATCTACACGTATGCAACACAAAACAGTATTACTGCACGAAGCAGTAGATGGTCTAAATCTGACCGCCAGTAGTACGGTGGTGGATGCAACGTTTGGTAGCGGTGGTCATGCGCAGGAAATTGTAAAAAAGCTTGGTAAAACAGGTTGCTATATCGGAATTGATGCCGATGCAACTGCCTTAGACCGAACTAAAATCGGTGATAGTAAAGCTACTGTCCACTTGGTTTACGATAACTTTAGCAATATTACCCAAATTCTTAGTTCTTTACAGATTGAAAAGGTTGATGCTATCTTGGCTGACTTAGGTTGGCGGATGGAACAATTCGCTGATGGCAATAAAGGTTTTTCGTTTATGCACGATGGGCCACTACATATGACTTTTGGTGACCCGGCAGATTATCCTTTTACAGCTGAAGATATTGTAAATGGTTGGGCAGAAAACGTAATTGCCGATGTACTTTACGGTTATGCTGACGAACGATTTGCTCGTCGGATTGCAAAGGGGATTGTGGATGCGCGCAAGCGCGAACATATTTCTACCACAGCGCAGCTAGTCAAAGTGATTGAGGCTTCATTGCCAAAAGTTGCTTTGCATAAGCGAATCCATCCCGCTACACTAACTTTCCAAGCTCTCCGGATAGCTGTAAATAATGAATTGAGTGTACTTGAAACTTTCATCAAAGATGGTTTTGCAGAGCTTAAATCTGGCGGTACCATAGCTATCATCACCTTTCATAGTATTGAAGACCGTGTGGTCAAACACACCTTTCGCGAGCTTAAAGACGCTAAATTAGCTGTCTTAACTCCGAAGAAACCTATTGTTCCAACTGCGGAGGAACTAAAAGATAACCCCCGCGCTCGCAGCGCAAAATTACGAATCTTAACTAAGCTTTAATTACCCATGAAAAAACGTCGCGCTATTATTAACCATTCACGGATTACACTAGCTTGCGCAGGTTTGCTTTTCTCGATGATAGTGTTGTACCTATACTTTTTGAACATGTCCGTCGTACAGGTTGTGATGCGGATTGAACATGTGCAGCGTCAACACGAACTGGGTGGTGAAATAGCTTCCCTTGATGCTAAATTCATCGAAGCGCAACATGCAATTTCGTCAAAAATCGCTACCTTAGACGGCTATGATACCGATACCAAAAAGACTTTTGTCTCCCGAGAGAAATCTACGCTTGTAATGCGTGGTCAGTAATAAAGTATGAAGCGTCTTCAAATAACAAACCGAATCCGGTTATTGTCGGGCGTGATAATTATCGGCGGGTTATTTTTGATTGGACGTTTATACCAAATTCAAGTTATTAAAGCTGATTATTACCAAGAGAAGGCAGCAAGTCAGTATGTGCACACCAAAACTGACCTCTACTCGCGAGGTTCAATTTTATTCACCACGCGTGACGGAACAACTCTTTCAGCGGCTGCGATTCAATCTGGTTACGTACTAGCCGCTAATCCAACTCATTTTACTACCTCCGCTGATGAATTTTGTAAGGCTTTAGAGTCTTATTTAGATGATCCTATAGAAAAATGTCTTACTCGAGTCACGACACCCGGTCGGACTTATATTGAATTGGCAGCGAGATTAACAGATGAACAGTCAACTGCAATCCAAGCACTTAATATTTCAGGCGCACTTTTGTATAAAAGTCAGTGGCGCTATTACCCAGGCGGCGCTTTGTCTTCACGTTCAATTGGTTTTGTTGGTTATGCTGATGATGGTTCTGAATTACGTGGAAAATATGGCTTAGAAAGACAATATGACAGTGTTTTATTTCAAAAGCGTCAAGTCATGTCTGTCAATTTCTTCGCTGAATTGTTCAGTAATCTAGGTGATATGGTGTACAAAAAGGAAGAAGACGCTCAGACTGGCGACGTTGTGACTAGTCTCGAGCCGTCAGTATCTAGAATGTTGGATGAAGTGCTACAAAAAACAAATAATCAATATGACAGTAAGATAACTGGTGCGATTGTTATGGATCCACATACTGGGGAAATTATTGCCATGAACGCTGTGCCAAGTTTTGATTTAAATAATAAAAGTGGTGCCACAATTGAAGAGTTTAGAAATCCACTAGTCGAAGACGTGTATGAGTTTGGTTCTACAATTAAGGCTCTGACCATGGCTGCTGGACTTGATTCCGGCGCGATAACTAGAAGTTCAACTTATTATGATGCTGGTTCTTTATTGTTGAATGGTTATACAATTCGTAATTACGACGGCCGAGGTCGTGGTACTGTGCCAATGCAGGAAATTCTTAATCAATCACTTAATACGGGAGTGTCGCATATCGTGCAAGAAATGGGCAAGGAGAAGTTTCGTGATTACTTTTTAAATTATAAGTTGGGGACTGAAACTGGAATTGATCTACCGAATGAGACTCATGGAATAATATCAAACCTGGAGTCACCGCGTGATGTTGAGTACGCCACAGCCTCATTTGGACAAGGCATAGCCATGACACCAATTGAAACTATTCGAGCCTTGGCTACTTTGGCTAATGGTGGAAAGTTGGTGACTCCTCACTTAGCTACCAGTATTCAGTATGATAACGGTGATACTAAAGAGATTCGTTATCCTGAAGGCGAGCAAGTTCTGACTGAAAAAACCAGTGAAGAAATTTCTCGAATGTTAACGATTGTGGTCGATGATGCTTTGAAGGGTGGAAAAGTGGCAATGGAACATTACACTATTGGAGCTAAGACTGGTACTGCCCAAATTGCAGATCCTGCGCACGGTGGATACTACGACGATAGGTACCTCCACTCATTTTTTGGTTATTTTCCTGCTTTCGACCCAAAATTCATAGTTTTCATGTATACTGTAGAACCAAAGGGGGTCAAATATGCTTCAGAGACTCTGACTGACCCATTTATGGAAATTACCCATTTCTTGATTAATTACTATTCAATTCCACCCGATCGCTAGTCTATGAAAGCCATTTTTAAATCAATCATTGTTCGAATTCTTACTGCCGAAGCTTCAATTATATTGCGTCGCCACCAGCCTAAAATTATTGCTGTTACAGGTAGTGTTGGAAAAACTTCTACTAAAGACGCCATTTACGCTGCTATTAAAAACAATACCTACGCCCGTAAAAGTGAAAAAAGTTTTAACTCAGACATTGGGGTTCCTCTTACTATTCTTGGTTTACCCAATGCTTGGAACAATCCACTAATGTGGCTTAGAAACGTTGTTGACGGTTTCTTGGCAGCATTTTTTTCGCGGAGTTATCCAGAGGTGTTGATTCTCGAAATCGGAATTGATCGTCCTGGTGATATTGAACGATTAGCTAGCTGGATTCATCCTGATGTTGTCGTCTTAACACGTTTGCCATCGGTGCCAGTGCATGTTGAATATTTTTCATCTCCTGACGCTGTTGCGGAAGAGAAGATGAAGCTCGTGACAGCCTTAAAGCCTGATGGGGTTTTGATATATAACAATGATGACACAACCATTCAAGCAAACCTGTCAGGTGTATTGCAGCGTCAAATTGGTTATGGTCGTTATTTAGAAACTAATTTCACTGCTCGTGAAGATAGGGTCGTTTATAATGATGATGTGCCAGTTGGCACCGGTTTTTCCTTAACTCATCTTGATCAAACTTACCAAGTTGTTATTCAAGATACAGTTGGATTACAACAAGTTTACTCAAGCATAGCGGCTATTGCAGTGGCTGATGAACTCAGTATTCCAATCGCTGCAGCGGTTGAGTCTCTTCAAACTTTAAAGGTACCGCCTGGACGCATGCGTGTTATTGCGGGAATTAAAGCCACTACAATTATTGACGATACTTACAACTCCTCACCGATTGCTTGTGAACAAGCTTTGCAAACGCTGCGAGAAGTTACTTACGCAAAACGAAAGATTGTGGTGTTGGGAGACATGTTGGAATTAGGAAAATTTTCTTCATCAGAACACAAGCGTATTGGTACATTGGTCCCGTCTTCAGCCCATATTTTGTTCACGGTTGGTGTCCGGGCTCGCCAATTTGCTGAAGGAGCGCTAGCTTCAGGAATGTCAGAAAAGCATGTCTTTCAATATGATGATGTGGCCCGCGCTGGCAGGGAACTACAGGCTATTTTGCACCCTGGTGACTTAGTCTTAATAAAAGCTTCACAAGGAATACGGTTGGAGCAAATCGTAGAAGAAATCATGGCTGAACCAGAAAAGGCAGATGAACTACTCGTTCGACAGGACACCTCCTGGAAAAATCGTTAGACTTGTTATTTTCATAAAGGTGTGGTATAATATATTTATATGAATACTATAAAAAAATATGCCACAGGGCTGACGCTGGGAGTGATGTTTCTTAGTGCGTTTATTCCCTTGACGACCCAAGCTGCGACCACTGTTGCAACGTACCAACCTCGTACTCAGGCCGAAATGGTAGCTTATCTTTATGGTCGAATTTCACAATTACTTGAAATTCAACAATCACTTTCTAAAAGTGGTAATAGCGTTGTGACATCTTCAATGCTTAGTTACGTCACAATTAGTACATATCGGGCCAGTGATATAACCGAAAAATCAGCGGTATTGCGAGGTGAAGCTGTTATTGTTGGTAAGACTACGGCTAGTATTTGGTTTGAATATGGTGAAGATGAGTATTTTCTAGATCAAAAAACTGCCAAGAAAACAGTCGCGTCTTTATATGATAGAGGAGTCCGGATTACGGTTAATAATCTCAAAGATGATAAACATTATTACTTTAGAATCGCAGCTTTAGATAAAAACGGTATTGTTACTTACGGAGAAACTTATACTTTTAGAACTCACGAGCTAAAGAATGCTAAGTAGGGGTAAAAAATAGCTAATAAAACAGCGGGCTATGCCCGCTGTTTTATTAGCTATTTTTTACCCCGGCACTTCATGATACGATAGGCTATATGTTAACAATCAATACTTCCGCACCGGATTTTGAATTGACCGATGAAACCGGTAAAAACCGACGCTTATCCGACTACAAAGGGAAGTGGCTAATAATCTACTTTTATCCTAAAGATGACACTCCTGGGTGTACTAAGGAGGCTTGTGGCATCGCTGAGGTTTATGATGAGTTCGCGTCGCTAGGTGTAACTGTTTTAGGTATAAGCAAGGATTCTCTAGCCTCCCATACAAAATTTAAAGAGAAATACCATTTACCATTTACATTACTGTCTGACGAAACTGCTACGGTGATTGATGCTTATGGTGCTTGGAAAGAGAAGTCAATGTACGGCAAAACTTTTATGGGAATTAACCGTATTACATACATAATTTCACCAGAAGGAAAAGTGGTTAAAGTATATCCAAAAGTTAGTCCAGCTGATCACGCTTTAGAATTATTGACTGATTTGCGTGGTCTGATTGCTACGGCTTCGTAATTTGAGTACTTTTTGATACTCTTTAAAGATGAGCATCATGATGATTATGTCTAATACAATAACGCCAAGCAGAACTAGTGAATGTGTGTAAGTAAAACGAAATACGCTGTAGGCAATAAAAGTTCCAATTAACCCGAGACTAATCGGAAAGGCCCATAGTCGGTCTTTAAGTAATTGAAATGAAAGAACTGCATCAACACTGCCCCAGAAGATAAAATAAAAAGCCAGAAAATAAGTGACAGAATAATGGTGAGCTCTTAATGAATGACTGATACCTTTAAAGATAAAATCGGGTGATTTTGCCATTAGCTCATGTTCCATTACGCTGGTGACGATGTTGATTAGAGGTTCACCAATGACCCTCAGAAGCGCAAGACCAAGTATAATACGTAGTAACCCATAACCAATCCGCCACCACATACTCAACAGGAAAAGGGTTGTGAAAGTTTTTTCTTCAGTATCAAGTGACGACATAGAAAAAGCATACCATGAATGTTGATAAACACGGTATGCTTTTATAGGTAAGAATTAATTTGCTAGATTTTTTCTATCATCATAGTGTTAGTTGCTCCGGTGTGACCAAAAGGAATACCGGCACCTAGGATATAAGTGTCACCAGTTTTGGCTAGATTGCGTTGCAAGATTGCTTTCTTAGCTGCCTTGAGAGCGTCACCTAGTACTTTTACTTTTGGAATCAATACGGGTTCACAGCCAAATACAATTAGAGTTTGGTTGAAGGTGGTTTGATCAGGAGTTAATACTAACACTGGAACGCTTGGTCGATAACGAGCAATCAAACGACTCGTGTATCCACTTTCACTCAAGGCGACGATTACTTTAGTATTAGTTGGCTTTGCACTATGGACAATTGACCGACTGACAGAATCACAAATAGTTTGCGGTGCAAAGTCCCAGCGACTGTTGTTGGTTGTAAAATAAGGGTCATTTTCAACTTCGTAAGCTACTTTGGTCATAATTTCAATCGCTTTATCAGGATGATTGCCGACAGCTGTTTCGTCTGAAAGCATTATAGCATCGGTGCCGTCGATGATGGCGTTGGCGATGTCAGTTACTTCAGCTCGAGTCGGAGTGCTAGAGATACGCATTGAATCAAGCATTTGGGTAGCTGTAATAACTGGCTTGCCGGCAATGTTGGCAAGACGAATAATTTTCTTTTGTAAAAGTGGGACTTTTTCCAACGGTACTTCAATCGCCAGGTCGCCTCGTGCAACCATGATAACATCAGCCGCTTCGACAATTCCTTCGATGTTCTCGATAGCAGACTTAGTTTCAATTTTGGCTACAATAGAGACTTTGCTCTGATTACCGATTAATTTTCGTAGTCGGTGAATGCAGTCGGCATCACGTACAAAAGAAAGAGTGACGAAATCAACCCCTTGTTCTAGTCCAAAGATTAAGTCTTTTTTATCTTTGGCAGTGAGTGAAGGGATAGAAAGGTTTCCATCTGGAATATTGACACCTCGGCGACCCTTGATGGTGCCTCCAACTATAATAGTAGTGGTAATTTCTGTCTCGGTAATTTTATCGACTACTAACTTTTGTTTTCCGTCGTTAAGGTAGATATGCATGCCGACCTCAACTTCTTGGGGAAGTTTGGGATAATTAACAAACACATGACTAACGGTGCCGACACAAGCTTTGGTACTTAGGGTTAACTGCTCGCCGCTTATCAAAGTAACTTCTTCGGAGTCAAAATCCCCGATACGAATTTTCGGTCCTGACAGATCTTGTAAGATTGCTAGAGGCCGTTTTGCTTGCTTAGAGGCAGCTCGGGCATTTTTAATTAAAGTCGCGTGAGCTGCGTGATCACCATGACTCATGTTGATACGAGCTACGGTTAAACCTTGTTCGAGCATGCTTTTAATCATTGCTACGTCAGCTGATTTGGGGCCTAAAGTAGCGACAATCTTGGTTTTGGTGTGAAAAAGTTGATTCATGAAGTTGTATTACAAATAAATGCTTATGCCGAAACTCTACCATACTTTTTTATTTAAGTATCGTAGATTGTGGTTTTACTGTGATGATTGTCGAAAAAGATTAACTCGTTTCAATTTTGAAGTTGTACATGCCCATACTGCAGGTACCTTGGAGTTTTTCTCCGGCGGCTAGGGTGCCGATGTCGATGGTCTCCTCGCCATTTGGTTGGAGCATTTTTTGGAAATTAAGGGAACGAATTACCAGTGAAGATGAACAGTCGAAGGTGCCAGTGGTTTTGACAATTAGTTTAGTTGGAAGATTAGGTTGAATGACAGAATTTTTGGGAGTATAACCACCTTTGGCGGTAATAGTTACATATTGAATTCCGTCGCGGATTTCGACGTTGTTCACCTCAGCTACAGTGGCTTTATTAGTAGATGAATCTGATTTGTTTCCACTTAGAAAAATCATTCCCGTAACAATAACACTGACAGCTAAAATTGATAAAGCGATATTTTTTTGCATAATTGTGTTTATTATATCGTGAATAAAGGGGGAATGATACCGAGTCCGGCAAGACCAGCGAGGAGCGAAAGGGAACCGAGTCCGATAACTACGACACCAGCTGACTTGAAGAAAAGTGGTGCGTGTTTTGATTTAGCAAATGAAGCGGAGCCAAATGAGAGCAGGGAAAGCACTGGAAGCGTGCCGAGTGCAAAACCTAACATTATAAGTAATCCAGAAAAAAATGATTCGCTGGATAGGGCAGCTAATTGCATTGATTGAGTAAAGCCACAAGGTAAGAAGAAAGTTCCAACTCCGAGTAGGAACGGAGCTATAGTTTGATGTTCGACGCGGCGGAAGAAAGCAAACAAACCGCTTGGTAAAGTGATATTACTTTTTTCAAAAACTCCGACCAGATTTAAACCAAGGATAATCATTACTGTCGAGGCGATGAGACCAAGGACGGCACCGACAGTGAAGTTTACTCCCAACGCACCGCCGATTGCTCCCAGTAGTCCACCGAGCAGAGCAAAGCTGATTAAACGTCCCGCGTGAAAGAGAAACATTGGCTTGGTGTCATCTGTTGTGTCTTGAGCAACGGTAGCTGAGAGCGATAAAACTAGCCCACCTACTACCGCCAAACAGCTGGAAACTGAAGCGATTATGCCGATAATGAAACTAGTGACAGGGGTAATTGAGCCCGAGAGACCAAGGTTTAAGACGCCAGATTTCTGTAAAAGAATAAACAGAGCCAGAAACAATATTCCAATCGGTAAGGCTTGCCAGATAATTCCTTCGTCTTTTTTTACTTTAGCTAATTTTTCTGTTGAAACGGTATAGCCACTTGCTTGTAGAGCGTTATTTAAAGTGGTTACTAATGTAGTCGTGTCAATGTTGGAAGCTACTTCAAAAGTAATTACTTCTTTTTTTAAATCAACTAAAGCATTGGTAATTATAGGTGTATCTTCCAGAATATCTTCAATCAATATTTTGCAAGAGTTACAGTGGGTGCCACTAACGTGGAGAGTGATAGAGTTCATGCGGTTTATAATTTTTTAGTTTTAATGCGTAATGAGTTTGAGACGACAGAAACAGAGGACATCGCCATCGCGAAACCGGCAAAAACAGGGGAGAGCAATATGCCGAAAAATGGGAAGAGAGCGCCGCCGGCTAGAGGAATGCCAATAACGTTGTAGAAGAAAGCCCAGAAAAGGTTTTGTTTGATGCCAAGCATGGTTATTTCCGATAACTTAATCGCTTTTACCAGCTTGGTGATATCGCCACCAAGTAAAGTGATACCGGCTGATTCAATCGCAACGTCGGTGCCTGTGCCCATCGCGACGCCAACGTCGGCCTGAGCTAAGGCTGGAGCATCGTTGACGCCGTCACCAGCCATGACTACGATATTTCCAGCGGCTTGTAATTCTTTAATGACACGGAGTTTGTCTTCGGGTAGTACTTCGGCGATTACTTCATCAATTCCAATCAAATTAGCAATATACTCACCAGTATTTTTGTTGTCTCCGGTCAGCATAATGACCTTTTTATTTAATTTATGTAGGGCGGCGACGGTGGCGACGGCATCAGGTTTGATTTTGTCAGCGACATAAACGACGGCGAGTAGAGTTGATTCGTTGGTTAACAATACCGGAGTTTTACCTTGCTTAGTTTCTTCATCGAGTTGCTGTCGGTCGTATGTAATTGATAAATCGTCGAGAATTTTGTTGTTACCAGCGTAATATTTCGTTTGGTTGATAGTGCCAGTCAGACCTTTGCCTTTGATACTGGAAAAATCTGTGACGGATTCTAGAGCAAGATTTTTCTCCCGTGCATAATTTACAATGGCATGAGCGATAGGATGTTCCGATTTAGATTCTAAGGTGGCAAGAATGGCTAAAATTTCATCGTCTGTTTTATTGCTAAGATTATCAATTTTAGTTAATTCTGGCTTGCCAACGGTGATAGTACCTGTTTTATCTACGACCACGACATTCGCCTTGTGGAGAGTCTCTAAGGTTGCGGCATCTTTTACTAAAATACCTTCCCTAGCCCCTTTACCAACGCCAACAATGATAGCGGTTGGGGTAGCGAGGCCAAGGGCGCAAGGACAGGCAATAACGAGGATGCCGACAAAAGCGGTCAGCGCATATGACAGTGCTTTACCAAAGCCAAAGACGGGAATCCCGAAGTATAGCCAAGCTACAAAGGCAATCAGAGCAATCACTAAGACAATCGGCACAAATACAGCCGAAATCTTATCTGCTAAGGCTTGAATCGGAGCTTTGCTACCTTGAGCACTTTCTACCATTTTAATGATGTGTGAAAGTAGTGTCTCAGATCCAACTTTAGTGGCAGTAAAGTTAAAAGTACCAGTCGTATTGATAGTGCCAGCTACTACAGCTGAACCGATAGTTTTTTCGACCGGAATTGGCTCACCAGTAATCATTGCTTCATCAATAAAAGATGAACCTTCTGTAATGACGCCGTCAACCGGAATTTGTTGTCCAGGTTTAACAATTATTACGTCTCCGGTCACAACTTGGTCAATTGAAATTTCCACCTCAATGCCAGCCCGAATCACGAGCGCAGACTTAGCTTGCATGCCGAGCAGCTTCTCGATAGCATCACCGGTTTTCATTTTTGACTTGGCTTCTAGGTATTTTCCAAGAGTGATAAAGGTAATAACAATTATTACCGCATCATAGAAGTTGTATTGTAT
>JBEDID010000022.1:0-13161 GCA_041173745.1 Candidatus Parcubacteria bacterium | reverse complement strand
AATATGAGGTGGTGTCAAAGGCGCGTAATGCATTAATTTATCCAGCTTTCGTTATCAGTATTTTCTTTGCTGTGATGGGAATGATGCTGACTTTAGTGATTCCAAGCATTACTAAAATTCTTATTGATTCAGGGCAAGAGCTGCCAATTTATACAAAAATTGTTATTGGGTTGTCTGATTTTTTGGTAAATAATATTGTCATTATTTTGTTTACCATTGCTGGAGGTACTGCGGCCTTTATCAGATTTTCACGCACGGCAGTTGGCCGACGGACGATTGATGAATTTATTCTTTCCGTACCATATTTAGGAGACTTACAGCAAAAGCTCTTACTGACTAGGATTTGCGACAACATGGCTACAATGCTTGAAAGTGGTATTTCAATTGTTCAAGCACTAGAAGTAACGGCTGATGTGGTTGATAATACTGTTTATAAAGAAATTATCGAAGCGGCGCTGGAAGAGGTAAAGGGCGGACGTTCCTTTGCTGATTCTATTGCCGAGTATCCTGAAATCCCAGGAGTGTTAACCCAAATGGCGAAGGTTGGGGAAGAGACCGGTAGTTTGGGACAGATTCTAAATACGCTTTCAAACTTCTACCGACGTGAAGTAAACAATGCTGTTGATACTTTGATTGGACTAATTGAACCGGCGATGATTGTGATGCTCGGTTTGGGAGTGGGAGTTTTGCTCGCTTCCGTGTTAATGCCAATTTACAACTTGAGTAGTGCATTCTAAAGATGTTAAAATTCTAAAAATCCCTAGGATAAACCTAGGGATTTTTGATTTGGAGTCCTTAAATATAGAACGTGGTTTGTCTCCTCACGAAACATAGAGGCTACACCTCTTGTTTTTTGGGAACTTGTCCCCAACATAAAAAAAGTTATCACTTAAAAGTCGTATAATAGTAGAAGCTACGTTACAACGTAGATTATTGGATTTCAGGTACTCAGCTGATATCTGAAATTAAAGTTTAAAATTTAAATATAAATATTATGAAGAAAACCCTACAACGAGGTTTCACCCTCATCGAACTTCTCGTCGTAATCGCAATTATTGGTATCTTGGCAGCTGTTGTTTTAGCTTCACTCAACGACGCTCGAGACGGTGGACAAGACGCAGCTATCAAGCAATCAATCGGTAACCTACGTTCTCAAGCAGAGTTGGTTTACAATCAAGATGGATATACTTATGCTGGTGTTTGTGCTAATCCTAGTGTTAGTAAGCTTTTGAATGCAGCGAAAGGTAATCGAACTGAAACTAATACAGTAACGAAAATTCTTATTGGTGATGCTTCAGGTAACGACCATGTTACTTGTCATTCAACTGCTGTCGGATATGCTGCCATGGCCCCACTCAACATTCCTTTTGGCGCAGCAATACAAGGTTGGTGTGTAGACTCGACTGGGTTTGCAGGTACTACTACTGCGATTGCGACTACGTTGGCTGCTAACGACATAACGTGTCAGTAATCCTATAAGTTCTTAAGTTTACACCCAAACCGCCTTCGGGCGGTTTTTGTGTATGACGGTAAATTTTGCGTTAGACATGTATTATAATAAATACATATGTTGTTTAAAAATAATCAAGAAGGATTCACCTTGATAGAGCTATTGGTGGTAATTGCAATTATTGGAATTTTGGCGGCGGTGGTTTTGACTTCTTTAAACGACGCTCGACAAAGTGGCATCAATGCTAGAATCCAAAGTGAAATGGATGGTATTGCTAAACGAGCAGCTATCGAAAATACTCTTAATGGTAATTACAACATGGTTTGCGGTTCTAACGGCGTACCGACCTCAACTGTGGTTATGGACTTAATTAAATCTATTAATTCCTTTGCTTCCAGTACCGTGACTTGTAATAGCAATGCTAGTGAATTTGCCGCGTCGGTCGCTCTTGATACGGCTTATTGGTGTATTGATAATATCGGTTCTAAAAAAGAGATTCCTGACGCGTTGTTGCCACCGACTGATCCACTTGATCCAAGTACAGCGCAGTTATCGTGTCCGTAGTGTATTATAAAAAGGCATGTTTTTACTTGATACAACAATTCTTCCGCTCTGGTGGTGGCAAATAATGGCTTTTGGCTTTGGCGTAATTATCGGTAGTTTTCTTAATGTTTACATTTACCGCTTCCATACCGGTAAGTCACTGAGCGGACATTCACATTGTTTGTCGTGTGGCACAGGCTTACGTTGGTATGATTTATTTCCGTTAGTCTCATACTTGGCTTTGCGAGCCCGCTGTCGCACTTGTGGATGTCATATACCAGCTCGCTATTTCTTAGTGGAATTAGCTACAGGAATACTGTTTGCAGCCACTCCTTGGCTCACTACCGACTTCCTAGAGGTCTTGCTGTACTGGTGGATGTTTTCGGTGTTAGTAGCGATTTTTGTCTATGATTTGTATCACTTTATTATTCCCGATAAACTCACCGCCATTTTGACCGGCTTAGCGGTGGTGCAGATTGGCTATGAATACTTGTTCTATACACATTCTGTTGAACAAGTGATTGCTCATGTAACTACCGCTCTGGGTGGGTCGGCTTTCTTTTTGGTTTTGTGGTTGTATTCCCGCGGCCGCTGGTTGGGTTTTGGCGATGTAAAATTGGCGTTTCCGCTGGGGTTATTGGTCGGTCCAGCTTACGTTTTTTCATTCGTAGTTTTATCTTTTTGGATTGGGGCCGGAGTGAGTCTACTAATTCTTGGTTATGTCCGAATAAGTAGGGGAAAAGCGCACTTACATTTACCAGCTAATAGCCTTACAATGAAGAGCGCTGTTCCGTTCGCACCGTTTCTGATTGCCAGCTGTCTAGTAATTTTATTTACCTATTTCAATGTCTTGGAACTATTTAGTTTTATATAAAAAAAGTGCTTTTTCACAAAGTGCTAAACAGGCCGGTTTTGGTTTGATAGAACTGATGGTGAGCATTAGTATCATGGTAATTGTGTCGGCTATTATTTTGGTCAATCAAAGTTCTTTCAATAGTGCAATTATTTTGCGCGGAGAAGCTTATAAAATTGCTTTTCAAACTCGCGAAATTCAACTTGCTGCAGTGTCAGCTACAGGTAACAGTGGATTTTTTCGAGCGGTATTGGGTTTAAAGTTTGAAACAGGTTCTTCTAGATACATAATCTTTAAAGACTCTCCTTCGGGAACCAATGCAAATCATATTCATGATTCAGGAGAAGAGTATGGACCACAAGGTCTAATAGACAGTCGTTTTGAGATAATAGAAATACGCGCTGATGGTACAGATTTAGGTGGAGGAGAAGTGTCCGTTGTCTTTGAGCGACCAAATTTCGATGCTGTGTTTTATAGTGCAGCAAATACAAAGCTAACTGAATCGAACATTGAGATTGATATTGCCCGAGTTGGTTCGCCTGGTACATTTAAAACCATAGAAATAACTGCGACAGGGCAAATTTCAGTTAAATAATAGTAATTATTAAGATGCTACACAAAACAAAACAACAAGGATTTACATTAGTAGAAATGATAGTTTCGCTCGGTGTTTTTTCGATTGTAATTACTATGGCAGTAGGAGCTTTGTTGGTAATGATTGCTTCGAACGGTCAGTTACAAGCAGAGCAAAGTGTCATGACTAATCTCTCTTTTGCCCTTGATAGTATGACACGCGAAATTCGAACGGGAACGAACTATTATTGCGATTCAGCTGGAAGTTACTCTGTCGGAGGACCAAATAATATTTTTAAGGATGGTAATCATCATGACTATGAGTCTGGACCACCAGCACGTGGGATTGCTCTTAATGAGACTAGTGACTGTTCAGGTGGATCTAGTGATGATTTGCGAGGAATTTCTTTTGTTGAAGGTGGCGAAAGTATTACCGGAGTAACAAACAGTAGAGTATTGTATTTCTTTGATAATACAGGTGGTACTAACTCAGGTAAGATTATGCGGAGAGTTGGTAGTAATGATGCTCAACCAGTCACTTCTTCTGGTATTTATATTGATAAAGCTGAATTTTACGTAACTGGTAGTGCTCCATTGAGTGATACGGCTGCTACAAATCGAGAAGACCAAGCTATGGTAACAATTTTCATTGAAGCTCATGATAGTAATGATGCTAGTGCCAATCCAAAAAAATACCGCGTTCAGACCACTATTACGCAACGCGCTTTTGACATATGATATACATGACTAAAACAAACCAAGGAGGTTTCAGTTTGGTGGAGACACTGGTAGCGATTACTATTCTGCTGATTGTGATTACGGGCCCAATGACCATTAGTTCTACTACGGCCCGTAGTACGAGCTACTCTAGTGAACAAGTAATCGCTTTCTTCTTAGCTCAAGAAGGGGCCGAGTTAGCTCAAAAAGCGCGCGATGATTATGTTTTAGATTATTTTTATAATAAAGATAACAACATTACTCCTAATCCAAGTCCTTGGACTAGGTTCACTGATGTGACTTCTGCAGGTGTGTATAAAAATTGCTTTGCAACTGGGTGTGGTCTGGAATTGAAAGATGTGAGTAATATTGGTGAGCTTAATACAGTGATAAACTGCACTAGTGGCTGCCTGTTATATTACAACAACACTTCCTCTGCTAAAAGAGCACACTATTCATACATTGCTGGGACTAACGAAGCAACTAAATACTCCCGGGTAATTAAAATGTCAGTCGTTGCTGGTGGGGTAAAAGTGGTGTCGACGGTAACTTGGCGCACTGGGTCGCAACGTAACTCGCAAAAGGCCGAAGTAGAGACGTTCTTATTTAATGTTTATGCAATTTAATTTGAAAAATAAATTACCTAAAGAATCAGGCTTTGCTTTGCTGATGACCTTGATTGTGGTTGGAGTGGTGATTACTATTGGTATTTCCATGTTGGACCTTTCGACGCGTCAGGTGCGTTTATCGAGTAATGTTAAGGAATCAGAAATTGCCTTCAGTGCAGCTAATGCCGGTAATGAATGTTCACGCTTCACTCGCTTAAGTAAAACTGTACAAATGGAAAGCGGTTACCCAATTACTCCCAATTGCTTTGGGGGAGTTTTGGTTTCAAATACTAATTCAGCCGCACCATCATTTTCAGGTGGCGGAAGTGCTGAATTATATTCATATTCCTTTACTTGGGGTGGTGCAGGTAATAATGAACGGTGTACCAAAATTGATACCTTGGTTGTGGTGTCTGATCCACAGGCTGCAGTAGCTACTAAAGTTACAAATATGGATGATATGTTTCCTGGTTATCCCGCAGAATTATCAGGTGTACTTGACTGTGACATAGGTTCACAGTGCACTATCGTCTCCTCTCGAGGTTACAACAAACCCTGTGGTTCAATCTCAAATTATGGTGTCGTAGAACGCGAAGTGTTGATACAATACTAGTCATGTCAAAATCTAAACAAACAGCCAGACTGCAACAATTGCGGGATACCGTTTTGTATCATCAACAGCGTTACCATAAAGAAGACAATCCTGAAATCAGTGATGAGGCTTATGATGCGTTGCTGAAGGAGTTACAGGAGTTGGAGTTGGCGGTCGAAGGAAAGGTGAGTTTGATTAGTCAGGCGATTGGAGGAGCGGCGCAAGAGGCCTTTACAAAAGTGCAGCACAAAGTGCGCCAGTGGTCGTTTGATAATGTTTTTACTACTGAAGAACTCTACGAATGGGACGCTCGTCTCAAGCGGCTAATTGTTGAAGCTGATCAGTCTCCAGCAGAACTTTCCTATGTCGCCGAACATAAAATTGATGGTTTGAAATTAGTGATTGAATATGAAGCTGGTCAATTGGTACGGGCTTCGACGCGAGGTGATGGCGCAGTCGGAGAAAATGTCACTCATACCGCAGAGACTATTTCCTCGCTACCTAAACAACTTAAAAAACCAGTTGACTTAATTTGTATCGGTGAAGTTTGGCTCAGTCGAACGGAATTTGAGAGAATTAACCACGAGCGAACAACAGCTGGCGAAGCGTTGTTTGCTAATCCACGAAATGCGGCGGCTGGTTCTTTACGTCAACTTGATGCAGCTGTTACTAAGAATCGAAAACTTTCGCTGATTGTTTATGATATTGATTTATTGGCGGTGCGGGATACTAGTGTCGTGCCGCCCAAGACCCAGTGGGAGGAATTACAGTTACTAAAAAAGTTAGGCTTACCCGTAAGTGATGATTCGGAAATTTGTGCCGACATTGAAGCTGTTGAAGCCTATTATAAAAAGTGGACCAAACAACATGGAGATTTGCCCTACGGCGTGGACGGTGTAGTCGCGAAAGTGAATGATGTTTATCTTCAAAAACTACTCGGCTATACCGCCAAGGCGCCACGCTTTGGCATGGCCTATAAATTCCCAGCCGAAGAAGCCACAACTGTGGTGGAAGACATTGCTCTGCAGGTAGGACGGACCGGAGTTATTACGCCGGTCGCGCATTTGCGGCCAGTTTTAATTGCTGGCTCTACTGTCTCTCGCGCCACTTTGCATAATGAAGACCGTATCAAGCAGCTCGATGTCCGGATTGGAGATACAGTAATTCTTCGCAAAGCGGGCGACATTATCCCTGAGATTTTGTCGGTGGTGTTGTCGTTGCGGCCAGCTCAAACCAAGTCATATCATTTTCCTAAAACCGTACCGGAGTGTGGTGGCGACGGTAGTATTGAGCGAGTGCCCGGTGAAGCGGCGTATCGATGTGTGTCAAAAGATTCCGGCACATTGCATCGCCGGCGCTTATATTATTTTGCCTCACGCGGCGCGTTAAATATTGATGGAGTCGGCCCGCGAATTATTGATGCCTTGATGGGGTACGGTTTGATTTCTACTTACGCAGATTTATTTAATTTGACCGTGGGCGACTTACGCGACTTGCCAGGCTTTCAAGAGAAAGCAGCGCAGAATGTTGTAGAAGCAATTAAAGTGGCTAGCAAAGTCCCACTTTATCGGCTTTTAATTGGATTATCAATTGATAATGTAGGAGAAGAAACTGCCCGTTTGTTGGCTGATACTTTTGGTTCATTAGAAGCGGTCAGGCAGGCTTCCTTGTCTGACTTAGCGGCGATTCATGGTGTCGGTCAAACTGTTGGGGAATCACTCACGACTTGGTTTGCCGACCCAATTAATCAACAGACACTCAAAGAATTGCTGCCCTATTTAATGATTGAAAATCCTACTATGCGTACGCAGTCGACAGCTTTAACCGGTAAAACTTTTGTGCTCACTGGCACGCTGGACACTCTGACGCGCGATGAAGCCAAAGGATTGGTTCGTAGTCTTGGCGGCAAGATAGCTTCTAGTGTGTCCAAAAAAACTGACTATGTAGTGGTCGGAGCCGAGCCGGGAAGTAAGGCAGGTGACGCTGAACGCTTAGGCGTAACTATTCTTACTGAAACAGAATTTAAAAAGTTAATTTCTTAAGCAATTATATAATTCAATCAATTTTTAATTTGTTCGCATAAATGCTATGCTACCCATTATGAAAAGAGCAGATATTGAACACCTAGCCGCTTTGTCGCGCCTACGTTTGACTGAAGAAGAACTTACTAGTTTTGAAGGAGAATTATCATCAATTTTAGAATACGTTAGCGCGGTGAGCGATATTGTGTCGGCTGAAGCGAGTGCTCTGCCACAAGTTGGTTCACGACATAACGTTTTTAGAAAAGACGAAGTGACCAACGAACCAAATCAATACTCCGCGGATATTTTGGCCGAGATGCCCAAAACCGATGGTCGCTTTATGTCTGTTAAGAAAATTCTACAAGTAGATTAATTATATGGATACAATCACTAAACTGCGCGCCGCTTATATAGCGGGCGAGACGACTCCGACTGAAGTAATTAAAAAAACCCTAGCAACAATTAAGGAAAAAGACGGCGAGATTCACGCTTTTTTAGCGGTGTACGAAGATGCCCTAAAAGCCGCCGAAGCAGCCACTGCTCTTTATAAAGAAAAAGGCCAAGACACTCCAGTTTTGTTGGGCATTCCCGTTGCTGTCAAAAATAACATTTTGATTAAAGGTAAAAAAGCCACTGGTGCATCTAAAATTCTGGAGAATTACACTGCCGTTTATGACGCTACTATTATTGAAAGATTGCGGGCGGCCGGCGCGATATTTGTTGGCGCTACCAACATGGATGAATTCGCGATGGGTGGTTCGACTGAAAACTCAGCTTTTGGTCCAACTAAAAATCCAGTTGATGTTACGCGCGTACCAGGCGGTTCGTCAGGCGGTTCAGCGGCAGCAGTCGCGATGGGTGCAGTGCCAGTTGCTCTTGGTACAGATACCGGCGGCTCGATTAGACAACCAGCGAGTTACTGTGGCTTAGTCGGCTTTAAACCAACTTACGGCGCGGTGTCGCGCTATGGTTTGATGGCGATGGGTTCTTCTCTTGATCAAGCTGGTCCACTCACTAATACTGTGGCTGACGCTGAATTGATACATTCAGTCATGGCCGGCCTCGACCCTAAAGACGCAACCACCATTACTCCAGATACTTATGGTGAGATACCGGTCAAGGAAATTTACACCTTCGGAGTACCACGTAGCTTTATGGCCGATGGAGTTGATGCTGATATTCTAGCTGCACTGGATGCTCATATCGAAACTCTTAAAGCAGCTGGTCACAAGGTGATTGATATCGACTTACCAATGTTTGAGCAAGGCTTGGCGGCTTACTACATTGTAATGCCCGCTGAAGTGTCGTCTAACTTAGCTCGCTATGACGGTATCCGTTACGGCTTATCGGTTGATGGTGAAAATCTGCTTGATGTTTACGAAAAATCCCGCGCGGCTGGTTTTGGGCGGGAAGTGAAGCGTCGCATATTGCTCGGTACTTATGTGCTGTCTTCTGGATATTATGATGCTTATTACACTAAAGCCGAATTAGTACGCACTAAAATGCGCGAAGAACTCGACGAAATTTTCAAAACTGTCGATGTGATTATTACCCCGACCGCGCCAACTCCCGCTTTCAAGATTGGTGAAAAAGAAGATCCTTTGGCGATGTATCGTCAAGATATCTTTACGGTGCCGGTTAATCTAGCCGGCGTACCAGCCCTGACCTTCCCGATGGGAACAGTGGAACGAGACGAAAAAGCGCTACCAGTTGGGGTACAATATATTGGACCACGCGGTGGTGATGCTCGTCTTTTATCTTTAGGAAAGAAAATCTACGACGAGCGCGAATAGCGCATTATGGAACCAGTCACATTAGCTAGTACAACAGCACCAACTACAGTCAGTCCATTTTTTGGAGTTGATGTTTTTTCCTTGTTTGGATCTTTATTTGGCAATACTTCCGCTGGTGGCATATTAGGGTTCCTTAACTCAGCTTGGTCAATTTACGCCATTATTGCGTATTTGGTCTGCATCTTTTTTCTGTTTCTTTATGTGTATGCTTCAGTCCAAAAAAATCTCTATTCTGATTTGCAAACCCAAATGCTTCGTGACGCCGAACGTCTCTATGACGAACAATATCGCGGTGTCTCGCACAGTAGCCGTCTCAATGATGTCTTTACTCACCTCGAGTCCGAGAATCCTAACGACTGGAAGTTGGCGATTATAGAAGCTGATATTATTCTCGACGACACATTAAAAAAGCGCGGCTATGTTGGTAACTCACTCGGCGAACGCCTAAAAACTATTTCACCCGAACAACTAAACTCGCTAAGCGATGCTTGGGAGGCACACAAAGTGCGTAACCGTATCGCTCATGACGGCGCCGATTTTGTCTTAACTAAGCGCATCGCCCAAGAAACCATCGTCCGCTACCAAAAAGTATTTTCTGAGTTCGGGGTTAGTTAATTGAAGCTATTGCACCAAGGACTTCGTGTCGTAACATTGTTCCATTTCTAGCTTTGACACGCAGTGTCCCATAATGCTTTTCAGTGTAAAATTGTTTTTTTGAGGAGCTTTTAATAAAGCTTGTTTTTGTAAATTGAGTTATCGGAATTTGTAATAAATCAGACCAATATTTCAATACTTCATCAGCTCGATGTTCGTGACTCTGATTGATACTGATTCTTAAAATCAATCTTTCTTTACTAACTCCATAAGTAATTTTTAGCCAACGTATATAAATAGGTATCATTAACGGGTCACTGTTAGTGAATCCTAGCTCATGACTGCCTTTTTTGTAACCCTCTCCCCAGTAAAGCCCAAGACCAAGCATGAAGATGTCACGATTTAATAATTTACCTACCATCTTTTTTCCTCGGAGTTGAGCTTGAATAATATTGTTTTGGCGTTGTTCTCGTTGTTTTTCAGAAGATTTTAACAACGAAGCTGTTGCATGATGTTTACTTTCGATAGCTATTTTATCAATTTGTTTTGGCGTAAGTGAAATATCTTTACACCAAAAACTAACGGTACTTTTGCTAACATCAAGGGTTTTCGCAATAGTTCCGATACTTTTCCCACTTTTTCTTAATTGAACAGCTTCGAATTTTTCTTTCTGCTTTGCCATAATAGTTAATAAGGTTATAAGGTAATTATACACTATACGTAATACTAGACAATTGTTGATATGTTTGTTACACTTTTGTCACTTATATTAGTAATGAAAGAGAAATTTTTCTCACGTGCTAACAAAAGTAAAATTAAATACATAGCGGGGTGAGAAAGTCTGGGAGACTTTCGTAAGACCTTGCCTGCTAAATTATGAGGTACGAAATAATTTAGTGACAAGGTGTACAGATCCTGTAAGGATGAGGAGAGTTGCCCAAACGTTATTGCAGAAGTAAAATTAAATACATAGCGGGGTAGAGGAGAGGTACCTCGGGAGGCTCATAGGAAACTGTGACCCATGGCAGTAACGCCATGCGGAAAATCTTCGAAATTGCTGGAACATCGTGAGAGCTTCTCTTGCCACAACGTGATCCGAGAGGATGGGCGTGACGGCTTTAAAAAAGAGAAGATTCGACAATCGGCAGCCAAGCCCTTCGTGTAAACGAACGGAAGGTTCAGAGACTATAATGAAGAGTTCCCACGAACATCTAGGTGTTCAGGAATATGGGATAGTCCATGCACATATGAAAGTATGTGAAGAACAGAACCTCCAGACCCCGGTTCGATTCCGGGCCCCGCAACAATAAAAGAAAGAGTTCAACCAAAGGTTGAACTCTTTTTTGTTTTATTTTCAGTAAATATTTGTGATATATTATGCTTATGCGCTACAAGATTCTCCTTATTTTAATTATGTTTACACTGGTTGGTCCTGTGTATGCGGCTGAGAATAATTCTAACCAAACTAAGATTTCTAGTTTGTTGCAGCAGATTGCTGCACTTCAGGAAAAAATTAAAGCTCAAGCTCAGACACAATCTAAAACGTCAACGACTAATGTGACAGTAAATCAAACTCCAGTAGCGGGATGGAAATTTGAGCGGGCTGACCATGATTTGTTTGAGGATAGTGAAATCCAAGAAAAATTATTGACGGATGATTATGATGTGAAAACTTATCTAGTGAGAAATAATCGTTTGTATGTAAATTATTCTAATGCCAGAGTTGTCAAAGATGATAGTTATAAAATATGGAATATTTATGCGGATATTTTAGGGGATGAGTGGGTGGCCGAAAACATCAGACAGTATAATACTTATCGAGACCCGGACGGTTCATTGTACGGATTTGTAAGACATATAGAAGACAAAAGTCCAGAGTGGGGATTTGCTGTCGATATCAGTCGCGCTGATTTTGAAAATAAAACTTGGGTGCGAGACATGATAATTGTGATGCTGCACGAGACGGCGCATATTGCTACTTTGAATGATAAGCAAGTAATGCGAAATGTGAAGTACGCTAAATATTGCCTTGATAAAAGCGGATTTTTTACGGGCACTATGTGTGCCAAAAAAGACTCGTATCTTAAAAGTTATGGAAAAGCTTTCTGGTCTAACAAAGAATTTATCAGTTCTTATAATAAACTTCAGCAGTTAGATGGAGCTGAATATACAGAAAAAAAGCGTGAATATTATAATAATCATCAGGTTGATTTTGTGACTGCCTATGCTCTTAAGAGTCCCGAAGAAGATATTGCCGAATCGTTTGTTAATTTCATTTTGGACGATAAGCCAACTGGTAAAACTTTAAAAGAGCAAAAGATTAAATTCTTCTATAAATATCCAGAGTTAGTAGGACGTCGATTGGAAATAAGAGACAGGATTAAAGAGTACTTTTTAGAGAATTAATTGTGCAGTAAAAACTAGGGCAGTTCGTCACGGTTTGACATGCTGCTCTATTTTACTTGATTAGTTACATTGTTGTTGAAACCTAGGGATAGCTTCTCATACTTAATTTAAATGGTGATATTATTTACTGATGAAACATCAATAGTGGTGTTTGGTTTTTATTTTTAACATAATCATTAACATGCCCATGTCATCGTTTATCGCTAAGTCAATTACAGCTACTTGCGTATTTGCTTTAGTTCTTCCTATTGCTGTGTTGGCTAGTCCTGCTCCACAGGCTGGATATCAACAAAAAATCGAAATTAGCCCTGCAGGTTCGGTGCTTCTTAGAGGTCAAGTTGAGTCTGTGAATGGACCTAATCTGATTGTTAATAGTTGGGGTAGTGCTTGGACAATAAATCTTAAAGATACTACTGAGCGTATTGCCGCCAAGAGTAATTCAGCTTTTAAGGTTTCAGAAGGAGATTATGTTGGGATATTAGGATTAATCACTAACGGTCTTAATCGAACAATTGAGGCAAAAATTGTGCGTGACTGGACTATTCCTGAAACTAAAAATCTTCTCTCTGTTGCAGAAACTAATCCCTTAACAGCAAAGGCAAAAACTGATCCGGTGGCAGTTGTTTCTGCTGATGTATCATTCGCACCAATAGACGAATCTACAGAACCACAAAAAACTATTAAAGGTAAAGTACGTCAGGTAAAGGTTAATCCAGATGCTATTAAAAGAGAAACTAACGTCGTGTTAGATTTATTGCCAAATGAACGTTTGGTGGCAACTCGTGACCGTTTAGTGCAGTATCCCGGAGGAGGTGTTTCATGGGTAGGGCATGTCGATGGCGAGGCTGATTCAAGTGAAGTTATCATGAGTATGAAAGATGGTGCTATGACGGCACTCGTGACTCGTAGCAACGGAGACAAGACTTTTGAAGTCGCTTACGATGCAAAGAGTAAGGGTTATCGAGCTCGTCAGGTTGATACTGTACATGTGCCACAACATTCAGAACCACT
>JBEDID010000021.1:0-13181 GCA_041173745.1 Candidatus Parcubacteria bacterium | reverse complement strand
GTATAAAGGTTCAATTACCGGTGAACACAACGACGGAATCATCCGTACACCGTATCTGCATAAAATGTTTTCCGGACCAATGCTGAATGTTTTTCAAGAAATCAAAGAAATCTTCGACCCACACCGAATCTTCAACCCTCACAAGAAAGTCGACGCTAGCATGGAATTACTAAAGAATTCAATTAAGAAACAAAGTTAAGGGGAGGTGGATGTGAATAGTAAAAGTGGGTTTATAAGGCTTGCTCTTTCTTTTTCTATATAATTTGCTATAGTAGCCCGTAACAGGCTCATGACAGCTGGTTTCTCTGGTGACAGGGAAGTAATGGAACATTTGTTTCGCCGGCCGAGGTCCAATCTATTTTTTAGGATTGGGGTCGAAGCCTAGGGTGGGAAAAACTACGTTTTTCCCACCATGGGCCTGAAAATTATCCAACCCGTAATATATTTACAGTGGCAATTACTAAAGCAAAAAAGCAAGATATTCTTGCTAGACTAGAAGAAGTAAAGAACGGATCTGAATCAATTGTATTTGTGAAATTCAAAGGCGTGTCCGTGGGCAACACAACTGCAATGCGAACAGAACTACGTTCCGAAGGAGTTGGTTACTTTGTAGCTAAGAAAACCCTCATGAAGCGAGCGTTTGGCGAATTCTTCACTGGCTCTATGCCAGATCTAGAAGGTGAAATTGCAGTGGCCTACAGTGCCGACGCAATTACTCCAGCGCAAAAAATCAAAGAATTTTCTGGAAAGTTCAAGGACAAGATTTCGATTGCTGGTGGTGTTTTCCAAGGCGTTTTCAAAAATGCGGAAGAAATGACTGAAATCGCATCTATCCCACCACTACAAGTCCTGCGTGGAATGTTTGTTAATGTTATCAATTCACCAATTCAAGGATTGGTAATTGTACTTGACGCAGTAGCAGAAAATAAATAAGCAAACGAACGTAGCGACTATTGCGAATTTGACCTAGTTTCTAACGACCGAAAGGGAGTATAGAAACGGAAATGCCCTTGTGGTAATTTCTGAATTTTCCCCTTTCCTAGGGAAAATTCCTAGAACTATCCAATGCTCACAGAACTCACCTAAAGAATTAAAATTTGAATTAAACTAATAAATATGACTGAAGTAAATGAAACTACAGTAGCAGTTGAAGAAACTGTTGCCCCAGTAGTAGTAGAAGCAGAGGTTGAAGTAGAAGTGCCGGCTGAATTCAAAGCTATCGTTGAAGCAGTAGAAAAAATGACTGTACTAGAACTCAATGCTCTAGTTAAAGTATTTGAAAAGAAGTTTGGTGTATCTGCTGCTGCTGTAGCAATGGCTGGACCAGCTGCTGCTGGTGAAGCGGCAGAAGAGCAATCAGAATTCACAGTAGAACTTACTGAAACTGGTACTCAGAAAATTGCTGTTATTAAGGCAGTTAAAGAAGTACTAGGACTTGGTCTTAAAGAAGCTAAGGAATTGGTAGATGGCGCTCCAGCTATCGTTAAGGAGAACATGAAGAAAGAAGACGCAGAAGCCCTCAAAGCTAAGCTTGAAGAAGCTGGTGCAAAGGTGACATTAAAATAATTGCGATAGCAATTATTGTCACTTTAGAGGCGGAGACAAGTCGCGCGGAACGTTAGTGAGCACGACAGTCGAGCCGAGGTCGCGAGCAATAAAATAATGACTGAAAGGAATGTATTTTATTAGGACTTGTGACAAGGTGACTCTAAAGTAATCTCGCAAGAGATTGAAACAAAAACGGTGGGCCTGCGGCCCACCGTTTTTTTTTTGTTAACAATTAAAAAACTTGCATTATCGTTTTTTTTTGTGCTATTATCCAAATGTTAGCCGAATGATCGGTTGACATAACCTTGTTCATTCAAGTTCTTTTAAAATTTGTTTATAGGAGGTACTCTCATGAGTGCTTTTAAAATATTGCTATTAAGTCTGTTATTCTTGACTGTTAACTTAGCTTACGCTGGGGTAGCTCCGATTAAAAACATGCCAGAATACAACGGTACCTACTGGGGTTCTCCTGGAACTGGTGGCAATTGTGATTCTAATTCCATTAATTGTGACAGTATTGCTGGACGATCAATGTTTTCTACGCTCTATCGTGATAATTACGATAATCGTTCGACTTGTGCGGGCGAAAATTGTGGTTCGCATGCTGGGGTTGATATCTTGGTAGTAAGTGGCACACCAGTTGTAGCTTCTTTGGCCGGCAAGATAGTGGAATCTGGCTGTAAGGATTATAAAGGAAGTGGTTTGACTGGAGGTACGATTATCATAGAGGCCAACAATCCCTATATTTCAGGCAATAAAGTGTACTTAGTGTACGCTCATTTGGATGATTGGGATTTGCTGGCGGAAGGTGATATTGTCACTCAAGGTCAAGTAATTGGTTATTCCGGTGGTGTGAAAAAAAACCCAGATGGTACCGGTGGTGGTGTGTGTCCAGGTGCAAGTGGTGGAGCTCATCTACATTTTCAAGTAGATAAAAATCCACCAGATGCTAATGGTAGACCCTGGATTCCAGGTTTCCATAGTAGCGTACCTACCGATACGGCAGACGCTGACTTTATTGTCTCTAAATACACCTACAACCCTCTTCCATTTGTTACCGGCAAAGCCTACAACTTCAATTTCTCAGAAGCAAAAAACTCTGAATTATGGGGTGTGGCCAATGCAAATTCAACTGGAGTAGCTAGTGGTAGTTTATGGATTGATGGTGAAGGTCCTACCGTTTACACTGGTCGCAGCAGTATGTTTCCCAATGCGACTTGCGGATCAGGTAAATGTAGTCGGGAAATCACGCTCAATGCTGACATCTTCAAAAAAGTCATGTTTGATCTTGATTTCAAATGTCCAGCTGGTAAAACTACCTTGCATTATCGTGGCACGGATAATGTTTGGCGTTCTGGGTTTTTCGGCTATTCTTCAGCAGTTGGTTCTAAATACAATCTAGATCTATCAGGTCAACCCTACTGGAAAGGAATTATCACTGACTTTTTGATTCAACCATCACCTGGCTGTATGGCCAACACTGGTACTAAGGAGTATTTTATTAAACAAATGTACTTTTATCGTTAATTTAAGGGGAGGGTTATTTACCTCCCCTTATTTACTTATACTATTTATTAAACTATCATTTTCATTATGAATAAAACAATCATCACAATTTTAATTTCACTAGTCGCACTTATCGGAGTCGGAGTTTTTGTGTTTGAAGATAAACCAGAGATTGAACAAGAACAGATTGTCACACAACCAGCTCTTTTGCCAGGAGAGACAGCAGTGACTGAAGAAGTGGTGCCGACACCAGTAGTGGTTGTACCATTCATTGTTCCACTGCCAGAGAGTTTTAAAGGGGTGGAAATGGTGACAGAAAAGAATGAATATTTTGAAATTACTTTACCAAAAAAATGGGTATTGCAAGAAAGAGTGCCTCCTGCAAAAAGAGCAGATGAATATATGAGGTATTTTATTAGTCCAAATGAACAAACAAATGCTATTGCAATTACAGTTGGAGCAACAGAAGGATTACCTATTGCTGAAATTGATAAAAATTACATTGTAGAAGGTTATAACGAAACTTTAATTTCAGTCAATGGTGAATTTGGGGTTTATACTAAGGGTGGTGAGGGAGTTGATAGTTATGATTTTGTTCAGGATGGTAAATATTATATTATGCGTGTTTATCTTTCAGAAGCGCCTAGCAAATTAGCCTATGCAGGCCTACATGAAGATGAGATACGTTGGATTGTATCGACTTTTAAAATTACAGGCCAAACTAACTAAAATGACCAAACAATCTATTTTTACCTTAATAGTAGGTATTGTTATTATAGGTGTGTTTTTCTATATATCGAAAACCACCCCACCAACTCAGGTCTCGCCAGAAAATACTGTGGCCACTTCTACTATCTTTACAAATGAGAATGCGATTAATATTGAAGGAATAGAAGAAAATGAGGAGGTTATGGCTGAACCAGTATTCGATTTTGAGATACCTCAAGGTCTTTTCTATTCTGAACCTATAGAACCAGAAGAAACTGGTGAAAATATCGATATGTCAATTGTAAATGATAAAACAAAATGGAAGATATTTACTGATGTAGAAATTGGAATTACGTTTTCTTATCCAGATATTTTTAATAAAGTCAGTCATCATGTTAGTAATGGTTACGATGTTATGGATGGTGATGCGGGTAAAAGTTTCTTTATTTCTTTAGGTTGGATTGATGTGTCTGGATTAACTCCAGATTATCAATATCCAAGAGGTGGTTCTGTCCATGATTTTCGTGGCTTTAGAGATGAATATGGTAATTATGAAGAGCCAACATATGATGAAGTTTGGTATCTAAAAGATGGTAAAACTAAAGCTTTTGTTAAATATAATATTCTAGAACCTAAGCCAGGAGTAACTATTGATGGAAGTATTGGAGTTTATATAAATACTCCAGATTTAGTATTCGGAGGAATTGCGTTTATTGTTCTTCCTCATGAGTTTGGTAAACAATTATCAAATGATCAAATTTCTGTTTTAAAAGAAATCATTGCCACGGTTGATTTTAACTAGTAAAACCATATAATCAAATATAGTTGTTATTTTTATTCATCTCTCACAGGAGAAAGTTATGTTCTTTTATATTTTAATTTTATTTACTTTCGTTTTCAATAATGTCTATGCCAGTGATGATTGTGTAATAAATTACATCATTATTCATGATCAAAATCAAAGGAGAATCTGCATTGCTTCGGCTGTTAATTCAGAAGAAGAGTACCAAGAATCTAAAATGGAATTAGATGTTACTGAAAGACTAGTGCAAACTGAAGAGTTATTGAATGCTACGGAGGAGAATGTAGAAGACGTTGAGTTAACAGAAGAAATTAATTCAGAATTCGAATCTGAAACTTTGCTAGTAAATAAATAAGTTGTGAAAATAATACAGTTAGCTCTTGATCCGACTTTCAAAAACCGTACAGTGTAAAACACTTGTGCGGTTTTTCTATTAACTAATATATTTAGATCATAATGAAAACTAAACTAACTGAAGAGCAGTCAGAATTCACTGTTGAACTTACTGAAACTGGTGCACAGAAGATTGCTGTTATTAAAGCAGTTAATAAGGAAATCCTTGGACTTGGCCTCAAGGAAGCTAAGGAATTAGTAGACGGCGCTCCAGCTATCGTTAAGGAGAACATGAAGAAAGAAGACGCCGAAGCTTTGAAAGCTAAACTTGAAGAAGCTGGAGCAAAGGTCACTTTGAAGTAATTTTTTGTAAGCTAGAAAAAGACAGGCACTCTCAGTGTCTGTCTTTTTTGTTAACCTTGCCATATACAATAAATGTGGTAATCTAGGTGTGTCTATAACGAAGTGGGGAAAAGTGATGGAATCAATAAATATAGATATTTTTGATGATGATGGCAAGCATTTGGGTATAATTTACCTCAGAGAAGGTACTTTAGAAAAGCCAAATGCAGAGATTGAGGTCATGCTTTATCAAAAAGATGGCAATTCGACAGTGCATACTTATATAAAAACTGAAGTAGAATTGAGGCACGATTCAGTCGTAAAAGTTGTTCCTATAGTGAAATTCATTCAAGAAAAAACAACTGACACTTAAAGTTATTTATTTTTGATGTTAGAAATTAAAAGGGTTGGTTTTATTTTTTAAAACTAACCTTTTTCTTATAACACAACATTCACACTCTCACTTGTCCAGCAGCATCTTATGATATAATCGTGGCACATTTTCGGTATGGCTGATTCACTTTCTATTCTGTTTGGTAGCACGGCACGGGTAAAATTACTTCGGTTTTTCTTGTTTAACCCAACCAAGGAATTTACTTTTGACGACATTAGTAAACGGGCTAAGCTAGTGCGTCGCACTGCTCGCACCGAAATTTCGGCTCTAGAAAAGGCGGGAGTGATTAAACAAAAGACTTTTTATATTGAAATACCGGAGAAGACCAAGAAGCTCAAAGCAATCGGGTACGCGCTTAATAGCGATTATCCTGAACTTCAAGCCCTACAGACATTTCTATTTGAAACTGCACCGATTGATGGTAAAAATCTCCTTAAACACCTCAAACAAGCCGGACCGCTAGATTTTGTGGGCGTAGCTGGTGTATTTGTCCGAGAATTTGAGCAACGCCTCGATGTATTAATGGCGATGAAGAAATTCTCCCAGCCGTTAGTAGAAAAAGCGATTCGCTCCCTCGAAGCCGAAATCGGCGTCGAAATCCGCTTTGCCGCTATGTCATCCGAAGACATATTATATAGAATAGGAATGAACGACAAACTTACTCGTGATTTCTTTGATTATAAGCATCAAGTGCTAGTAGATAAAATAGGTGTAAAAGACGAAGCTGCTTCGCAGTCATATAGATAGATATTAAAAATAGCCGCCACCCAGCGGCTATTTTTTTGATCTACTACAAAAATACCCAGCAAGTCACTCCCAAAAAAACCACTAAAACCAAAAACACCCGGTATTGCTGAGGGCTATTCACCTGTAGAGTAGTAGAATAACCCTGTGGAAAACGTGGGGATAGGGTTATTAACAAGCTCGTGTTCGAGCTAACTTTGTGAACTTATAAACAATAAAAAGTGCAGAATTTAAATGAGGCTTAATATGTGCCGAGGCCTTGCCTCGGTAAATCTACTTTTGAAATAAGTATGCCGTTGCCTGGAAATCACGAATGGTTGGTTACTACAGAAACTGGTGGTTATGATTGTAATGGTAGTTATGATCAGTATCACGATAACAACAATTATTTCTCGATAGATTTTTCTTCTGGAAATAGAGCTGATACCGGTGCCACTGTATACAATTCGACAAGTGATATTCCTGTGCTTGCAGTAGCTGATGGAAAAATCATTAAATCCGAGTTTAATTCAGGGAATGGTAATTACGTTATTATTGATCATGATGAAGACGGTAATCTAAACACTGGTTTCTCAACCTGGTATCTCCATTTTAAGTACTTGCCATCTGTTGTGGTGGGTGCGATAGTTAAAAAAGGAGATATTATTGGGTATATGGGCAATACAGGTATAAGTTATGGAACACATCTTCATTTTGGCGTTCGTTATAAAAATAACGGAGCTTCATCTGTCCCAGAATTAGCAAAAGTAATTATGGAAGGTCATCTTTTAAAAGGTTATCAAACCGAATGTTCTTTAAATAGTAAAGGCGAGCCAATAAGTCCTAAGCGTTATTATCGTTCTTACAACCTAGTTTATTAAGCTTAACCTAAAACGGGACAACGTGTTGTCCCGTTTTATTTATTTAAATGTATAATTATAAAATGTCAAAAATATATATACTATTAGTTACTTTATTAGTAATCATAATTGGAGGTTTATATTACTATGGTTTTTACGGTAAAGGTGAGAATGTTGTCTTGAATGAGACAGAGAGTAGTGTGCCTAAGGAACCTGAGGTAATAATAAATAATTCACAAGAGAGCCTTAAAAAATATGAAAATACAACTTTTGGCTTTAGTTTTGAATACCCTGTAGATTGGCATATTGGCAATGATAATTTGGGTAAAGGGACGTTGCAATTATTTAACTATGACGAAAGTTTAGTCTCGGGGTCTGTGTTAAAGTCTGGCCGCAATAAAATAGAAATTGTCATTTCTGGTACCAACATAGATGACTCAACTGACATATATACAGATCTTCTTCAAGAAGAATACGAGATTGAAGTTGCTGGCGTTACTAGTAAGAAGTTCATCATTGAGTTGACTGGTGGTGAGAAAATGATTACTTATTACATTCCACTTACTAAAACTAAAGAAGAATATCTAAGTATGACAATGTACGGTGATATAAATAACTTCAGAGTAATTGATAATATTGCAGGTTCGTTAATGTGGTTAAAGTAATATAAAAACAATAGTTTAGTGTAAATCCCCTTGTTAAACAGAGGGATTTTTGTTTTTTATAGTATTTCCCTGGGGAAAACGTGGGGATAGAGTTGTGTATAAAAGCTTACGTAGGCTGACTTATTATGTGCCGAGGGCTTACCTTGGTAATTCATATTATGGAAGAAGGTTTTTTCATTGGTAATTCAAATATATATATATATATATATATATATGGCAGAAATGGTGAAAGATGGTGGGTTTAAGTCTGATATTAAGCCTAGTGATCACGGTCTGACTAGTAAAAATGACAAAAACAATAAATTATCTAGGTAAAAATTCGGGATAAATTTTTTCAAATAGGCGGTAAAATTTTTATCTTAAAATAACTTACCTGGTTATAAAATTATGAAATGTGCAGTAATAGATCTAGTAGGGGGTTTGTTAAAGTTTGGTAGATTCTAATTTGTGTACCACAGTTTGTTTTAATAAAACGTTTAAATCACCTTGTTAAGTAGGGTGATTTTCTTATTTAGCAACGTATATTAAGCTTGTGGAAAACGTGGGGACAAGAATCTTAATAATTATCCAGATTAGGTGCTTGACTTTTGTTTCGTTTTCTATAGAATAGCCATCACGTATTTAGGACGTTTGAAAAGAGGCAGGCAAGCAGCAAGGAGAGTCATCAACTGACACTACTCGCAGCAGATTGCGGCCTCTGATTTCAAGAGTTCATGGAGGTACGCGGTATTTGACAATCGCATATTCAAGAGGACAGGTTGATAAGACCTGTCTTCGCAAAGTCCTGCTGTGGAATCGACGCCCAGCAGGCAATTTCGCGGGAAACACGAAAGTGTTTTCTGTGAAGTAGGTAGCGTGTCGGGTTAAGTTTGTACTACGTACAGGTCTTTTCGTCCCCGACACGCAAACAACAACGTACTCACTAAGCACAGCAAGCGTTTAGTGAGTACAAACAAATAGACCGGAGTATGTATCTCCGGTCGACACTCAAAAATTGTGCAGCGGTGCACAGCGTTCTTGTAGTGAACATGTCGCCCTCGTGGCGTATAGCGTTCCCTACGGGAGCAAAGGGTGTATGGTGGATGCCTTGGCTTCAAGAAGCGATGAAGGACGTGATATGGCTGCGATAAGTTTCGGGGAGGTGCCAAATAACCTTTGATCCGGAAATGTCCGAATGGGGAAACCCCACTGTCATCGGCAGTGACCCTTGTATGAGGGAGCGTACCTAGGGAAGTGAAACATCTCAGTACCTAGAGGAATAGAAAGCAAATCCGGAACTTTCTTTCTGATCAGATACAACTTCGGTTGTGCCATTATGATCAGGAAGAAGGTTCTTGCGATTCCCTGAGTAGCGGCGAGCGAAACGGGAACAGCCCAAACCGAACGTATTTATATGTTCGGGGTTGTAGGGCGGAGTTAGCATTTAGTTGCGATAAGTTACAAAACAGATATATAGGAAAATGCGTTGGGAAGCGCAACCCTAGAAGGTAATAGTCCTGTATTCGAAATGTATCTGACTTATTTAATTCCGTTCCTGAGTAGCGCGGGACATGAATAGCCCGTGTGAATCCACCAGTACTAACTGGTAAGGCTAAATATTCTTGGAGACCGATAGTGAACAAGTACCGTGAGGGAAAGGTGAAAAGAACCCCGGAGAGGGGAGTGAAATAGATCTGAAACCATACATCTACAAGGAGTCGGAGCCTTTCGGGGCGACGGCGTGCCTATTGAAGAATGAGCCGGCGAGTGTATATCTATGCTTTGTCTAAGTGGTAACCCCACGGAGGCACAGTGAAAGCGAGCGTGAATAGCGCGAATATAGCGTAGGTATACGACCCGAAGCGGGATGAGCTTGCCATGAGCAGGGTGAAGCGACTGTAATAGGTCGTGGAGGCCCGAACCGGTTGGCCGTACAAAACCATCGGATGACTTGTGGTAAGGAGTGAAAAGCTTATCGAATTCCGTAATAGCTGGTTCTCTCCGAAACAGCTTTAGGGTTGGCGTCGCGTGGTCCCTCTGGGGGTAGAGCACTGGAAAGAGTAAACAGGGAGAAATCTCGTTACTCTTATCAAACTCCGAATACCAGCAGGTTATAGCGCGGCAGTTAGACTATGGGGGAGAAGCTCCATTGGTCGAAAGGGAAACAGCCCAGATCGCCAGTTAAGGTCCCAAAATATATGCTCAGTGCAAAATGAGGAGGTGAGGATTCCTCAACAGCCAGGAGGTTGGCTTAGAAGCAGCCATCCTTTAAAGATAGCGTAACAGCTCACTGGTCGAGAGTCCTTGCGCCGAAAATGATCGGGGCTCAAGCATATTACCGAAACTGCGGATTTCGTATATATTCGTATATACGGAGTGGTAGGAGAGCGTCCTTCTCTGCAATGAATCCAAGGCGGGAGCCGAGGTGGAGCGAGGAGGAGTGAGAATGCCGGCACAAGTAACCGCAAGACGGGTGAGACCCCCGTCCGTCGAAATACCAAGGTTTCCTTTGCGATGGTGATCATCGAAGGGTTAGTCGGTCCTAAGGGAATCCCGAATGGGGGACCCGATGGATAGCAGGTTAATATTCCTGCACACTGTTATGTTCCTATGGAGGGACGGAGCGTTGTACTTATTGCATCTTATTGGATTGGTGCTGGAGCTATGAGCGTGTTATTTAGGTAAATCCTGGTAACAATAGCGCAAGTAGGGTCTGAATGTGCGGCTACGGCCAAGCAAATATAAGGAGCACGCTTCCGAGAAAAACTTCGTTTGGGTTAAACATAACGGTTCCGTACCGCAAACCGACACAGGTGGTAGAGTCGAGAAGACTAAGACGAACGAGTGAGAGGTCCTCAAGGAACTCGGCAAAAAAGCGACCGTAACTTAGGGATAAGGTCTGCCCTGGCACTTTCGAGTGTCGGGGCCGCAGCGAAAGATTTCCTGCCGACTGTTTAACAAAAACACAGCTCTCTGCTAACACGAAAGTGGATGTATAGAGGGTGACGCCTGACCTATGCCGGAAGGTTAAATACGGGGGGTGATATGAGATTCGTCTTGTATTGCTGGACTGTATAAGCCCCGGTAAATGTCAGCGATAACTATAATCGTTCTAAGGTTCAGCGCACTGTCCAATAAACAGTACGCTGAAGGATTGGAACGGTTATAGGTTAAACAGCCTAGCCATAGTTACCTTGCGCACCGAAATGTGCGCATAATCCAAACCAAACCAACAAGAGACCAAATGTTTGGCACCGTAAGCGAATTTATTCGTAGGTGAAGATAGAGTCCTATTGTGCAAGCGAATAGGGGATATAGAGCGTATTTCCTTGTCGGGTAAGTTCCGACGTGCACGAATGGCGTAACGAGTGGGAAACTGTCTCGAGGACCTGCTCGGTGAAAATACAATCCCGGTAAAGATGCCGGGTACCTGCAGTTAGACGAAAAGACCCCAGGAGCTTTACTGTAGCTTCGTATTGGGGCTGTTGAATTAATGTGTAGTATAGGTGTGAGACTATGAAGCGGGCTTTCGGGTACCGTGGAGTCGCCAGTGAAATAGCACCCTTTATTTTGGCAGTCTCTAACCCGGTGGGAAAAACCCATCGGAGACAGTGCGTGGCAGGCAGTTTTAGTGGGGCGCTACCCTCCCAAATTGTAACGGAGGGGTCTCAAGGTTGGTTAATCGCGAATGGAAACCGTGATGATAGTGTAATGGCATAAACCAGCTTGACTGTAAGAAGTAGATTTCAAACAGATACGAAAGTAGAGCATAGTGAACCGATGGTTGGCTTTAGATGCCGCCGGAGATTACCCGATAAAAGTTACCCTGGGGATAACAGGCTAGTATTGCCCAAGCGTCCATAGCGACGGCAATGTTCGGCACCTCGATGTCGGCTCATCTTATCCTGGGGCTGGAGCAGGTCCCAAGGGTTTGGCTGTTCGCCAATTAAAAAGATACGCGAGCTGGGTTTAGACCGTTCAGGTTCTGATACTGAAATATGTATCGGAACCTGAACCAATCTAAACCCGAGGAGAAGGAATTCAACCTCCCTTCGAAATGACATCATAACGGCGGCACAGCATAGTAATATGTTGTGATAAGCTGACTAATATCGGTAAAACCCTAACTCAATAGAGTGGGCAATACCGAGGGAATTAAGTGACGAGATGCTTTTGGTCCTCTATCAATCTAAAGATTGATTCTGGCCCTGCATTCAGAGCTTAAATAAAAGTAAACTTTTATTTAACCCTTCATTTGGACCCGTAGAGACTACACGTCAGCCTTCCAGATTTTGGAAGAAGATATAGTCCGATCCTTCAAGTAATTGAAGTTAACTAGATGCGTGAGACAGGTTGGTCTCCTATCTACTGCAGGCGTCGATTCTTGAGGAGAGTTGTTCCTAGTACGAGAGGACCGGAATGAACGAACCTCTGGTCTATCAGCTGTCACGCCAGTGGCACCGCTGAGTAGCTATGTTCGGAATGGATAACCGCTGAAAGCATCTAAGCGGGAAGCCAACTCCAAGATTAGGAATCATTAAGTCCCCTGAGAGATTATCAGGTTGATAGGCACTAGGTGGAAGTACAGTAATGTATGCAGCCGAGGTGTACTAATTGGACGTAGTTTCCCGTGGGGAACGTTGTACATCAACAGCTACACAATTTTAGAGTGAGAAGTAAAGAGTGTTGTTACCAAAATGTCGTTAAAGCGAAGTTTCTTGAATATGTATTTCAACCGCGTGAAATGATTTTTACCGGGGTGTAGCTTAACCTGTTAGAGCGTCGGCATTGGGTGCCGAAGACGAGGGTTAAAATCCCCCACCCCGACCAAATTCTTCCTAATATTTATATATTGGGATCATTTCACACGGTTGAAGCGATTGAAAAATATCAAATCTTTTTGAAGATTTAAAGTTGGTGCTTTGGGAGAGGGGGTACACCCGTTCTCATTCCGAACACGGCAGTAAAGTCCTCTACCACCGATGGTACTCCGTAAGGGGGAGAGTAGGTAGGCGCCAACTTTAAGTCTTTGAAGTAAAACCACCAAGCGTCAGCTTGGTGGTTTTGTGTTATTATTTTTTATATGACAGATTATAAAAATAATGATACTACAGATACTGTTAAAAATATTCCACTGCTGGCTAAAATCAGTTTATTTTGTTTTAGTAGAATCATGTCTTTATTTAGTTTATACAGTAGTTATTAAGGGGCTTATTAACTAGTTATACCAATTGTTGTCTACATAGTTATTAACATACTTATCACCAGCTTATCTACAGATTATAGTTATAATGTCTTAATATGACAAAACTTACTAATTT
>JBEDID010000020.1:0-13253 GCA_041173745.1 Candidatus Parcubacteria bacterium | reverse complement strand
GGCCCGCAGGCCCGCCGCCTTTTGTTACGTCACTTAGCGTCGAATGCTACCGTTTGGATTGAACTGTCCGGCAGCTGCTCCGCCTTGCATCTTCATCAATTTATCTTTCATTTCTGGACTCATTACTGCCATGATTTCCTTTTGGTATTTTGGTAACACTTTAGTCGCGGCCGCCATTTGATTGTTGCCGTTAGACTTTAGTTCTGCTTGCATTTCTTTAGCGATTTTCTCAAACAAAGCTGGATCCTTTTCCAACATTTCCATTATCATTTGCTGCTGATCCTCAGGGACATTTTTCATTTGCGACTGAAGCACTTTCTTCATCGCGAATTGTTTCATTTTTCCAAACATATGTGCACGATTGTACCACATTTAATCTCAACAACGACCGAGAATCGATATGGACGAACGATATTTATTATGTTGTTTTTAACGGTTTACAGATGGCCCAAATAGAACTATGCTAGTAACTAATGAAACAATATAAACACCTTTTCTTTGACATGGATCATACTATCACACCGGCTCGGCAGCCGATGTTGGTAGAGATGTCAGAGCTACTACAATCGCTAGACCATGACATTATTATTGTCTCCGGCTCAACTCTTGAGCAAATTGACTATCAAGTACCAATACCAGCATACACGTTGGGTCAAAACGGCAACCATGCTACAGACATCAAAAATGAAGAGCTTTGGAATGTGCCACTCGACGAGGCGCACCGAGTCGAAATATTACGGCATATTGAAGCCATTGTAGCCATTCTTGATCACGATCTTAATCATGACTGGAACCCAATTGAAGACCGCGGTGCACAGATTACTTTTAGTCCAATTGGTAACACCGCACCAATCGAACATAAACAGGTATACGATCCAGACCGAAAAAAGCGAGAGTTTTTTATGGAGCAAGTGCCTTTTGTGTCTGAAGATTTGGTAGTAAAAATTGGTGGGTCAACCAGTTTAGATTACATTCATAAAGACCGCCACAAAGGTGCTAATGTACAAAAATTAATTGACCTGATGGGCTGGGACAAAGACGACTGTGTTTACTTTGGCGATGGACTCTACCCCGGAGGAAATGACGAGGCAGTGATAGGCGTTATTGAAACAGTAGCGGTTGACAGCCACGAGGATACTTATAGAAAATTAAGAGAATTACTTGGTTAAAAATACCAGTAATTAAACTATTAAAAACTACACCGTAAGGTGTAGTTTTTAATAGTTTAATATTTATTATATTTTATATAAAAGCCATCAGTTTAAACAAAAAGAAAAAGAAAAATAACAACATTGCCATTCCTTCCCACTGTTGCACCTGCCTAGCCAAACCATTGAGAAATAACATTAAGGAAGCCACTATCATCACCCAAATACCTAGCCCCATTACCACCGCTCCAGCCTCAAGTGGCACAAAGAGGCCAGGAATACCAACTACTAAAAAAATATTAAAAGCATTTGAGCCAAAGATGTTGCCAATTGCTAATTCTGTTTCGCCTGATTTCATCGCCTGCCATGAGACAAATAATTCCGGTAAAGAAGTTCCAATTGCAATTGCTCCAATCGAAACTAACCCGATTGGCACTGCTAGACCTGTCGCAATATTAACCGCCATCGCAACTGCATAATGAGCCCCCATTAAAACTGCCACAATTCCAAATACAATAAAAGTTATATCCTTGATAGTGACTTTTCCTCGCTTTGGTCGTACCGCCATTTCTTTTCTAGCCTTATTACTAGGAGAAAAAAGATAATAAACATAACTAGAGAATGTACCGACCAATAACAACGACTCGAGTCTATCAACTTCTCCATCATGTAAACTTAAAACAAAAAACATAGTAGCGACGAAAAAAATCGGTAACTCAGTTTTGAGTAAGTTTCGGTTTATCATTACCGGACCACTGACGGTGGCTAATATTCCCACAATCAAAAGAATGTTTGTGATATTAGAACCGACCACATTTGCCACCACCATTTCAGTTGTGCCCGCTGCCACGGCCGCAAATGAAGCGGCTAGCTCTGGTAATGAGGTTCCGATTCCGACAATAAATACTCCGATAGCAAAAGAACTCATACCAAAAGAAGCGCCAACTTGTTTCGCCCCTTCAACAAATAAGTCGGCTCCGCGCACCAGCACAAATAGTGCCATAGCGAGAATTCCTCCCCATTCTGCTACTTGAATCAAATCCATATTTATCAGTATACCCTAGAGCACTAAGGCGGAAGGGTTAGTAATCAAGAGCAGTCCAAGAATAAGCATTAATATTCCGCCCATCAAAAGTGACAACTGCGCATACTTACCACCGTGCGATTGTAATTTTGAATAACCCCAAATCGCTAAACCGAAGACAATGATATCATCGACCATGTAGCCAATCGTGTAAATCATTATGTACCATTGACGCTCCATGAAGGTCAACATGTTTAGTTCGAGAATTTTTGTATAAGCCTGAGGAATACCAATTGAACAAGCAAATTCAATGATATTTACAGAAAAGGCAATCAAAAGAATGGCCAAAATTGAAATAATAGTAATTGGTTGATTTACAATTTCTTGGAATTTGTTGATAGTTTTTGACTGTGTATCGAGGTCAGTGATGTCACATACTAATTGAGCGCTCTTGTTTTTATTCCAACGCCAAAGAAAGAAAATTCCCCCACCAAGCGCCAAGAACCCAACCAGCGGCGTCACGTATTGATCAAGCGCAATAAAGTCCCAGGTCTTGTACCAAACGTTCAAAATCATGTTGTACATTACAGCTTCCGCCAAGATGAAAATTCCAGCTAAGAGAATCATCTTTTTCTTGCTGCCGGCTTGAGTAAGAATCACCAAAAAAGTAATCAGCACCCACATCGCACAAGGGTTAAAACCATCAATGATTCCCAAAATCGCAGACAATGAAAAAAGTGAAAAAGTTTTTAAATCGACAATACCTATAAAGGGTAAATCAAATACATAACCGCTGGCTGGAGCTACTTCACAAACCAAGTCGGTACAAACACCACCCACTTCGACATCCTGACGTGGTGCGCGCTGAAGATGGTCTTCAATCGTGCGAATATCCGACGAGCGCGCCGCTTCAATCGCTTCTTTAATATTTTTTCCGGTCGTATCCGGGCCATTAAAGCCTACTAATACCGTCTCACCGATTACCGTAATTGGGGTAACTTTAGCTAGTCCATGCTTTTCGGCTATCTGATTGAACAAGTCTTTAGCATGATCGTCTTCGGTTACATTAAGATATTCATAGGTAAGACCCTCTTCTTTAAGCCAAGCAAATTGTTGCTTACAAAAGCCACAATCGTCTCGCCCAAACATAATCACGACCGGTTCAGAGGTGGCTGATTCAGTTTGAGCAAATACGGGAGTACTAAATAATGCGCCTATAACAACAACTAGTGCGAAGATGTATTTCATGGTTAATATGCTAGCATAAAATTTTTATTGGGGCGCGGGCCGGGGGGGGCGGGCCCACTTTCGTTACCTAACTTTATTCGACATACTTAATAAAATCCCCATACCCCGCTGATTCCATCTCTGCTAAAGGAACGAATTTTAAAGCGGCACCATTCATACAGTAACGTAAACCAGTACTGTCTTTCGGACCGTCGTCAAAAACGTGCCCCAAGTGATTGTCAGCCAACATTGAGCGAATCTCGGTGCGCGTGGAAAATAGTTTCTTATCTTCATGTTCCACTACAGCAGCGGCTGTAATCGGTTTAGTAAACGACGGCCAACCGGTACCCGAATCAAATTTATCTTTAGAGGAATAAAGTGGCTCACCAGACAATATGTCGACATAAATGCCTGCTTCATAATTCTTATCTAACGGACTTGTGCCCGACCGCTCAGTCCCCTCTTCTTGTGTCACTTTGAAAGCCGTCTCATCAAGCTCACTCTTAAGTTCCTCTACGTCGGGCTTTTTATAATTACTCCACATATAAGTTTTTTTATTAGAATTATTAGTTTGCACAGTTCGCCACGGTAATTTTGGACTATGGTCATTCACTCCCCAATATTTTTTAATCAAATCATCACGACCAGAAGCGTTGCGGTAATACTGATATTTTACCTTAGACAAGGTTCCTTTGTAATAATCCTGATGATAATCCTCGGCTGGCCAAAACGTCTGGCGCGGCTCAATATCAATTGCAAGCGGTTTTTCATATGGTCCAAATTCATCAACTTCAGCTATCAATTTATTTATGATTTCTAGTTCGATTGGAGTTTCGTAATAAAAGGCAGCCGAATATTTATCACCTCGGTCAGCAAAAGTTCCATCGTCATCAGTCGGGTCCGTTGTCTTCATTGTGACAATCAAAATATCCTCAAACGACACTTGTTTAGGGTCATAAGTTACCTCCAAGGCTTCCCGATGACCGCCCTCTCCATAATTTTCGTAGGTTGGATTTTTAGTTGTTCCGCCAGAATAACCAGAAACGACACCAATCACGCCAGTAACCTTTTCCAAATCTGCCTCAACACACCAAAAGCAACCGCCCGCAACTATCATTGTTCGACCATCTTTAGTCATGATTAAAGGCTGTTCAGACACATACTCAACACTCTCCGCAACCGGCAGTGAATTATCTCCAAAACCAAAAAAAGCAGCTATCGATAACATCAAACTACTTAAAAAATGCATATTGATTTTTATTTATTACTATTAGTACTTATAGTATACGACAAAAAACCTAGTCTATTTCACGCAGTGAATCAAACATCGAACCAGGGCTGCGTTCGATAGCGCGTAATTCTGCAATATGCATTTTGTAATCTGGCGCTTGTTGGGCCACTAAATCCCAAAATTGCTGACCGTGATTCATTTCAACCAAATGACAAAGCTCGTGCACAATAATGTAGTCCGACAAATGCGGCGGTAGGAATAAAATTTTATAATTAAAATTCAAATTTTTAAGCGATGAACAACTACCCCAACAGCGGCGCTGATTACGGATTGCGACTCGCTTCCAGACAAATCCATAATGCTGATTTATTTGTTCCAGACGCGCGAGCGCCAGCGAGCGCGCTAGTTCCTTATGTTCAGAGTAATGCTTGGTGACACTACTGACGCGCTTTCGGCGCACTTTTTTCTTCCGCCACAGCCACATATTAAAAAACCGTTTCTTCTTTCCCTTCCAAGATAAATTGCATCCGCGCCAGTCGCACCAATGTATAATCATATTCTTCATTTGCCGCTTCAAAAATAGGCTTTAGTTTAATCGTGCCATGTTCTGCCATCACGGCGTTAAGCACCTCTCGAGCTTCTTCCCAATCAATATCAGTTGGCACCAAATGCGCCAAATGTTCAGCTTTCAAATCATTATCACTAACCAACTTCTCAATATGAGCCCAGACGGTTGTCTCGGTAATGTCCCGTACTTTTGCAATATCCGCCACATCACGACCTTCAAGCAACAAACCTTTAGTAACAACATGAGTACTTTCAGCCTTCACTTTAGAAATACCCGTGCGTGGAACAGCAATTTCAGATTCATTTGGCACCTTCCCGCCGTGTGCGACCACAAATCGTTCATGCATTTCTTCCACTTCTTTCTCTTCCATTTCTTCAAAAGCTTCTTCAACCGAACCGGATTCGGAATGAAACTTCACATCTTGCAGTACAATTTTTGGATCAACTTGCAACGCATTGGGATGCATCCCTAATATTTTTAAACCATCCAACGAACGTACTCGAGACAATGCCACATAACCCTGACCGTAAACAAAAGCCTTCGATAAATCTATTTCCGCCGCATCGAGCGACATCCCCTGACTTTTGTGCACCGTGATTGCCCAAGCTAGTCGCAATGGTAATTGCTCAATTGAAGCTAGCACTTTATTTTCTTCGGTCATTTCCCAAGTAGTCGATTTGATAATTATCTCCTTCCCTTCCATCGTCTCAATCACCGGAAAACCTTCATCAAAGCGAATCACCCGTGCCAATGTACCGTTTACATAACCCGCTTCAAAATTATTTTTGGTACACATCACCATCGCATCTTCTTTAAGAATCAGAGCTTCCGGCGACAGGCAGTTTTTTACCAAGCCTTCAATCAGTTGCTTGCGACCCGTTCCTTTCATCGTGTAGCGTTTAGCCGGTCCTTTTAATTGCGCTAGTTTTTGATTGTTCACCGCATCAACGTCGGCGTTATGCGTGTAGAGTTTGGTTGGTTCAATATTTTCGTAAGCAATTTCTGTTTGTTCTTGCAGCAAAGTGTAGTGCTCTTCCTCAATTTCATTACGACGAATCGAGCCCAGCAGAGACAACAGCATTTCGTCTTCTTGACGATATTGTTCAGTAATATAACAAATCAAAGGCTTCATATTTTGCCAAGCATTACTTTCAAAGGCGTAACGCATAATATCGCCTTGTCGCGTCACTGGTGGCAACTGAAAAAAGTCACCAATACAAACTACTTGCAAACCACCAAATGGTTCGCCCGTTTGGCGCGCCGCCCGCAGAATCTGATCAACCATGTCGAGTACTTTACCGTCGAGCATTGAAATTTCATCAATCACCAATACCTGTGCCGTTTTAGCCCGCTTAACGATACGTTCACGGCTAATTATTTGGTCTAAGTCATAGGGACTAAGAATATCTTTAATACCCAGCCCACTCCAAGAATGAATTGTCATACCACCAATATGAGTGGCTGCGATACCAGTCGAAGCTGTCACCGCCACATGCATACCAGCCGCTTCCAGCCAAGCCACATATTTATTAATGACATATGTTTTACCAGCCCCTGGCTCACCCGTCAAAAAAACGTTGGCACCAGTCTTAAGAATATCCAAAGCTCGTTCTTGTGTCATGCAGACTAGAATACCACATCTGTGAAAAACGAGCGGTTTACATTCTCGCAGCGTGTATAATAAAAGGAATGTCACGTTCTTCTGTAATCACGAAGCTAAAGGTAATTCCTAAAGTCACTACTGGTAAAAAGGTAGCGGCTAAAAAAGTTGCTCGCAAAAGTATCACACGTAGCAAAAAAGCACCAGCTGCCAAAGCTGTTACTATTGCTCAGATAGCCAAAAATATTACTCCAACTCCGACCATCAAGCGCAATCCACTAGGTCACTTATTAATCGAAAAAATTCTTCGTGAAGCTGGCTTTCGTGGTGGCATATCTAGCAGCAAGACACTTCTCGATACTTACAGCACCGATGAAAGTATTTTCAATATTCGCCCCCAAGTAGTCATCCAACCCAAAAACCGACAAGATGTGGAAATTGCCACTGGTGTAATCGCCGAACAAACCAAGCGTTTTGACTCTCTATCACTAACTCCTCGCGCAGCTGGCACTGGTCTAAGTGGTGGCTCACTCACCGACTCAATCGTTATCGACGTTTGTGCTCATCTCAACAAAATTGGCGATATTATAGAAAAGAAAGACAAAATCACCTTTAGCTGTGAACCCGGTGCTATGTGGCGCGATGTCGAAAAGAAACTCAAAGCCCACGGCGCCTACTTGCCGCCTTATCCAGCCGCAAAAGAAATTTGCAGTGTTGGCGGTTCAATTGCCAACAACTCGGCCGGCCCCGACTCTCTTCGTCATGGTCACTGTGCAGACTGGGTAGAATCCATGGATGTAGTCCTCCAAGATGGCCACACCTACACTATCAAGCCCTTAACCCTGAGAGAATTCAAACTCCTCATTAAACAAGACCACGAGCATGCCCGTATCACGCGCGACATCTTCGCCCTTATTGTCAAAAATGAAAAAGAAATCAAGAAAAACCAACCTATAACCAATAACAGCAACGCCGGTTATCCGCTTTGGAGTGTCCTACCTCAAGGAGTTACTAAATTCAAAAAAGAAGTGGGGGTTTTCGATTTGACCCGTCTCATCTCTGGCAGCCAAGGCACGATTGGAATAATTACCAATGTCACCCTCCGAGCATTACCTATCCCTAAGAAAACCACTCTTTTAGTACTTCCCATTTTCGACTTGGAAGATGCTACCGACAGTATTGTAAAAGCCCTTAAGTTCAATCCTATCAACGTCGAAATTTTTGACGGCACTACTTTCGATTTAGCTTTACGCAATCCAAACTTCTTCAAAAGCCGTATCGAAGGTCATCACTATTATCGTGTCATGCTTTCTATGTACACCCTGTATCATGTCCGTTTCCGACGCAAAACTCCTGAGTTCACAGTCTTGATTACTCTCGACGAAGACACTACCAGCACCACGCCCGCTGAGGAAATCGCCGCTACCATTAGTAGTTCCAAAGCAAAAGCCAGAGTTGTAAGAAATCCAGTCGACGTCGATATGTTCTGGCAAATTCGTCGTGCTAGCTACAATCTGGCCAAATTTCAAGACACCACCAAACGTCCAGCTGCTTTTCTCGAGGATGTAACTATTCCACCTGAAAACATCTCTAAATTTTTCATTCAAATCAAGCGCCTCTTAAAAGAGTTCAATGTTACCGCCACAATACACGGTCACGGCAGTAACGGTCACTTCAACTTCTACCCTCTCCTCGACTTCACCAATAAAACCACCCCAGCCTTAATAGAAAAGATGTCCGAAAAATTCTTAGAAACCACACTCAAATTCCACGGTAAAATTTGCGGTGAAGACAGCGATGGTATCCTCCGAACGTCACACCTAAGTAAATTGTTCTCTAAAAACATGATTGAACTTTTCAAGGCCACAGAAGCCATCTTCGATCCAGCCGACATCTTCAACCCTGGCAAAAAAGTCCATCCCCGCTACGACGTCAAAAAATCCATCCGCACACAGAATTAAAGAATCATCTTTATATCGGACGAACCAGTTAATAACATGTGTTAACTTAAAATAAGCCACGATGATATCATAATCATCGTGGCTTCTTTTGTATTTTAGAGTATTTTTGTTTTAGCGTCTGACCAAACAATCTTATTCTCATCATCCACCCAGACAGTACGCGTACCGTTATGAAACACGACAGGAAAACGATTACTATTATTGAGTAATGGTTGCTTAATCTTGTTATCACTCCGCAGCTCTTGGATAATCAACCTAACCTTATCTTGATTAAGGTCAGTCCAAAAATACTTAAGGCCACTAACTATGGTCGCCTCCCAGTCAAATTCATTCCTACAAGCATGACCGGTAATAATTTTTCGTACATTAGCAATTGGTACGGTCCCCAATACTATATCGCGTATGCAATCGTGCAGGTTGAGCCCAATAACTTCATTAGTCATAATATTCTCCAAATGTGCAAAATAATGTTCAGAATCGAAATAACGTTTCCTTGTATGTAATATCACAGTGTTATTAATGTATCAAGACTCAACAGCCAGATTCTTCTCTACTTCTAACTACACCCCTTCCCTCACCCCATTTTTTTTGTTATAAATAAGACCAATTTCAATAGTGAGTAAAATACACAAATGAAATTGGTCCCATCGTCTAACGGCTAGGACACAAGATTCTCATTCTTGTAATCGGGGTGAGAATCGGCCGGGTTGATAACTTGTCACGCAGTGATTAGTTATCAACCCGGAGCAAGCAAACTGCTTTGCTTGCGTCCGATTCGCAAGGCCGGAGACATGTTGCACGGAGCGAAGCGAGTACAACAATCGAGGAGGGGTCGCGGAAAATTTTCGCTAGAAAATTTATCTGTGACCGATTCCCAATCGAACCCTCCACAATCAAACAAACCAAACTGGTCCCATCGTCTAACGGCTAGGACACAAGATTCTCATTCTTGTAATCGGGGTTCGATTCCCCGTGGGATCACGAGTATAGAAAAGAGCGCCCGTATGGGCGCCTTTTCTATTCGTGAGCCCACGAGTAAACAGTCTGGGAGACTGTTTACGGGGGAATCGAAGCTGTTGCCAGCTATGATCGTGAGTGCAGCGAAACAATCTAGCGACAACGGATACTGGTCGTGTAACGACCGATACTCCCCTCTTAATCACAAATACAAATTACACCACACCAAAAGTTTCCGGAGGACAGTCCTCCGGAGAGAATTTGGTTATATTACAACACACTTTAGTTTTACAAAGGATTTTTACAAAGGATGGTCCTTTGTAGGTTGTTTTACAAAGGATGGTCCTTTGTAGGTTGTTTTACAAAGGATGGTCCTTTGTAGGTTGTCCTTTGTAGGTTACTCTACGTCGTTCATAAGTTAACCAACTGGTTATCTGGTAATGAACGATTTGTTCTTGGCTTGATTCAAGTATATCAAATGTGGCTTAAAATTGGTAAAATACCTCTATGAATTGCCTAGAAATAATCCTTAATACAGTAAGATGTTTCATTTTAGAAACGGGTCTACTTTTCGTTTTTTGTTTCAAATATTTAACAAATATCCTAGATCAATTAGTATCAGTAAACAGTAATTTAATTTCAGTTTACGGCATTATTTTTACGATAATAATAGGCATCATTTTTTACGTATACAGTAAAAACGGCATGGAGCGAAAGGTTTTACAGAACGAAACAAGTATAGGGGAAATAGTAAAGTATTCACTGGTATATTTTGTCCTAAGTTTTATTGCGTTTCCACATCCTCTTTTCATAATTTTAAATAGTTTTTTTGTACTACACGTAATCTACCTATGTTTCAGAGTATTTCAATTTATTGAATCTTTTTACAAAACTGTAATATCTGATAAGCAAATAACAGATAAATACATCAAGAAAGACATCAAGGACAATATCTCAAAGTACTATGAAATTTCAACAGAAAATAACAAGCTTAATGATGATATTGAGAATCTGGGGAATGTCTCTCGCTTTTTGTCAGAAGATCACCACGAGGAGTATACGCTGGTTAGATCAGAAAAAGCTGGCTATGTACAGAAAATTGATTTAGATCTATTCAAAAATATTGGCTCTAAGAAATCTGAGCTAGAAGGTGCGCAAACACTACCCCAAGATCCAGTTCAAGAAAAAGACTTAATTTATATACCTTTTTCAATTTCAAAGGGAGTTGAGATTTCTGTAGGCGATATCCTATACGGAGTTAAAAAAGGAACAGATATACCGAAGAACGCTGTCCGCTTAACAAACGAGAATTTCTTCCCAGTTCAAGACTATCTGAATGTTGTTTTGACCGAGAAATTCAATGAGATATTTAATTATATAAGAGATGAAAACTATAAATCCGTTGAGGAGAAGCTAAACGAATCTGCAACTTATATCAATTTTGTATTTGATGAGGAGAAATTTAATACGAATATAATTGAGAAAATAAGTGCAGAATTCATTTATCCATTACAAGAAGAGGCGTTTAAGCGAGGTGATTTTAGAGTAATCAGGCAAGTTTCTTCATTCAGCTTAAAGTATTTATATAAGAGCATTGATCAGAAATCCAAGGACAAATTTGAGATATTCATTCGAAATCTGACAACTGCTTTTTTCTATTCCTTAAGTTTAAAAGATTTAGGGGTCAAGAAGATGTATCAGCAAGGTCTCAACCATTGGCTGTACGAGCTACTTGAATTCAGCTTTAAATCTAGACTATTAAGAAATAAAGACGACGAGTTTTATTCGGAAGCAATTGAAAAAACATTTGTTGCAATAAACAATATGCTGAAATACGCATACGACAAAAAGGACGTGGACTCCTTAGATTCAGTTGTTTATCTAGCAAGCTCTGTCTTCGTTGATAAGCCTTATGAAAGAGCCGACTCTAAGACGACCAAAGCTTTAAAGGAAAGAAAGGAGTCAGTGATCTTTGGTTTCACTTCTTGTGTTTATAGGGATATGAAAAGGAAGGGCGCTTTTGATTCTGATATCCTTGAAAAATTATATACATTAATTCCTAAAGATTTAGAGGGTCTGCTTAGGTCTGCCTCTGGAGCCTTAAGTCGTTCTGACAATTCAAAATTTAATTGGGACAATTTATCTTGGTCTAACGAGGAGGGGTATTTGGGCGTTAGGTCTGGAACAATTACTACAGATCACGATGTGATACTGCTCTTAATTGATCGTCTTTTTTACGGACTGAAGAACAATCAAATAACTAATCTGGCTTTCTCTAGTGAAATTGAAAATGAGTTACTAGCTATATATTCCCAAGCTAAAGATCTAAATCAAACAGATATACAGTCCGCTACTGGTATGAGCGAGACTCAATTTGCTGAGAGTAAAACTAAGATAGTAGGAATATTCGAGCAAATAAAGAGTAATTATGAAGAAAGAACCGCCAATGAACTTGTGGAGCAGAAAATTAACGAAGATAAGGTTAAAGACTATGCTAACAAGAACTTTATTGGGTACAGTAAGAATGCCCTATTAAGAAGTTTTTCTTCCATAAAGATTATAGCTTCAGGTTCAGCACGTGGATATAATCAGCTCTTTTATAAAGAAAGGTTTGTAGATAAGACAAATCTACACATCACTGACGATGAGACCTTTGGAGAAAGTTTAGCTAGGTCTGAGGACAATTATCTTCTTCATAAGATAATTGAAAGCAAACCAAAACTTGAGGAGATTAATATAGGCGACCTTGGGAAACTCTTAAAAGAGAAATCTTCCTCCTTCAAATATGCCGTGATTTGGGCAAAAAATCATATCTTTTTAGAAGACGTTCTTCAGGGTTCCAAGTTCGTCCCAAGATGGCAGGTTGCTGACAACGACTCAAAACAAAGAGGGTTCCAAGGTACCGTAGATAGTCTTGAGATTTATAACGTATACCCCTTCAAAGAGGATAATGCTCAAATAGATACTATCCTTTTTGTGAATAAAGATGATATCGAGCTGGACGAGTTTCAGCCTAAAAAAGATACAAGTGCGGGCACATATTCAGTATCTTCTGACGAGAACCACTTGGAGTTTTCAATAAGAAATCTCTCAGAGCTAGATGATACGGAGTTGGGTAAAATAAAGATAAACCCAGAGCCTCCAAAAGACTTGAAATCAAAAGTGACTCTTCAGTTATACAAAGGATCCGAGTTAGGTGGGGCTACAAAGATTGATTCAATAGAGATCTATAAAATCACCCAGTAGTTTCTATAGTAGCCTCAGAACACCTTCTATGAGGTAGTTCTATTACTCATAAGGTAAAGATCTTACAGAGCTTGACACTATTTTGTTAGAGAATATGTTAATGGGGTCAGTCACGAGTAAACAGGGACAGTCACGGTTTTTATTTTAAAGGGTGTGTTCTAATTAGTTTTCCTCGAGTAAACAGGGACAGTCACGGTTTTTATTTTAAAGGGTGTGTTCTAATTAGTTTTCCTCGTATAGGTAAAAAGGGACAGGGTTAATTAAAGTTTGAACTGCACTAAACGAAACATA
>JBEDID010000019.1:0-13296 GCA_041173745.1 Candidatus Parcubacteria bacterium | reverse complement strand
CAGCGAACAACAAAGTTATGATTACGTACCATTTATAAGCTTGTATTCTTTGTATGAATTTCATGTTTCGATCTTTAACAGTATTTAATATTTAATAAGATTATATCTTTGCTACGCACAAACTATTTTAATATTTCCAAACGCGGATACTCGACTTTCTAATATCGTCCAGTCACTTTTCTCTAACAAAAACTCAAGCTCACTTTGGGTGTATAGACACAAAGGTTTTGTGATTCCAAATAAGTCGGAACCTTCTTGAGTTAAGGGGTAAAATCTTTCTGAGAGCTCTTGGTTCGCACTAGAATAGTAGTTACCTATATCGCTCGAAAGTCCAGTCACAGTCAAGTACAATTGGCCTTTTACTTGTTGCCGCAAAGTCCTTATTACTGCTGCCGCCTCTTCGTACGGCAAGTAGTGTAAAACCCGTTGTAAGCTACATAAATCATATTGTTCAGTCGCCCAAAAGCTAGACGTATCAGTCATGTCAGAATGTACAAAAGTAAGCTTCGATTCAGTTAATGAAAATTCTGCCCGAGCGGCTGCAAAATTAGATGAAAAATCATGAATATCTAACGCCACAACTCGAGCTCCCGCCAGGGCCATCCGCACTGATTGTCCACCGGCTCCGCACCCAATGTCCAATACTTTAAGTATTTCAATATCAGTTTGACTAAATAGATACGCCAGCATTTTTTTATCCATATCATCTATTCTTTCAGATGCTATATCTACCCCGTAGCCAGTTTTTGTATGAGCTTGTGACATAGCGATAATGTACCAGATTATTATTTATTTTGTATCTTTTCTGATGAAAAGCACCGACATCCATAACCAAATTGCGCCTAAAGTATATCCAGCTAGAACATCACTGGGATAATGAAACCCTAAATAAGAGCGACTAAAACCAATCAACAGAATCATCAATCCGCAGAAAACCATGGTTATGGTACGCTTCCATCCGGGTTTAAAATTTTTATAAATGAGATACACAAACACTCCATACAACGCCATAGCTGAAGTCGCATGCCCACTAGGAAATGAGAACGAGTCGAGTTTATACAGAGCCAAATCCGGCCGTGGTCGTACCACAATCACTTTCAAAATCTGAGCAACTAAGTTGCTACCAGCCACTACAACCAACAACAACCAAAAATTATACCGTTGGTTTTTTATCCAAAACCAACTTAAAAAAGAAGCTGTAATAATAATCACTGCATTAGCATTTCCGATCTGAGTCAGTATTAAGAAAAAATTATCAAAAAAATCCGTATGGATGGAATGTAGATAAATAATTGTGTTGTGGTCGATAGTATCAATCATAAAATATATGTTGGTAGTATATAACATTCAGTACAGTAGAAGTTATTTATGTTCCCTGTAATACAGACTGGTCAAATGTGAAAACGTGCAAAGAATTTAAAATAAGCAGGAACAAGTAAATGTGTTATAATGCAAATGAATGAAAAAACTCTCAATCGCAATACTCTCAAAACTAGAGAGTCCGACCATTACTAAGGAATTAGTACCAGAACTAAAAAAGCGAGGCCATAAAGTCGACATTATAGATGTATCATCTGTCGTTTAAAAAAAATTTATTAAACAAGATATTATTCAAAATCTTTGCTCATACGATATAGTTTATTATCGCTCAGGACTTTCTGTTGATACTATTATTTTACTAGAAACTTACCTGAAGACATGCGAGGTAGTTACGATTAATCTTCATTACTCAAAACATCCTTTTGCTAATTCAAAAACCTACGAAACCATCACCGCTGACAGCAACGGTTTAACTGTTCCTGATTCCCTCTTTAACTGTAAGAGTGACTTTGAAACCATCGTCAAAACAGTCGGTTCACCATTTGTAATAAAAACTAATGATGGTGCGCGTGGTGAAAATGTACACTTAATACAAAATGCGGAAGAACTAAGCACAATTGTTGATGCTGCTTCAGCTCTGGATTATCTGTACCAATCTTTTATTCCCCATGTTGCTGAGTACCGAGTTCACACTGTTGGTGGTGAAGTAGCAGCTATGTACAGACGCATTCCTTCGGACAATGATTTTAGAAGTAATGTTTCTCTTGGTGGCAGCATGCACCCAGTAGAAGAACGTTATGTCGAAAGATTAACAGCTAAAGCAAAAATAGCTGCTGCTTTATTTAATTTTGAAATAATAGCTGTGGACTTTATGCTCCACTCCGAAACCGGAGAATTTTATTTTACAGAAATCAATCTTAATCCTGGTTGGGAAATTTCTGACAAACTTGCCACTGGTGTAGATTTAACCACAAAAACCGTTGATTATTTTGAACATATTTGTGTACAATAAAGTCTATGTCGCCTGAACTTAACAAAGAAAGAAAACTTGATCACGAGCTGTTGCCGTACCTAAATAAAATGATTTATGAAGAGTATCACTATTTTTCACCTTCTGATCGAAGTACCCAAAAACACAATTTTTTACACACATCAAGCATAGATTTTACCTATTCTAATCTTAAACAAATCAGTCTGGAAATTTATCAAGAAGAACTGGACAAAATGAGACAAAGAACCGATCGTAGCGCAGTTCCTGAAACAGCCAAGTTACTATATCAAAATAAGTTGTCCGAGCAGCAAAAGATAGTCGACATTTTAAAAGCCACCAAAGCTGGTGATGACGAAGGATTCCACCATGCCTCCTGTGATTTGTACGGCTCACCACAACCAGAACTATATTGGTTTACTGTCTTACAAATAAACAACCGGTTTTCTTCTCTAATTAAAAAAACTGACGCCAGACGCAAAACTTTGCACGCAGCTTTTAGTGTTTGGCAAGAATATTTTTCACAATTAGAGAAGCCTGCTCGCCCAACTATTCATCGCGTACCCATCTATCCAGGCCTCTACATCTCGGACGACACAGAAATTGATTCCTCAGAAAAAATTCACAAAAAGTTTTCTAAATATTTAGAAAAAAATAATATATATAATTGGACAGTCAAAATAGATTTTCCAGGCGCACGCACCGCCTTTGGTGTCGATCAAACTACAAAAGTAATTAGTATTCCTCATGACAGTGATCTGGTCTTACGTAAGGACGTGATTACTAAAATTTATTTAGAAGCATTGTTGCAACATGAAATTGGTGTCCATGTTACTCGACGAGAAAACGGCGACAACAGTCAGCTCGCACTTTTAGGTATTGGTCTCGATAATTATTTACGAGCTGAGGAAGGTATCGCTACACTCGCAGAACAACTTATAATGGGGGCCAACACCTATTCTGGTGAATTAGGATATTTTGCAATTGGTGCTGGCATGGGACTACTTAGTTCTCCGCTTGATTTTAATAGCTTATTCACGCTACTAAATGCTTATTTTATTTTAAATATTGCTGATGAACAATTAGATGAACACGGTTTCTATGAACTTGATGAACTTCGGCTCATGGCTTCTGACAAAGCCTGGGAACGGGCACTACGCACGTACCGAGGAACTACTGGCAACACTCCGGGAGCGGTCTATACGAGAGACATTATTTATCTTGAAGGCAATATTAAAATGTGGAAATTACTCGATACAGAAACCAACATTCCTCCACATTGGTTAATTGGAAAATACGACCCGAGCAATGCTACGCACGTAGATGCCTTAAGTGAGTTAGGAATTTTATAGACTTACAAACAACTAAAGCCAGCCTTAACTTTAGTCAGAGTCAGACTTTATCTGCGGTTTACGTAAAAAGAAAAATAATATTGTGGCAGTTATTGCCCCAAGAATGTCTGCTAACATGTCTTTTTGTGCGTCCCAAATATCACCTTGACTACCGAGGTAAGCTAAGCCAGCTTCAGGAGCAGCGTTAGCAGCGTATATCCATTCAATAATTTCATAACTAGCGGCGACTGTGGCAATGAAAAATATAGGGTACGTCCACAATAAAAACTTACTGCTAACTAACTGCCTAAGATATAAAAATTCAGCTACGGCAAACGCATAAAACCCAACCGAAAAATGGGCAACGCGGTCAAAATGATTACGTCCAAAATCAAAGAAGTTTGTCACGTAATCAAACGGCACAAGTGCAAAAGTATAATGTCCGCCGATAGTATGTAAGTAAATTAAAACGAACATCAAACCATAAGCGGTTTTTGAAACTCTCACTCCCTTAGCATACAGACCTAGAATAATCACCAAAATAATCCAAACTGTCAGGTTTTCTGAAAACCAAGTCGCTCTATCTATCGGATTAAAAGCCAATAGTGTAAACAGCAAAGAATAACCTCCCAATAAGAAATATAAAAATTTAGTAGTTGTCATAATAAGAGTATAACAAACTAATACAATTAATTTATTAAAATAGCTAAAAACCCTTGAACGGATCGTTAATAATATTTTTGATACCATTCGCTTTTAATAAAGCGCGTAATTGAATAACCATAATTGGAGCGCCTGAAATAAAATATGAAGCTTCATTACCAACTTCTTTTACAAACCGTAGCAAAGTATCCTGTACTTCCTCTTTTTGTCCTAGACAATGAATCTTAATATTAGAATTAGTTTGCCAAGAATCTAGCTCATTTTGATACACGTAAGTACCGTCATTACTACCATATAAAAGATCAACTTTCACATCACTTAAACCGCGATGCACAACGTCTTCAATCAAAGACCGAAAAGGAGTTATCCCAATTCCGCCAGTAATACAAACAGCATGCTTTATGTCTTTAGTTAGATGAAATTCACCGAATGGTCCGTGCATGTTTATTTTATCTCCGGGCTTTAGAGATAGAAGTTGTTTCTTGAAATCACTCGGACTATCAGAAATCATCGTACTAATTTGAATCGTCTTTTCAAAACCAGCGGAAGCAATTGAGAACGCTCGCCAGCTTTTTCCTTGCCCAAGAAATTTTGGAAAATTAAAAACTCCGTGCTGACCAGACAACCAGTCAAATTCACAATCAAGTTTAAACACAAATGTGTAAACTATTCCCACCTCTCGCGTCACCTTCAATAGAGTTAAATTTCGCTTCTTCATTACGCCGACATAATCTGCTGGATGACAAGCGGCGCGTCTTATTAAATCAAACATATAAATTAAAAATATTAAAGCAGGACAAGTTATTTCGATAGACTATACCACACAAAAATTTTATGGTTATGTAATATATTATAACTATTTAATAGTTACGCCCATAAGCTGCACAACATGAGCGGTTTGTGAATAATCAATAATTAAACCTTTTAGTTGTTCTGGTAAAATCTTTATTCCTTCAATTTTGGAACCCCGGATATCGACTTGTTTAATCTTAGCTTGAGAGAATTCAACGCTAGTGAGATCTGATTCGAAAAAGGTCACGTTATCAAGCTCCACTCCAAGAAAATCAGCCTCGTTCAAAATACAATTATCAAAATGAACATTCTTAATTTTAGAAAACCGAAAGAAAGAAAAATCTAACTTACAGTTTTTAAAGACAACGTCACGCATTCTGCAATTATCCATTTTTACACCAGTCAATCGCGCTCCAGTAAATAAAACTCTATCTAAATAAGCTTCTTCCAAATCGGCATTAGCTAAATTCATTTTTTCGGCCATTACATCTTTTAACTTAATCCCCTTTAGTATCGAGCCTGACAAATTAAAATCCCTAAGTAAAGAAGAATCAAACGAGATATCAACTGCTTTTGATTCCTCCAGTCTAGTTTCATTAATTAGTACACCTTCATAAAAACAATCATCTATTAGTTCAGTCAACTTCAGGATTTTAAGGTTAGTACTTTTAGGCAAAATTGGATGAGCAGGAATTTTTTCTTTTTCCTCTTTTTTTGCAGACATAAAACATACTAGCTTAAAATAGGCACTTAAGATAGCCACCAATGTAAATTAAAGATATGTCTGAATTAACTTACTTTAGTGTCTTGGCTAGTAGTGTATAATATCTTCACAAATAATAAATATATCAATATGCACCAAGGAAATTGGAAATGTAGTTCATGTGGAGGAGCAATAACTGAGCTTCCGTTTGAACCTCGAAGCGAAGCAGGATTAACTTGTCGAACCTGTTACGGTAAACAAAAAGGTAAAGAAAATCCACAAGTGCCAGAAATGAACACATCTTCTGAAGAAGCGCCAGGCATTCCTGACGATGCCGAATTAGCCGGAGAGCAAGACCCAGGTGATGATTTCGGTATGGGTGCTGTACCCGCGACCAGCGACCGTCCTAAGTTTGCTGGCGGATGGACCTGCTCTGGTTGTGGCGCAGCGATTACATCGTTACCGTTTGAACCACGTGATACAAGTAATTTAAAATGTCTCGACTGCTTCAAAAGAAGTAAAGCCTAGTCAACACAAAAAACCGGAAGCGCTGAACCGAACCCTCTACAAGTGGACACTGGAATAAAAACCAGTGTCCACTTTTTTGTATTGTCGTAAATTACGAAACGAGCTTTCAGGCAAATTAATGTATTTTAAAAAACAAATTAATCAAACAGTCAGCACTATTGCGAATTTTTTGCGTTAGTGTATATTTGAATTATATGGAAGCAAAAAATGTTACGGAGGAAGAGGCTCGTCTAGCACTTAGAACTCACAGTTTTCGTATTACCACAGCGCGTGTAAAATTACTCCTACTGCTACGTAGAATCGGAAAACCACTTTCTATTCAAGATATTTTATCTCACTGGTCAGATGCTCCCAACCAAGCCACTGTCTATCGAATGCTCACCGACCTCTCCGATGCAGGAATTATCAAACGAGTGGCCACACAATCAGGTACTGCCCATTTTGAATACACACCAGATTACCCGCATCATCACCACGCCATTTGCACCGATTGTGGCACCATCGAAGATATCCAGCATTGCTTTGTCGATTCTATTCAAAAACAAGTAATCAAAGATTTAGAAACATTTTCAAGTATCGATTCCCATAGTTTAGAATTTTTTGGTCGCTGTAATAAATGTAAAATATAAATAATATGACCCTTCTTTTAATTTCAATTGCCGCGTTCTGCTCTACCCTTATTGGTGGTTTTTTCGCACTTTACCTCAAAGATCGTCTTCACCTGATACTTGGATTCAGTGCTGGAGCAATAATTGCAGTAGCCTTTTTTGACCTGTTACCAGAAGCCCTTGATTTAGCCGGCAAAACACACGACACTTCTACGATTTTGACCTTCACTGTCATTGGATTTGCTGCCTACTTAATGTTTGATAGATTTGTTCTTAGACACGGACATACTGAGGTTTCAAAAAATAACTCTCGTGGAATAGCAGGTGCTGCCAGCTTGTCACTACACAGTTTTCTCGATGGTATTGCAATCGGACTCGCCTTTCATGTTTCACCTACGGTTGGTGTTGTAGTGGCAGTAGCTGTATTGTCACACGATTTCTCCGATGGCATTAATACAGTAAACATGATACTTAAAAATCAAGGCGAACGTGACAAGGCAGTAAGATGGTTATTTGTCGATGCTCTAGCACCAGTTTTAGGAATCGCTTCTACCCTACTCTTCACAGTACCAAACGAACAACTTGGTTTATTGCTAGCATTATTTGCCGGATTTTTTATCTACATTGGCGCGACTGATTTGATTCCTGAGAGCTACCACAATCACCCTATGCGGTGGACTACGATTTCAACGATAATCGGAATGGCAACACTTTACATAATCATAAAACTTGCCGGCGGATAGAGATTCGTTTCAAGACTTTACTTAAATAGTAATTAAAATTACTTAACTAAAAATAGAAACCAACAGCCATAAGTTTAAAACTGCGATAATACCGCCAATTATCCAGGAGATAATATTAAGAAATTTTGAATTTGCAAAGCTCCCCATAATATTTTTATTTCCAGTAAACATAAGTAGTGGGAAAACTGCAAACGATAACTGTAGACTGAGTATCACCTGACTAAAAATGAGTAAGTCAGTAACACTATTTGAACCATAAATACTGATAAATACGACGGCTGGGACAATTGCCAAAGACCTAGTAATCACGCGCCGCATCCAAGGTTTTATTTTCAGGTTAATAAAACCTTCCATAATTATCTGTCCAGCCAGCGTGCCTGTAATGGTAGAATTCTGTCCTGAGGCTAATAGTGCTACAGCAAACAAAACGCTAGCAAAACTCACACCTAGCATCGGCGATAAAAGTTTGTAAGCTTCTTCAATATCTGCCACTTGAGTGAAACCAGAAAAATGAAAAGTAGCTGCTGAAACAATCAAAATAGCAGCGTTTACAAAGAGAGCTAAGGTCAAAGCAAAAGTAGAATCAATCGTTGCAAATTTAATAGCCTCTTTTTTCCCTTTTTCCGTTTCTTCATAATTTCTAGTTTGGACGATAGCCGAATGAAGATAGAGATTATGTGGCATCACAGTCGCACCAAGAATACCGATAGCTAGGTACAACATTTCTGGATCAAATACCAGTTGTGTCGTCGGAATAAAACCAATCAGAAGTGGTGCAATAGCCGGTGCTGATAATAATATTTCAGTACCAAAAATTAATGCAATGGTTGCAATAAGAACTACGATGAAAATCTCAAGGTAACGGAAACCTTTATTTTGCAGAACAAGAATAACCAATACATCAAGGGCGGTAATGATTACCCCAAAAATAATTGGAATGTTAAAAAGCAAATTGAGCGCGACCGCTGAACCCAACAGTTCAGCCAAATCACAGGCAATAATCATAACTTCTGCCATCAACCACAAAAATATTGCGGTGCGCTTCGAGTAATTTTCGCGACAGATTTGAGCTAGGTCTCTACCTGTTACGATGCCCAGCTTTAGAGACAAGTGCTGTAACAGCATTGCAAAAAAGTTTGAAATCAAAATCACCGACAAGAGAGCGTAGCCAAACTGGGCTCCGCCCGCTAAGTCTGTCGCCCAGTTACCAGGGTCCATATATCCAACCGCAACCAAAAAACCTGGCCCAGAATAGGCTAAAAGTTTTCTAAAAAATGAATAGTGTTGTGGGACAGGAATTGATTTATGAACCTCAGGGAGACTCTTTTTAAGCTCCCTGTCCTCTTCTTCCTCCTCCCCAAAGCCTTTTTTCCAGCCGAGAGCTTTGAATAAATTTGTATGTGTCATGTTTAGGTTTAATTAGTTTGTTTTATTTAGATTATTTTTACTCAAATTCCAATTTACATTTTTTGGTATAGGTGACCCGTGTGGATCGAATTCAGGATTGGCGAGAAATTTTGCTAACTTTTGGATAATTTCATCACTAAAGGCATGCTCCAAACGTTCAGCTTCTTCATGTAGACTATCTTTAGAAACATCGAGTACGTTATATAAAAAATACTCAATAATGCGATGTTTGAATGTCAGCTTCATCCCTTCGTTAATTCCCTGTTCAGTCAGACTGACCTTCCCATAAACCTCAGAAACTACCCATCCTTCATTTACCAATTCTTTCACTCGTTCTGAAACGGTGGATTTACTTAACTTAAGTTTATTTGAAATATCGGTTACACCAGTCGCTTCTTGCGTTAAATTTAAAATATAAATAGCCCGAACGTAGTCTTCCTTAGTAGCGGTAATTTTAGTAGTTTTAGATTCTTTTGTTCGCACACACGAACAATACACTCTACTACCCCAAATAGCAAGGCCTCTTTCCCCTCTTTAAAATTAAGAGGGGAAAATTACCAGCTTAATAAAGCACTAAAAAATAATTATCTTAAAACAATATCTCTGGTAAACTTAGGCTCTCTTATGTTTAACTACCTTGAAACGAAACTTTTGCTCTTAGCTCACTCACTCCCACTTGAGTGGTTTGTTTTACTAGCTTCTTTTATTGAAGAAGTAATCGCTCCCATTCCATCACTAGCAGTACTTTTAACGACCGGTTCTTTTGCCGCCATCCAAGGAAAAACTATCCTTACTTTGATTCCTCTCGTTTTGCTAGCCGTAATTGGAAAAACTATTGGGTCTATTATTGTTTATTATTTTTCAAATAAAATAGGAGATTTAACAATAATTAAATTAGGTAAATTTTTTAACATAAATAGAGGCGATCTAGAATTGTTGCGAAACAAAATTACCAACACTAAAAAAGACTACCTCCTACTTACCTTGTTTAGAGCGATACCAATAGTCCCAAGTGCAATTGTTTCTGTTGGCTGTGGTGTACTAAAAATTCCTCTCCGAATATTTATTTTCTCTACGGTTATAGGCAGTCTCATCCGTGACGGTATCACAATATATGTTGGCTATACTGGACTTAAAATTTTACACTCAATCGCCACTTCTTCAGCCACAGTAGAATCCAACCTCCAGACAATTTTAATTACAATAGTAATTTTATCCTTGGCCTATCTATACATAAAGCAAAAGAAACTGAAGTCGGCAGCAAAATAAATCACACTTCATTTTTCATAGCGACCAACTGAACTTTAATCACCTGAAGTAAAACGACCCACTTCACCAATGAAATTAATTTCATCTCCATCTATAAACAAACCGCTTTCTTCTGATAAAGCGAGAACATTAAAAGCATTATCCTCAGCAAACTGATTAAGTTCTAAATATTCATCCTTATTGTAGTGGCAATGAATAGTAAAACTATTTATCACATTCAAGCCAGAAAAATCACTGATTCCAACTTCGTTTAAATCAGGATGATTTCCTAATGAAGCAGTTCTTATATCCTTTCCTAAAATAATTGCTCCCGCACTTCCTCCATACACAACCTTTCCTGAGTTTATAAAATCAGTTAAAAATTTTATAAAACCGGCTTCTTTAATGACATTCAGTAAGTAAAAGGTATTGCCGCCACCAATATAAACAGAATCAAAATTATTTAAATAGTCAGAATTACACTTACTCAAATCTGTTATCATCGTTATCTCAAAATCAAATTCTTTATAGGTCTCACGAAACCACCCCAAGCAAGCTTCATAAGAAGAAAGTTCTCCTTGAGCTATTGGCAGATAAAGAACTTTTGCTCCAGACCCCAAAAGACTTCCATACAAATAATCAATCTCTTTTGCCGAAAGAGCATCTCCCCCGCCACTCAAAAATAATTTCTTATTAATCATTCAAAAATTATACCAAAATAATTTTACAATAAGGAACTTAGCAATAAAAATCTAACTTATCAGCAAGCATCATGAGCATCATGAGTTTTTATTGAGAATCACTTATAACTCCGGAGGATGGTCCTCCGGAGTTTTCTGAAACATAAGTGCTTTAATATTTCAATCCAAAATGGCGCGAAAAAAGTACGACTGTATTATCAGCCGTCGTTTCATCGAGAGCAATCGGGAGTTGTTCAAGATGACTCGGCCAAGGTAACGGCAAAGTTCCCTTGAATGGTTTAATTCCAAACAAAACATCAGCCACCCCTGCCCCCTCACTTCCCGGCAACCACGCTGCCACCAAAGCATCCCAAGAATCAATTTCATTTTCAATCAATAGTGGTCGGCCAGAGACAATAATTACCACAACTTTTTTACTACTAACTTGTAGATTTTTAATCGCTAACAAATCTTCTTCACTTAGTATTGGAAACGCTTTATCTCCCCAACCTTCGGCATATGGCTTTTCTCCCACAATTGCTATCCCAACATCTGCAATATTTTTGTTAGTTAAAAAATTACCTGAACGTGAATATTCAACCTGTGTATCAACCCCAGCACGAGACTGAATCCCCTCTAAAATAGAAGTGCCTCCAACTAGCGGATTACCATCAATCCCCTGCCATTCGACACTCCAAGCTCCCATCTGTTGACCAATATTATCGGCAGCACTTCCCGCCACCCGAATGAATTTAGTATCGGCTTTAAGTGGCAATACAGCATATTCATTTTTTAAAAGGACTAGTGATTGTGCTACTGCTTCTCGAGCCAAAGTATGGTGTGCAATATCTGGAATACTGAATGATGAAATATCAGTCTCATTTTCATCAAATAATCCAAGAGCGAATTTAGCATACAAAATCCTTCCGACAGCTTCATCTATCCGTTTATCTGAAATAAGACCGAGTCTATTGGCCCATTTTATATGCTGAGTAAAAGTCTTATAATCAAATGGTAACATTGCCATATCAACTCCCGCATTTACAGCTTGCACAGTGGCCCAAAATGTATTTGTCCTACCTTCATGAATGCCGTACCAGTCAGACACAACAAATCCTTTAAATCCTAATTCTTGTTTGAGCACATCAGTAAGTAAATATTTTTGCAGAACCATCCTTTTATCTCCCCAAGTATTTAGACCGACCATAACACTTAAAGCTCCGGCGTTTATTGATTCAGTAAAAGGCGGCAGGTAGCGAGCCCGTAGTTCCACTTCATTATCGGCAGTAATTCCCTGATCAATTTTAAAATTTTTATTCAACGAACTATCCCAGCTCATACTACCGAGACCTATATAATGCTTAAGCGTCGCTAACACAAAAACACCATCTCTTTTTTCTTTGATGTTTGTCTGGAGTCCTTGTAGATAAGCCACCCCAAGCATAGAAACTAGTTTTGGGTCATCAGAAAAAGTTTCATACCCTCGACCCCAGCGAATATCTTGCGGTTGATCAAGATTAGGTGAGAAATTCCAATTCACTCCAGTTGCCACCAGTTCTTTAGCTGTAGCATTTGCTATTTGACGGACAATTTCTGGATTATGGGTAGCACCAAGACCAATCGCATGAGGAAAAACTGTAGCTTCCAGTACATGAGCATGTCCATGAATAGCATCTGATCCATACAGCAAAGGAATCCTGAGTCGGGACTGCTTGGCTTCAGCTTGATAAGCATCGGTCATTTCTTTCCACCCCACTGCAGTATTTTCTTTTGGCTTTGATCCAGAGCCACTCAAAAGTGCCCCTAAATAATAAGCTGAAATATCACCACGCTCTTTGAGACTATTTTTTTCTACTAGTGCCATTTGGCCGATTTTTTCTTCGAGTGACATATACGACAAGAGATCGGCTACACGGACCTCAATTAATTGAGTCCGATCTAAATACAATGCATTGGATGGCGGCTTTAGCATAATTGGTTGAGAATAAAATATATAGTTTTGTTTGCAAATAACAAAAACGGCAACGAATGCCACAGCAAAAATAAATATAATCTTAAATCTACTCATTACTCTATAAACTTTCACCACCATAGTATACATCCCCCTTTATGATATATTCAACAATCGTAACTACGAGCAATAGGGGTCGGCAATAGAGCAATAGGGGTCGGATACCTTTCTTTTCGTAAAAGCATGGTGTAATAATTACTCTTTCTTCGGTCTCCCTTTGCCCCTCATCGTAGACCCTAACCCATACTTCTTCACCAAAGTAAGTACGTGTTCC
>JBEDID010000018.1:0-13832 GCA_041173745.1 Candidatus Parcubacteria bacterium | reverse complement strand
ACGGTCTTTGATGAGAGCAATTTTTGCCTTGTCATCAACGCGACCAGTTCCGATTGAGATTACTACCTTTTCAATAGTTGGGGCTTGGTTCACATTTTTGTATCCGTATTCTCCCTTGAGAGTTTCGTATACTTTTGTGATACCATTCATAATCAATGTCAGGCTTTTTAAACAAAAAACCATAATGTTTTTAAATAAAATATTCAATTCAATAAACCTTATCCGTAAACCCAAAAAAATTGATTCGGTTGTTTTTATTTCTAAACATAAGCACTGGGCAGAATTTGGATCCAATAAAGAAGAATTTGAAAAATGGGTGTCAGAAACATGTGGTATCTATTGCCTTAAAATGCTTGGGGACACATTAAATTTAACAAACAAAATCACGATATTTGAATTGACCATGCAGGTTTTTAAGGCTGGTGGGTTTAAAATTGAAAAAGACGGTACGATTACTGGAGTTTTCCATAAACCACTAATGCAGATAGTGAAATCTTTTGGAATTAAAGGTAGGGTCATCCGTAAGTTAAATCATACCTTAATAAAAAAATATTTATTTCAGGGGAAAATAGTTATTCTCTCAATTGATTTACATAAGGTTAATAAAACGTTATCAGGAGGACATCTAATATTAATTCATAAATATGATGAGAGTCTAAATGATTATATATTGCATGATTGTGCAAACGTATTAAATAATGAAGGTTCAAATATTTCTGTATCAACAGAATATATAGAATCAATTTCAAATAGTAAAGGTTTGGTTTGGTGGAATTAAAAAACCAACAGTAATATTTACCTGTTGGTTTGAGCGACAAATTTGTCAATTTAGTTGCGCGGGCAATTGGCTTCTGGCCAGTAATTAAAGCGAGACAATCTTTACACTCCGGCTAAATTCGATGTTTTAAGATATAAAAACTCCACATTTTCATGTGGAGCTAAAAGAACTGAGAGATTATTTTTAACAAAAATTTTGAGGTTTCAAGTTTATTTGTATTAACATTTATAAGCTGATGATTATGTTCTGAACACTCAATCCATTCACTATGCTTGATATTCTTGGATAAAGAATCATATATTTTTCTTTGTGAATCTAGTGGTACCACGTCATCGTGTGTTCCATGTAGGAAAAAGAAATTACCGACATATTTTTGCAATGAAGACAGTAATTTTTCAGTTTCAAACAAAGTACTCAATAATGGTTTAGTCGTATTTTCACTTTTACCTGAACCACTACCAATCAAAACTACAGTCTCCATTTTTAATAAGACATCTGAAGCACCTAGTAAAGTTGTGCCACCAAAAGACGAACCAATAGCTACCCACCTCATTTCTTTACTAAATAAATGAGTTAAACAATATTTGAAAGCCTTTTCAACATCAAAACATTCTTGATCAAATGTTTTTCCAACGAAAGCACTTATACCTGTAATACCCGCCAAACGGCCAGATTGAATAACTAATACATGATAATTATTATTTACCAATTTTATCAATTCCATATCCCAACAGACGACATCATCACCCGTTGGTTTATGTTCACCATAAAGACCTTTGAGTAGTAGCAGTACTTTTTCAGAATCATTCTTAGCTGGATAATGATATATCAAAGTACTAGTATTGTTGAAGCTAGAGGGAATTTGATAAATTTTCATTTGTTCATTATACCTCCTAATCTAGATATACCTTTAACGAAATACTGGACATTCGCCATGTATCTACAAAAATAATATCATCAACAAATGATGTATTGATTTTTACCCATACGATACGAATGGTATCACAATTTAAAGCCGTATTTGATATTCTAACCCAGCAAAAATCCCAGCTCACACACTTGTGGCTGCAACTTCTCCGTCAGGAGTTTGTGCGCCGTCTCAGATTCGGCAAAACTAACGGGCGCCACATCGCCATTCTCATTTCTTACCAGACATATTTACTGATATATTCCTGATGAAGTTTAATTCTCGATACATTAAATTCTGTTAATTCTTCCGAGTACCAAGCAAGATACTGAATAACCATCAAAAGCCAATACAAATCTTCCATACGTTTCTGTGCTGGAGAAAAATTAACTAGATTATAGTAATCATTTATTACTTTTTCACTAAAATTAAAATGCCACATGTACATTCTAACTCTCGCAAAATCATATATAACATCACCAAACATTGCATCTTCCCAATCAATTATCCCAGCTATCTCATGAGTAGCAATATCGACAAATAAATTCCTTTGATTAAAGTCTGTATGTAGGAGTGAGTATTCATTCAAATCAAAGATTGTATCCTCAATTTTTTTCTTAATATTCTCGACTGCGTTCAAAATAATTTTCTTATTCAGTAATTTTCTCTCTGATATTTCAATCCAATCAAAATCGTTTCCATTAAAGATTGCGAGGAGCATACTTTTCCATGTTTCAGCTCTTTGTCCACCAATCAATCGTCCAGGATTTTTTGATTTTATCGAGTGTAGTTAGTGTAAATTTTTAACAATCGAAGGTATGTATTTCGGCATTTCCCCTACAGATACCGATTCAAAAAGCGGAAATTGAATCCTTTCAAAAATAACGACTGGTACATTTTCAAAAACAAAGGCGTCTATTACGACCGGAACAGGAATATGTAATTGTTTCTCTATAATTATATTAACTGCCGGAAGATCCTTCATTGCGTCATTTCCATATTTCACAGCACACTTAGTGTCATTAGCTAAGTCTACAAAAAATACCGAACTACTCATTCCTTGCGGCGGTAATTTAATATTTTCGAATCGGATATTTGAGTTAAAGATCATCTCAATATAAGCAATTAATCTTTTTTGAAAATCTGGTTTGTCCATAAAAATACTGTCTGAGTGATTATTTTATTTCTAAAATGTCTTTGGATATTATTATGTACAGATTAACATAAAGATAAATTCCTATTCGTGCCAAAAGTGGTGGCTATTCGTGACATTTTGGCACGAATAGTGATATAATTTGGCACGAATATGCATAATTTAAATAAAAGACAATTAGAAATCATTGATATTATTAAGAATTACACCTCTATATCATTTAGTGAGATTTTTAACAATTTAACTGGAGACATTTCAGAACGTACTATAAAGCGTGATTTAACTGAACTGGTTGAATTAGGCTATCTAGAAATAAGTGGTGGTGGTCGATCAACCGAATACACCGTAACGACCACTGGACGATTATTCTTACCTATTAACGTCGTTTCATACAATCAAATTGATTTGGACAAGCGTTCTGGCGTGTGTGAAAAATATGTTCATTCACTTTGGGAAAAATGGCCGACTTCACTCTTTTCAACTGATGAATTGCAAGCCCTCAGTGAATCCACCACTATTTATGAATTGCGTTCAAAAGACCAGCCTGTTGATTTACATAAACGTGAACTAGAAAGATTTGTGATTGAAATGTCATGGAAATCTTCACAGATTGAAGGTAATACTTATACCCTACTTGATACCGAACTACTTATCAAAGAAGGTGTGCCCTCTAGTACCAATTCCGAAAGCGAAACGCAAATGATACTTAATCATAAATCTGCTTTTGATTTTACTCTAGTTAATAAAGATCATTTTAAAAATAGTCTTTCTTTTGGACTAATTGAGACTCTTCATCAGCATTTAATGAAATCTCTGCTACATGACCAAGGATTACGAACTGGTGTGGTTGGTATCACAGGCTCTAGGTATCAACCACTTGATAATCAACACCAAATACGGGAAGCTTTGGAAAAAATAATTATTGTCATCAACAAATGTGAAGATGTTTTCTCCAAAGCACTCACTGCTCTAGTCGGTATTAGTTACATCCAACCATTTACTGATGGTAATAAACGTACAGCCAGATTACTGGCGAACGGCATTCTTTTATCTCATGGCTATGCACCATTATCGTATCGGGATGTCGATGAGCGCACTTACCGTGCTTCACTCTTAGTATTTTACGAACAACTTTCTTTAGTACCGATGAAGGATTTATTTACCGCCCAATATCATTTTTCTGCAAATCAGTATGCTGGAGTAGCTTAACTCAACAAAAACCGGTCGGCGCCAAAGGCGCCGACCGGTTTTTGTTTCGTAACCTTAATCTAAAATTACTTCTTACTTTCCTCAACTTTCTGCAACGGGAATCCGATGTGTCGAAGGAGAGCTTCGGCTTCTTTTTTACCACCGGCTGTCGTTACGATGGTAATCGACATACCGAAGACATCTTTCATATCTTCATCGGCTGCTTCTGGGAAGATGGTGTGTTCTTTGATACCGAGTGTGTAGTTCCCCATTTCATCAATTGATGAAACTTTGAGACCACGGAAGTCTCGAGTTTGAGGGATAGCGATGTGGATTAACTTATTAAGGAAGTCCATCATGCGCTTGCCACGCAAGGTAACTTGGTAACCAACGATATCACCTTCGCGCAGCTTGAATGATGCGATTGATTGTTTAGCCGCTCGGGCAGCTGGCTTTTGACCAGTAATCAAAGCAAGACGGTCTTTGATGAGAGCAATTTTTGCCTTGTCATCAACGCGACCAGTTCCGATTGAGATTACTACCTTTTCAATAGTTGGGGCTTGGTTCACATTTTTGTATCCGTATTCTCCCTTGAGAGTTTCGAATACATTAGTGAGACGAGTCTGTACAGTTTCCATACTCTATCTTTAAATTAAATGCTTATATTTTCTTTCCTGAAGGACGCGCCACTCGCACCTTCTTACGCTTATCACCCTCACCTTCGAAAGTATATCCAACTCGAACAGTTTTCTTACCTTCCATGAGTGATACGTTCGAAACGTGAATCGGCATACTTTTTACGACGATTTGTCCAGCTGTACGAGCTTGCTTACTTTTTTGATGTCGCTTTACTTCGTTTATTCCGTCGATGATCACTTGATCAGTATCGCGTAGAACAGTTTGGATAGAACCAGTCTTTCCTTTATCTTTTCCAGCAATAACTTTTACAGTGTCTCCTTTTTTGATTTTCATATAATGTTTTCAGTTAGTTTCTACACTACTTCAGGAGCCAGTGAGACTATCTTCTGATAACCAGCTTCGGCAAGCTCACGTGGGATTGGTCCAAAAACTCGGTTAGCTTTTGGTTCCTTTTTTACCTTGTCGACAAGCACTACGGCGTTGTCATCAAAACTTACATATGAACCATCCTTGCGTCGGAAAGGCTTGCGTTGACGCACGACTACTCCGTATACAATATCCTTTTTCTTTACTGATTTACGTGGCTCGGCAGTTTGTACTGCAAGTACAACCATTTCACCCAACTCAGCATATCGCTTCTTTGAGCCACCGAGTACTTTGAAGACTCGGCCCATCTTACCGCCAGAGTTGTCGGTAATTTTAACCATTGTTTGTGTCTGAATCATATACTACTTAGTGATTACCAACTCAAACGACTTTCGCTTTGAGATAGGACGAGTTTCTTTAATATCGACCGTTGCGCCAACTTTGGCTGTGTTCCCTTTATCATGCACTAAGAATTTCTTCGTACGTCGCATGAACTTCTTGTACTTTGGATGTTTAACGTATCGCTCTACTGCGACAGTGATGGTGTCAGTCATTTTAGAAGAAACCACTGTTCCGCGAAGCACACGACCGTTGCTTATTGTTTGTTCGGTACTCATACGTTATTTGGTGTCTACGTTACGGCGGCGAGCTGAAAGCTCAGTAAGAGCGCGAGCAATCTCAACCTTAGCATTTCGGATAGTACTAGCCTTGCGACTAAACTTATCTTTGAAACGCTCCAGACGAGTAGTCTCCCGTGCAGCATGTACCATTTCGGACAGCTCGCGGTCAGACTTCTTTTTGATATCTAGCATGTTTGTCATATTCAATGATGCTTGAGATTATACTCGCGTGTCTTCACGACGCACGAATTTTCCTTGTAATGGTAGCTTCGCGCAAGCCTTTCGAAAAGCTTCGCGAGCAATGTCTTCTGGTACTCCTTCTATTTCAAAAAGAATTCGTCCGGGTTTTACTTCAAATACGAAGTGGTCAGGATCTCCCTTTCCTTTACCCATCGGTACTTCTGCTGCTTTTTTAGTTATTGGACGGTCGGGGAAGATTCGAATCCATGAGCGACCAGCCTTTCCCATAGTACGTGAAATCACGCGCCGGGCAGCTTCGATTTGGTTTGATCTTACACGCGATGCAGTGATGGCTTTGAGGCCGTACTCACCATAAGCTACAGTGATACCACGAGTGTCCGGTCGACTTCGTCGCTCTTCACTGATGCGGTTGGTTTGCCACTTTCGGTGTTTTACTTTCTTTGGAAATAACATACGCGGTAATTATCGGTTACGAGTAGGGCGAGCTTCAGTTTCTTGTTGACCAGCTTTTCGATCAGCAAATACTTCTCCACGATAAATCCAAACCTTGATGCCGATTACTCCGTATGGAAGATTAGCTTCCACACGAGCGAAATCAATATCAGCTCGAAGTGTTTGTAGTGGTACTCGACCTTTTTTCAACTCTTCTTTACGAGCCATATCTGCTCCGCCGAGACGGCCAGCTAGAATGATACGGACGCCTTCAACATCGCGGTTAGCCATTACTTTTTCTACTGTTTGCTTCATCACGCGACGGAAAGTCATACGCTTCTCAAGTCCTTCAGAAATCATCTGTCCAACAATACGTGAACTAGATTCTGGTGAACGCACTTCTTCGATATCAATTTTAAGTTCTGGCTTGCTCGACATTTTTTGCTTACGCATGAAAAGATCAAGCTCCTTCTTCAATTTATTAATACCTTCCCCACTGCGACCGATGATAAGACCAGGACGAGCAGTTTTGATAATAATTTTAATATCTTTCTGACTCCGTTCAATTTCGATAGCATCTACAGACATTCCTTTTAGACGGGTTTTAAGCATCTTGCGGAGGGCTGCGTCAACACGAAGATATTCGCGGAATTTTTCTGGGCTGGTGGTAAACCAACGACTTCTCCAGTCGCGGTTGACTCCAATCCGCTGGATATATGGATGAGCTACGTGTGTCATACCTTATTTCTTTTCGCCTAGCTCGATAGAGATATGGCTATTACGCTTATTAATTCGCGATGCTGAACCACGAGCTCGTGGCATAGATCGCTTGAGGGTGGCCGCTTTGTTGACCTGTACCATTTTCACGAAGAGTTTTTCTTCACTGATGCCTAAGCCTTTTGCGTTAGCAACTGCTGACTTAATGACTTTTGTAAATGGACCCGCTGCTCGTTTGTCGACAAACTGCAAGGCAGTAATCGCTTCCGGTACCCGCTTACCACGAACCAAGTCGGCGATAAGGCGAACCTTACGTGGTGATTGTCGATAGTTTTTTAGAATTGCTTTCATAATATAAGTATCAACTATTTCTTACCAGAAGCTGTCTTAGCTGCTTTTGCGGCAGTGATTTCAGCTTCTTTCTTTTTCTGTTCAAGGTCCTTCTGCATCTTACCTCCGTGTCGATGGAACTTCTTGGTTGGTGAAAATTCACCAAACTTGTGACCCACCATTTCTTCTGCGACTAATACTGCGACATGTGTCTTACCGTTGTGAACGCCGAAGGTAAAGCCAACCATTTCTGGAGACACTACCGAGCCGCGAGCCCAAGTGTTAATGACACCACCCTCTCCGGGTTTTTTTCCGGCGATCTTTTTGAGGAGCTTTTCGTCTACGTATGGTCCTTTATAGAGTGATCGTGACATTTAAGTGAAATAAGGAACGTAGTGACTATATTGAACTTAGTTCCGAATTTGCCCCTTCCTAGGGCAAATTCCTGGAACACTTACTCTACATAACCACCACCATTCCAATTTAATTTGATAATTGTAACCTTTCAGTTACGTATAAATCCGCACTTTCGTGCGGTCGGTGGGAATCTCTTGTAAAGACAGGTAACGGCCGGCCTTAGCAGAGATTCCCAACATGAATTAATCTGTTACTTCTTTAAACTGTACCACTAGATAGGTAGTACGGCTTATGAGGTTGGAACTGAATGAGAATACCGAAATATCAATGAAAAGTCAACCAAAATTAAAAAAGAACAGCTATAGAAGCTGTTCTTTAAATGAATACCATAAATGAACTGCTATTCTTTTGACTGTAAAGATAAATTTGTGGAATCCTCTATTATTTCGATATCTATCTCACTTCCCTGAAGATTGTCATCCAATTCAATCAATTGCTGTATCGACTGTTGGCCAGCTACTTCTGGAAGAGTTTCTTCAACTTTTGCAGGGATATTATCTTGACCTTCAAGCATCAAACAAATCTTATTGTTGTTATGTTCTACATAGCTTCTACAAGAATCATCGGCAAATGCTACATTTAACAAAAAATAAGACATTACCATAACACTATAATTTGTTCGTATACTCATATATTGTTACCTCCAAGAAAAACTTAAAAACTATATCTGATGTTAATAATATCAACAAACATAGCACCAGATGACTTTATCATAAGATACTCGTAAACAAATGGAAAACCAAAAACACAATCGCTTGAACAAATGCAACAAGACCGAGTCGAATTAAGTCAGTTGTGTGTTGTTGAACAAAATTGTTAGTAAGTATTTTGTCGTACTTAAATAAAAATAACATACCTCCAACAATCAAACCATTCACCAACATGTACGAGAAGCTCCCATAACTATTGTGAAATCCTGTGAAATACACAATCTCAGTCAATATTACTATAGCGGGCAACAAACCAAATATCATAAAAAATATAAATATATTAACACGGAATATAAGTAGCTAACATTATAAAAATGATAGCTACATAACAATTAAATCACTATGAATCTAAAGACAGTAGTATTTAACACCATTCAGTATCATGCACGGCGTTGTAACCTTGGCCATTTTACCTCCTGACCACGCCAGTAAGTACATGATACCTTTCCGGTTGGTATACACGTACGAAGCAAATTCAAAACCAAACCCACAATAAAGTCCTGGGAGAGATGCTTTAAAAAACTTAAAGCAAACACCGCCGGCGGCAACATTGTAAATAGTAGAACCTTCACCCGCTGCATGAGCCTGAGTTGGAATAAAACCCAATAACAAACTCGCAGATATTACTAACACCATGAAATATTTTTTCATGACATCTTCTCCTTTTAATGAACAAAACCAGCTTTTGAGGATATCTCAAAATTAAACTGTTTTACTCTGTGCGTGAGCATAACACCCCCCCAGTGCAAAAGTCAAGCCATGATAATTTGAGAGTAACTAAACTCTGAACTAATGTATGTGCATTTAGTACTAAAATATTTTTTGATGTTTTCAATATTGAATCCATTTATGTTACGCTACACAATATATGGCTAAACCCCGCGGTCGCGAACATTCTACCCTCACCGAAACGGCTGATGCGGTGGTTCGTGAACTGGAGAAAATTCCGGGAATTAAAATGATTGCCCCTGGTGAAATCCGCACGAACAAAAAGACGGCCAGCACTAGGTTTGTCACAGTATCATATACCAGCGGCGGATTTGAACTTCTTATTAGCGGACAAAGTAGCCAGAAAGTGGCAGTGCACACTTCCTCTAATTCCAAAATCATATTAGCCCAACTTAAAGACAGTAAGAAATTACGTGAGTTTGTGTTTAAGGAACGGGATAGAAAGCCAGAAATATAAAATTAATATTTACAATAAAAAAGACGGTTCGCAAGCGAACCGTCTTTTTTATTAACCTCTAAATTTCATCTAACGCATCCCCTACTGCACCATCAGCTTTATCTACCAACTTCATCATGCCAGTATAATCTTCATCATCGTATGAACTATCGGCATCATCTAGATAACTATCTGCTTTATCTAAATAGGCTTCGGCCTTACTTATACTTTTACTACTTGCGTCGGAATTATCTACTTCATCCCAAGCGTCAGATACTGAACTATGAGCTTTCTTTAACGCTTTTTTAGCGTCACTTTGTGTTACTACATTAAATTCTTTAAGGGCGGCATTTAGTAATTCTTCAGCATCCAAGGCATCGCTAGTAGCCTGGCGATAAACACCGGCGTCAAACGAATCCCAAGCGTCATCGAGTAATCCTCCTGCCTCTTCAAACAAATCTGGAGCGTCTCCTACGTCAGCATCATCATCTTCTGCATCGGATAAAAGACCATCGACTTCATCATACAAATTCTCTACACCATCTAGTGTTTTTTTAGTCTTACTTTCAGTTGCATCTGTAGTTGAAACAGCACGTGAACTGGTTTTAGCGCCAAGTGCACTAACAGCGCTAGTTTTAGCTTTTGCGAAATCACCGTTAAAGTATGATTTCAAAGAATTAAATAAAGTATCAAGTGCGTCTCTTGCATCTTGGTCAGCACTCACAGCTTTTTTCGGATTATCAACGCGCAAAGTTTCCAGGTCGCCATAAGTACTTACAATCTTTTGTAGTGCGGCAATGATTGCTTTTTCAGTTTCTTTTTGAGCTTCACTTTTAGCGACAGTCGCTACTCCTGCCACTTGCGGCAAGGGAGAAGTCGGCGTGGTCACAGTCGCCACAACTTGATCAGTTTTTTTATTTTCCTTTTGGGCCAACACATCTTTCAAGTATGCTGCTTTAGATTGTCCAGCGAACATTCCGATGGCCGGCGTGAGACCTTTGGCTTTCTGCCATTTAATAACCGCCTCTTTGGTCAGCGCACGATAGAGTGTAGTTTCTTGTCCGGGTGCCCCAGGGCCAGTCTCAGCAATTTTAAAACCAGAAGCATTGAGATACTTTTGTAAACAAAGCACATCTGCACCATCGACACCATCTTCGATAGTCCGAGTAAAATCACAATTAGTTGGAATGGCGGCAAGTGAAATAGTCGGGATAATAAACAGTGCCAACACAAACATGAAGCTGGTGACAAGGGTGGAATAAGAAACTCTGGAAACATTCATAAAAACAATTCTGACTAACTAAATAATATGCGTGTATTGTATCATTATAAAACAAACGAAAGCACCCTTGCGGGTGCTTTCGTTTGTTTTACTTCTTTCCGCCCATGAGTCGGCCCGGCTTTCGCCTTGAGACAATGAGTTTGTTTGATTGCTTCTTTGGTGATCGGGTCTTTTGACCTTTTCCGGTTGGTCGTCCTTGTTTGGTTCGTTGACGTCGGTGACCTCGTCCAGATCTACCTTCTCCACCTCCATGAGGGTGGTCAACTGCGTTTCGAGCTGTACCACGGTTCTTCGGTCGAAGTCCCATGTGTCGAGCACGTCCCGCCTTTCCGATATCTACCAAACGATGTTCTTCGTTTGATACTACTCCGACTGAAGCCCAAGCAATATTTTGTACTTTACGGATTTCTGATGAAGGCATCTTGAGTGTTGTATGCTTACTGTCTTGAGCAACTACTTCGATGTAGTTACCAGCTGAACGAGCAAGTTTAGCACCAGCGCCTGGGTTGATTTCCACGTTGTACACCATAGTACCAACAGGGATAGCTGAAAGTGGTAGACGATTACCTGGCTTTGGTTTAGCAGTTTCTGAAGTGATGACTTGGTCACCTTGTTTCAAAGATTGCGGCGCTAGGATATATCGTCGCTCACCATCTGTATAACAGATAAGGGCAATGAAGCCTGATCGGTTTGGGTCGTACTCGATAGTTTCAACTTTCGCTGAAATATCTTTCTTGTCGTACTTGAAGTCTACTAGACGGTAAGTTCGTTTGTTACCACCACCACGGTAATGGTTAGTGATACGTCCGTCACTGTTACGTCCGCCAGTACTCCGCTTTCCTTTCGTTAGAGATTTAAGCGGGTTACTTTGAGTAGAAGTAAGTTTTAACTTGTATTCGATAACTGAACCATCGCGTCGTCCAGCAGAAGTCGGTTTGTATTTTTTCATATGCTAGACAAGATTAATGGTGTCACCTTTTTTAAGATAAACATATGCCTTCTTCATTCCGGCAACATGCTTAGTACGACTGCGGCTTCCGACCATTCGCTTCGCAGGCTTTTTGTTGACGATGTTTATTTTCACCGGCGTCACGTTGTAGAGCGCCTTGATAGCGTCACGTACGGAATACTTGGTAGCGTCACGTCGCACATTGAATGTGAAAACGTTATGCTCACCTTTTTCCACGGTCTTTTCAGTAATCCGTGGTCCGAGAATGACAGCCAATAGATTGTAATCAGTTGGCAATGCTTTTGAAACATTTACCACCACCTTACTTTCTGAGGCGTTCTCAACTTTGGTTTCTTTCTTCTTTCCAAAGAGAGCCATATTATTTTGACTTAGTAGGAGCTATTGAGACACGTTTTTCCAAAAGCTCGATTGCGTTTGGAGCGTCGATAACTACTACGTACTTATAAGTAAGGAGATCAACTGGGTTGATGTCCTTGGCTTGTGTTACTTCGACATTGCCGAAGTTACGGAAACTTAGTTCGGTTTCCACATTACGTTCAGCGAGAACTACCAATGCGGCATTCTTTCGTTTAGTAGCAAGTGATTCGTTACTAGTTCCTTTTGCGATAGCTGAGATGATTGCCTTTGCTTCCTTAGCTTTAGTTTCAGACATTACGAGAGAATCAATGAAGATTATTTCGTTGTCGGCAAATTTCTTTGACAACACAATTGCTAATGCCTTTGCTTTGACCTTTTTATTAATCTTTACAGAATAATCTTTTTCGGAAGTTGGTCCGTGTGACACACCTCCACCTACCCAGATTGGTGAACGTCGTGAACCATGTCGAGCTCGACCGGTTCCCTTCTGACGCCATGGCTTTTTACCGCCACCGCGTACTTCACCTCGGTCTTTTGTATCAGCTGTACTGATGCGAGCGTTAGCTTGCATACCAATTACAACTTGGTGTACTAGGTCTTGATTCCAAGCAACACCAAAGACTGCTTCTGGAAGCTCTACGCTACCAGTTTCTTTCCCTTCTCGAGAATATACTTTTGCATTCATATAATGATGATTACTTAGGCCCCGTAGACCTCGACTAATGTTCCTTTTCGACCTGGGACAGCACCTGATACTACTAGAGTATTTTCGGCAGCGTTAATTTGTAGAACCTTAAGTCCTTTGACAGTGATAACATCACTACCCATTCGTCCACCCATGCGAGTACCTTTCAATACACGCATCATTCCGGTAGCACCAATTGATCCTGGTTCACGCTCAGAATGTTTCTGACCGTGTGACCGACGTCCTCCAGCAAAGCCGTGACGCTTCACTACACCTTGGAATCCTTTACCTTTTGAGATAGCAGAAACGGTGATTTCATCACCAGGAGTGAAAGCTGTTACGTCGAAACTGTTTCCTTTTTCAACTCCAGCAATAGTTGCTTCCTCACCAAGGCGAGGGCGGAACTCTCGAGAGAGAGCGACAGAGGCACCGAAGTGTCCTTTCTGTGCTTTATTGACACGATGATCTTTCTGCACACCTGAACCGATTTGTACTGCGACATAACCATCCTTCTCAAGAGTTCGCACCTGTGACACTGTCGCAGGATTAACTTTGAGAACGGTGGCTGCGCGACAAACTCCGTTGGCGTCGAAGATTTGTGTCATGCCAGTTTTTGTTCCAACGATAAATTTCATTTCGTATGAACTAATCTTATAAATTGCTTTATCAGAACCCATACAACAAACCGCGTGGGTTTCCCAACGCGAGCACAGCTCGCACTAGATAAATCCACGCGGTTTGTGCCCATTGGTCCGTCTGTAAACAAATCACAGCCGTACATAGGTCTTTAAAAGCTCCCCGCAGTATACTGATTTTTTAATATAAATCAATAGCTAGTTTCACCCAATGTTTTGTAGTTGTGTTCTAAATTATTTAAGGTAATATAAAAAATATGCAAAATAAAACTATTTATAT
>JBEDID010000017.1:0-14348 GCA_041173745.1 Candidatus Parcubacteria bacterium | reverse complement strand
CTCTCACAATATTTCAACTATTCAACGTCGTGAACCTTAGGCTCATCTTCTTTGTCTTCTTTCTTCTCAGTTGCTGCAGCTTCACCTTCTTTGCCCGCGGCTTCCGCTGCCTTCTGCATGATTTCACCGATTTTCTGCAATGAAGTCGAAAGCTCAGTCGTGGCTTTTTCAATCACTTCTTTATCATCCTTTCCTTTAGCTTCATTAACCTCCTTAATCTTTTCGTTTATTTCAGTTTTTACGTCTTCTGGTACTTCTTTTTCATGATCACGTAGCGCTTTCTCGGCCGTGTAGACCATTTGCTCAGCTTGGTTACGAGTATCGATTAACTCTTTCTTTTTCGCATCCTCGCCCGCATGTTCCTCCGCTTCTTTCTTCATGCGTTCAATATCTTCTTCAGTTAAACCAGAATTGGCTTCGATACGAATAGTCTGCTCCTTTCCTGTCGTCTTATCCTTAGCAGTTACATTTAGTATTCCGTTAATATCAACATCGAAAGTAACTTCTACTTGTGGCATACCGCGCGGTGCTGGTGGAATTCCATCGAGCACAAACCGACCTAGAGATTTGTTATCGTTTGCCATTGGTCGTTCACCCTGAACAATGTGAATTTCAGTTGAGGTTTGATTGTCTGCCGCCGTTGAGAATACTTGTTGTTTACGTGTTGGAATATGAGTATTCTTTTCGATTAACTTTGTGTTTACACTGCCCATAGTTTCGATACCGAGTGAAAGTGGAATCACGTCAACAAGAGTAATGTCTTGCACATCTCCTTGAAAAATACCAGCTTGAATCGCCGCTCCTAGCGCAACTACTTCATCTGGGTTAATAGTTCGGTTTGGTTCTTTACCAAACAAAGCCTTTACTGCGTTTTGAATGGCTGGCATGCGAGTCTGTCCACCAACAAGAATGATTTCGTCAATTTCCTCTTTCTTAAAGCTCGAAGCCTCCAGTGCTCGTTTAGTGATTTCAATCGACTTGTCAATGAAAGTATGAGCCAACTCCTCAAGCTTAGCGCGTGAGAGTTTAATATCCATATGCAACGGTCCGTCTGAACCTTGCGATATAAATGGAATATTAATATCGGTTTCAGTAGTTGAGGACAGTTCTAGTTTGGCTTTTTCAGCAGACTCATCAAGTCGTTGCAGAGCAAGTTTATCTTTAGACAAATCAACGCCACTAGATTTCTTAAATTCATCAATCAAGAACCGAACTATACCTTGGTCGATATCACGACCACCCATGTGTGAGTCGCCATCAGTTGACTGAACTTCAACTACATCATCGCCCACTTCTAGCACAGTCACGTCAAAAGTTCCGCCGCCGAAGTCGTATACCACAATCTTTTCATCCTTCTTCTTGTTGAAACCGTAAGCAAGAGCGGCCGCAGTTGGTTCGTTAATTATACGTCGTACATTAAGACCAGCAATTTTACCTGCGTCCTGAGTCGCTTTTCGCTGAGCATCGTTGAAGTACGCTGGCACTGTAATTACCGCTTCAGTAATCTTCTCGCCCAATTTAGCTTCAGCGTCATTTTTAAGCTTAGTTAAAATCATCGCTGACACTTCTTCCGGTCGGTATTCTTTACCATCCATAACCACCACAGCGCCACCGTCAGCGCCCTTTTTCACTTCATAGGGAACAATCGCTTTATCACTCTGCACAGCAGCATCCTCGTAAGCATGTCCCATAAAACGCTTGATACCATAAATAGTATTAAACGGATTTGTGACCGCTTGTCGTTTTGCAATTTGTCCAACCAAACGTTCATTGGTCTTTGAAATAGCTAAAACCGAAGGTGTGGTGCGAGTTCCTTCTGCGTTTTCTACAATTACCGGTTCCCCAGCTTCAATGATAGCCATTGCTGAGTTAGTGGTTCCTAGGTCAATTCCAAGTATTTTTGCCATAATAAATTTATCTTAATTTTCAATTTTAATTTTTCAGTACTCCAGTCGTAACCTTAGCGTGACGGATAACTTCGATACTGTCTCCGACCTTCATTTCATAACCGCGCTGCAAGACAGAAATTACCTTATCTACCATTTTCTCATCTTCTACAACCTCGGTACCAATCGCCTCATCGCGATAAGGATCAAACTCTTCTCCGGCTGGATCAATGGCTTTAACACCATAAGAATCTACAATACGCATGAGTTGGTTATAAATTCCAGACACTCCATTGCGCCAGTTTTCATCAGCCTTCTCCCACGTCTCTTTATTACTCATAGCCATCTGAAAACTGTCACACAGTGGTAGTAATTCTTCCACATGCTTCATCTGGAAGCGTACTTTATCACGCGCCCGCTCATCTTCGAGTCGCTTCCGTGCGTTGAGAAAATCAGCTCGCGCCCGTTGACCATCCTCCATAATCTGCTTCTTTTCTTCTTCCAAGCGAGTAATCTTAGTTCGTAACTGTTTAAGCTTATCGCCTGTGTTTCCCTCTAATTCTTCTAATTCCGGTTCAGATATTTCTATATCTTCATCGTTGGTGGTTTCAAATTCCACATCTTCTTCATCATTTTTTATATACACCATACGTGTCGCATTATAAATGCAAAAGCAATCGCTGTCAAAATTAAGTGAGCAAATGCCCGCAGGGCATATTGCGAACTTACGTCTCAATTTGCGCCTTTCCTAGCGCAAATTGCTAGACGTGGGTAAATGACTGCATGTGCTCAATCTTGCGCCTTTCCTAGCGCAAATTGCTAGACGTGGGTAAATGACTGCATGTGCTCAATCTTGCGCCTTTCCTAGCGCAAATTGCTAGACGTGGGTAAATGACTGCATGTGCTCACTGTTACCTCACCCTTTAAACAACTAAGTACTGTCAATTAATTATGAAACTCAAAATTTTAACAAAAAAAACAATCCCTGATGGGATTGTTTTTTTGAGTGCGATAGAGACTAACGCTTACTCCAGGCCAGTCGTTTGCGTGCTTTTCGAAGACTGGTGCCTTCTACGTAAATTATTTTAGTATATAGTCTGCTCAAAGCTCTAGCTACTCTAATCACTTCAAAAGTAAAATATTTAGAGTATATTTAGTAGATAAATAATATAAACATATGCAAATTATTGGTATCAAAACTCCTCTGTTTACAGAAGAAAAATCTCTTATTGACTTTATAACTAAAAATATCCCAAAATTAAACGATGGTGACATTTTAGCTATAACTTCTAAAATTGTTGCCTTATCTGAAAATAGAATTGCTAAAATAGAAGAAAAGGATTCGCTAATTATCCAAGAATCAAAAAAAACAATTACTACACCTTGGGCTACACTTACATTACAAAACGATGGCTGGGGAATTAACGCGGGCATAGACGAATCAAATGCAAATGAATTACTTATACTTTTACCAAAAAATCCGACAAAAACAGCCGAGATTCTATGTAATTCATTAAAAAAACAATATGGAATATTAAATCTAGGTTTAATTATCACTGACACTCGCAGTGTTCCATTACGAGTAGGAACCATCGGCAGAACTCTGGGGTTCTTTGGGTTTAATCCACTAAAGGATTATATAGGCAGAGACGACCTATTTGGAAGAAAGAGCCGAGTTACTCAAAGTAATGTCTCAGACGCTTTGGCTGCCGCCGCCGTATTAATAATGGGAGAAGGTGACGAAAGAATACCTCTTGTGCAAATAAAAAATGCTCCAGTTGTTTTTACTAAAGGTCAATCCTTATCAAAAAAAGAAGCTAATTTGTTTCTATTGCCAGAAAATGACATTTATTCATATTTATTCAACTTCTCAGAGTCTGAGAACGATAAACCTTCCAAGTTGAAGTAACTTTATCATATACTAATATCCAATCTACTTGTTCATCCCAGTTGTTTTTTATCAATTTATACTGATAAAACAACGACGACTCAACAACCCCTATTCGCAACCATGAACTTTCTATGCTAGAAAGAAACTTATCATACCAACCACCACCTCGTCCTATCCTGGTACCATATCTGTCAAACATACTGCCTGGGATAATTATACAGGGGTTTTTACTTACATATTTATTCATACAATAATCTGCCCAAACAAAAGGATTGGCCGCTTTATCACAAGGAAGGCTGGTAACGTCACGAAAAACAGAGTCCGGAAGTGGTGACTTAAGAAAATCAGGCTCATCAAAAATAGGACTGTATACAATCGCTTCATTTATAGACACTAGATGTGCTAATAATTCATTTTTGTGCATGTTTCTTATTATATAAAAAAACGCCGAAGTGTAAAACCTCGACGCAATATGCATTAGGATAAATACCGAACCTTACTTATCGAGACTTTTCAAGACTGACAAATACAAGTCTTCGACTATTTGTTGTTGCTCTTCGCCTGACCTAGCATAATGATCCAGACCTGGAGCAGCATTCACTTCAAGTACCCAAAACTGGTTAGGAGTTTCACAAATATCACCCTGTATCATTAGATCTACCCCACAAAAGCGAAGTCCCATGTCTTTGGTAAGACGAACGGCCAGCTCCTTAAATTTGGGATGAACCTGATTTGTAATATCAATTGAATCCCCTCCGGTTGAAAGATTAGCATTATCAAGAAGAAATATCTTTTCTCCTTTTTTCAAGACCGAAGCGAAAGTTAGTTTTTGACGCTTTAGTTTCATAGCGATACGAAAATCATCAATTTTGATTTGAGTATCTCGTTTCAACCTTTCAAATACTAATTGTTTCACATTAATTAGTTGCTGAATTGAAAGCTCTCCGTCCCCAACTACACTCATTGATATACGCTCATAAGCAGATATGATTTTTTCATCAAGCACCACGAGCCTGTAATCTCTACCCTTAATATAGCTTTGTACAACAGCAACACGGTCTTGTCTAAAAACTTTATGCATAGCCTTGTAAAAATCACTTTTAGTATACACAAGAGTAACAGCAGAACCCTGACTACCACAGTTAGGTTTTACAATAACAGGAAATCCAATATTTTTAGCATAAAGAAAGGCATCATCGATTGAGCGTCCTTCTGCACAAATAGCTTTGGCCCAATCCTTAGAGTAAAAAGTCTTACTATTAGGAATTATTGGGTAGCCCATTTTACTCATGAAAAAATTAGAAAAATCTTTATCCCTCGCAATATCCGATGCACCAATTGGATTAAGATCAACCGTATTGTACTTAAAGTACGTCTTCTTTCCGCTACTAAACGTAATCTGTCCTACTATTCCCCATTCTGGTTCAATTAAAACACTTGCTCCAATCTCAGGTGCAATTTTTTTAAATATTTCTCCAAGAATAAGTGATTCTCTTTTATTTTTCTTCATTTTTTTCTCCCAACTAAATATTGTGTTTATTTTAAAAAGCTATTCCAAGGCAAAACTATCATATTTAAGTGATTTGTCAACTTTTATTACTTTACAATATATGATACATCCTCACAAGTAACTACAGTCATCTACATATATTTAAAAAAACAGAAGGATAAACCTTCTGTTTTTTAGAGTATAGATTAACGCTTACTCCAGGCCGGTCGCTTGCGCGCTTTGCGGAGACCGAACTTCTTGCGTTCCACTGAACGTGGATCACGCATGAGGAAGCCTTCGGCTTTCAGAGCACCACGACGTGAAGCTTTTTCTTTCACGAGGGCGCGAGCAATTCCAAGTCGGATTGCTTCAGCTTGTGATGAAAGTCCGCCACCGATTACTTTAGCAGTAATGGTGTAGTTTTCGATTCCAGCGTCTTTAGTACCAAGGACAGATTGTAGGTCTTTTTGGTGTGAAAGGTTTACGAAGTATCCGACAAGTGGCTTGCCGTTCACGACAATCACAGTCGCTGAAGCTGGAGTGAGTCTCACTCGAGCAGTAGCAGTCTTACGACGTCCGATACCTTCTACGTAAATTATTTTAGTTGCAGCCATACGATTATTCAGTAATAGTTAAATTAGCCAATAACCGTTTCTTAAGTTTGTTGGTTGGCAACATACCGGCAATTGTGCGACGAACAGCCTCAGCGTATCCACGGCGTTCTGCCAAGTGAATAAGTGTTTCTGTGTGTCGTCCTCCTGGATAGCCTGAGTAACGTTGGTAAATTTCAGTTTCCTTCTTTTCAGGAATATCTAGTTTACTAACATTAACAACACTAATTGCTACATCAGCAACAATGTGCCGAGCAAAATTAGGGTCGTTCTTTCCATTTAGAATCGACGCAACTTCAGTTGCGAGTTTACCAAGACGCTTTCCTGTTGCATCAATGGTGTAGTTTTTTGTTGTAGTTTCTGTAGTCATATAAATTATTCAACAAAAGCAATGATTGCTTCATCGCGTCCTGGTGAAGTCCGACCCAACTTCACGATGCGAGTGTATCCACCATTTCGTTCAGCGAACTTTGGTGCGATAACACTAAAAAACTTTTTGATAATTTCGTCAGTTGGTTCACCGAGTTTTGAAGCAACCAAACGACGTGCTTGGACAGTATCTTTCTTGGCGTGAGTTACCAAACGTTCAATGTTTGGTTGTAGTTCTTTAGCTTTAGCGAGAGTAGTCTTGATTTGACCATCTCGTATCAGAGATACGGCTAAACCACGTACCAAAGCTGTGCGCTGGCCCCGTGTTCTGCTGAGTGTTCGTAAATTGTTTGAGTGTCGCATAAGCTTATTCTTCTAGTTTCAGACCCATCTTACTGAGGAGTTCTTGAATTTCTTCAAGTCCCTTTGGTCCGATGCCGTCGAGCGCTAGAATATCATCTTTTTTCTTACGCACAAGGCCGCCAATAGTGCGAATACTCGCTTCTTCTAAGGCTTGTAGCGTTCGGCTAGTAAGGTCAAGTGTTTCGATTCGAGTCTTGAGCACTTCTTGATTTGGTGCTTCAGACTTTATTTCTTCTGCCACAGCAACCGGAGCTGGTGCATTTTGGTGTTGGTCTTGGAATCCGATGATTGCCTTAAGTTGATGAATCATGATTTCAATCGCTTTCTCAAGGGCTTCTCGTGGTGAGTAAGTACCATCAGTCTCAAGAATAACACGAAGACGGTTGTAATCAGTTCGGTCACCCACACGCATGTTCTCCACTTCGTAGTTAGCGCGACGGATTGGAGTAAACACAGCATCTAAAGCGATGGTGCCGATTTCTACTTTATCCTTTTGGTGAACTTCACGTGGTACGTATCCAAGGCCGCGTTCAATAGTCATTTCGATATTGAGTTTGGTTGACTTGTTAGTGATTTCTGCAATGTGTTGGTCAGGGTTGAGAATTTCAATCTGACTTGGCACTTCTATATCTGCTGCCGTAACAGGACCAATGCCGCTCTTTTTAAGAGTGATTTTCATTGGTTCTTCGGTGTGCATGTTTAGACGCACGCGACGGAGGTTAAGAAGTAGCGTAATGATATCTTCTTTTACTCCATCAAGTGACGAGAATTCGTGCTCTACTCCATCGATTTTAACCTGTGTTATAGCAGCTCCCGGAAGAGACGAAAGAATAATTCGGCGAAGCGAATTACCAAGCGTGTGACCATAGCCAGGATAAAGACCGTCGATTTCAAAGATGCCGTGATTATCTGCTTCAGACACGACACGGGGCTTTGACGGGAGAGTTACATTTGTTTCCAACATAATTTGTTATGAACTTATATATTTTGTAAACCTCTTAATCCTATCGGCTGTAGTATTCCATCACCTGTTCTGGGTCAAATAGAGATCCAATTGGTTCAAATACTGGAAGAGCCTTCATTGTTCCTTCATTCTTCTTCGCATCAAAAGTTACCCAACTCGGGAGACTTGTAATATCAAGTGTCTCACTAAGAGCCACAAAGAGTACGGACTGACGACTGCCCTCACGGACAGAGATAACGTCACCTACTTTTACTCGGTGTGAAGGAATAGTCATACGCTTGCCATTGATACAAATGTGTCCATGAGAAGTAATCTGTCGAGCTAGTCGACGAGTCTTTGCTAGTCCCATACGATATGTAACATTGTCAAGACGAGTCTCAAGTCGTTCCATCAAAAGAGCGACTGGCTGATGACTCTTCTCTACAGCTTCATCAACATAACGACGTAACTGTTTTTCAGTAATACCGTAGGTGAATCGCATTTTTTGTTTTTCAATAAGCTGCCGCTTGTAGTCACTGGCTTGACCTGGGCGCTTATTGGTGCGGCGATTAGCACCGCGAGCTAGTGAAAGCTCGAATTTTGCTGTTTGTGTCTTTTCGAAGATAGGAGCTCCGAGACGCTTTGCAATTTTAAATTTTGGTCCAATTATCATATGCTAAAGGCTATACTCGTCGTGACTTAGGTGCACGCGGTCCATTAAAAGGCACTGGGGTTTTATCAACAATTTTAGTAATACCGATTCCCTTACCAGCGAAAGCTCGGAGTGCAGACTCTCGTCCTGCTCCAACTCCACGCACGATAACTTCAGCATCCTTCATTCCCATTTGTTGTGCCTTTTCTCCAATAATTTCTCCTACCTTAGCCGCAGCAAAAGGTGTACTTTTGCGTGACCCTTTAAATCCAAGCGCTCCACTTGAAGCAGCCATAACTGAATTACCCTTTAAATCACAAAGTGTAACCAGTGTGTTATTAAAAGTTGCAAGGATATTTAGTCTACCTGACGCAAGTTTGCGCTTTGGTATACGATTGAGTGCTCGTGATGTCCCAGCGACATCAGAACCTCCACTCTTCTTCATGATACGTTTTTTACCCATATGTCATTTACGTTATGAAATTCTAATAAAGTTTAAGTCTACCACAAGGGCATTTCCGAATTTATAGTCGGCAATGCCTTCTTGAATTCTAGGTCTTTTCGAGCTTACGACGTCCACTTCCCATAGTCTTCTTTGCACCCTTAAGAGTTCGAGCGTTTGTTTTGGTACGTTGTCCACGCGCAGGTAGACGTTTTGCGTGACGAGAGCCACGATATGAACCAATGTCTTTTAGGCGCTTTACATTGCCTGAAATTTGACGCTTTAGTTCTCCTTCAATAGTAAAGGCTTCAATTTTTTCACGAATTGCATTCTCTTCTTCGGTAGAAAGATCAGTTGGCTTTTTTGTGTGACCAATTGAAAGTTCATCGAGTATATCCTTTGAACGCGACATACCAATACCAAACACAGCTGTAAGCGCGTATGGTAATTGTTTGTCGTCAGGAATTGTGATACCGGAAATTCTCATATAATAAATTTAACCTTGTCGTTGCTTATGTCGTGGCTTCTTCTTGTTAATGACAAACACCACCCCTCGTCGCTTGACGATTTTGTCATCTGGGCTCATTTTTTTTACTGATGATCGTACTTTCATAAAATGTTACTTAGAGACGCTTCGTGATTCTTGCTTTACCCCCGTAAGGATCGATTACCATACCAACTTTGTCACCAACCAGTACTCTAATCCGGTACCGGCGCATTTTCCCCGAGAGGTATGCGAGTACAGGTTCTGGAACACCTTCAATGATGACGCGAAAAAGCGCGTTAGGTAGAGCTTCCTCTACCACACCATATACTAATTCGTCTTTAACTGTTGATGTATCTTGATCCATTAAACGTGGCTGAGTCTACCAAAAATACCGGCAACCGTCAACTAAACGGCTGTGGTATAACTAATAATTATTCGGTGGTCTTGAGTTCTTCGATGACAATAATGTCGTCAGGGTTCGTCGGGAAGGTCCGTTTCCAGAACGGAGTAATCCTGACTCGAGCTTCATTTATCCCTGTATAAGCTGTTACAGCGTTGTTTATGGCTGTCTTAGGCAACCCTGCCAAGTCGGCTGTTAGTTTCTTGCTGTCATACTCCCAGATTAGTTGGGGCTTGCCGGAAAGTGTGAAAGTGAGTGAAGTCTCATTCGCAATCACACTTGAACTAGTAGTGGCTGAACTGTACTTAAATGTAAGAACGGAAGGATCTGCGATTCTAACCGAACCGCCATCATAGGTCGCCACTGTCTCCTTAGCAAGGAAAGAACCAAGTTCAGTAGCCTTGAAAATCGGAATCTGCAAAACAGCTTGTTCTCGGATCGTTACTAAATCTTGTCCGTATTCAACTGCTGGTAGTTGATTATAGGTTATTGCAACAGCATCCTTAAAAGCAATAAAATCGGCTGGTTTTTCGGTTTCAACCCGTGTGAGAAGATTGTCACGTAGTTGAATTTGTAACGCTTGTCGTGAAGTACTGAGTTCTTTTTCGTCAATCTGGAACTGAGGCCCATCAAAACCTCCAGTAAAAGGTTGTGGGTTGCGCGCTGTGATAGATTTATATAAGTCTGGCAAATTACTTTCTTGGAAGCCGGGGACATCAAAGGTCTTACCGGCGGGAAGATTATAAGTATCACCCACATCGTCAGCAAAAACTTCAGCCTGAATCGAACCAGGCACCATAGCACCAGAATCATCTTTTATAGCCCCTGGAACTACAGCTGATTCTTTAATCTTAAACACTAATCCCTCAGGAGTTCGGAAGCGAGTATTTTTAATGAGTCGTTCTGCGCCAGGGGTAGATTTGAGAATCTCAATCATGCCGGTAGCTTGTTCTTTCTTCTCAATCTGACCTGAGGCTTTTACTTGACTCTCTCCGGTTGTTTCAAGGGTTAGTATTGTATAACTTAAGGATTTGTCTCGTTTGTCCGGATAAGCGGTGAATTCAGCACTTACGGTTGGCTCACGGTGTTCAGGATAAATAGTTAGTTCGGTTTTTCCCATCAGAGCACTCAGGCCGACTGCCCCACCGACAATCAAGACAAATAGTGCCACCGATACGAAGATACGGCTTTTACCTTTTTTAGTACCATTTTCAATGACAATATTTGGGATATTTTCACGTAACGTCGGTACTGCTTGAGGAGCAGCATAATCTGCTCTAGTATCCAGCGCTGTTGGAGGAGGAACGCGGTGCTTGCGTGGTTCAGCTGGTCTAATGTCCTGTAGGTTCCATTTTTGTGTCATATATATAGTATAGCGGTTTAAAGGTACTCAAATGAATGTTGTTCATCTTTAGTGTGGAAAAACTGAGCCGCCAATAATAAGGCTGAATCGAACGGCAAGCTACTTTTCCCTTTTCTAGATTCATCTTCTTTAAGAATTTTGATAATTTCTTCTGAAACTAAGATTATTTTCGGCTCAGTTTTTATGGTGCGTTTAACTGCTTTTTCAATCAAATCAATAAACAAAGGTTCGCTCTTGAGGTCAGTATTAAGTGAGATTTGTTTCGGAATCGATAATGAATCACCGGTTTCGTGAAAAAGTTGAGTCAATTTTTCAACATATGATTCAAAAACAGCTTCCACATCTTCTTTTTGTGACTTTGTTAGTGTCTCGATAAAAGTATAAGGGGTCTCGGTGTGCAAGTAACCAAAAGCTTCGTGCAACGTAACCCCAACAATACCAGAAATTTCTCGAGCCAATGAGAAGGCACCAAACGGAGCGTGCGTACAATACGTCAAAACTCCATCTCTAATAACACCAATTTCTGTTGCCTCGTAAGTAACATCAATTAGACAAGTATCTTGTCCTCGACCAAAAAATTTACGGGTCATTTCATACATTACTAACATAAATGAAAGCTTTGACACTTTTGCACTTTGAAAAAGTTTGTCGCGCATTTCGTCTACTACATCAATCAGATACTGTTGAGCTATCACACTTGAACGCGCAATAGTAAGGGTTTTAGCTTTGTTTCCGGCCGGAAACGGAACCCGATAACCATTTGCTTGAACATCCATAGTACCGCGTGTAATTACCGACAAACCTAAGTGTAACAAAGTTTCATTCTCATTTATATCACTTTTGATTTTTTCTTGGACTGTTTCAATCAGGTCTTCAATCAGTTCCTCAGTAATAAGATAAGGTTTTTCTTGGTTGTAATTAATGTTTTTAGTTACAGTATATGACCAAGGAGCAGAAATAGTACACTGAACCTCAGACAATTTAGCGTTATGGTCGAAATCGTACAACACCTTTCGACCGGTACTATCAAGCTGCATTGTAGCGTTTACCAAAGCTGTCATCACAGCCTTAGCACTTTGTTCCATTGAATCAATATTGCGTAACGGAGCATGCTCACGGTGTGACCACACTATTTGTGGTAATTTTTGGTTTGCGGCCGAAAATACGATTGCAGTAAGCACGCTTCCAGAACCGACATCGATAAGGACACCATACCGATCGGTTTTTGAACCGAACTTAAAGAAAGACATGTGATTAGTATAACAGGTATTTGAACTTGAATCTCCCGCAACAACGGTGGATAGCTATGACTGAAGGATTGCTTTGATACGACGCACTCCAGCCGAAGAAGACTCTTCCTTAGTAATTTTAAAAGTACCAGTGATACCGTCCAGTCGCTCCACATGAGGACCGCCACATAATTCGCGTGAAAAAACAGTACCATCACTACCGGTTACGGTATACACCTTCACCTCATCCGGATACCGGTCCCAAAAACTTCCTTCCACGGTTGGGTCGGCTTCAGCATTATCCTTTGCCATCGTCTCCATTTTAACTTCCCCGCCAGTTTCAATAGCATGATTTACCCAAGCTTCGATTTTATCCAAAGTTTCACGCTCGACTTTTTCTGGATGAGTAAAATCAAACCGTAATCGTTCACCTGTAATGTTAGAACCGGCTTGGTGAATATGCTTGCCAAGGAATTGCCTTAGCGCTGCGAGCATTAAGTGTGTAACAGTATGATATTGCACCACTCGTTCAGAATGATCAGCCAAACCGCCTTTAAATTTATGTTCGGCTCCAGCGCGCGATTTTTCGCGATGTTCAACCATTAAAGCTTCAAACCCCTTTTTATCTACCACCAAGCCTTTCTCAGCTGCGATTTCTTCAGTTAATTCAATTGGAAATCCGTAGGTAGTAAAAAGATCAAAAGCGTTCTGGGCATCTATCGCTTTAATAGTAGTCGGTGGAATTGACTTATCAATCACTTTTTGACCATCAACAATTTTAGACTTAACGTGCACTTGCAGTGAGATTTTATTAAATTGTTTCAGACCATTCTCTAGTGTTTTGCGAAATTGTTCTTCTTCAAGAGCGATAGCGTGAGTAATTTCAGTACGTAATTCAAGCAAGTTTGGATAGTGATTCTCATATAGAGCTATCACACTTTCGGCTAAATTTTTGAGTTCTCCAGCCGGAATTTCTAACCCATCGGCATAACGCACAGCGCGGCGTAAGAGCCGGCGGACAAAGTAACCCTGCTCACTATTACTAGGTACAATACCATCACCAATCATAAAGACAGCACCGCGGATATGATCAGCAATAACTCGAAAAGCTTCTTTTCGGTCAGAATATTGTTTGCCTGATAAAGTTTGAATTTGTTCAACTACGCGCCACAGCAAGTCAATCTTGAACATATCGTTACTTCCCACCGCGGCAGCCGTAATACGCTCTAATCCACCACCAAAGTCAACGTTTTGTTTAGGTAACTTCTCAAAACCAGATTCAGTCTTTAGATATTCCATAAAGACAGAATTACCAATCTCTAAGAAACGACCACAGTCACAGTTCGGGTGGCAATGTTCGCCAAATTTTTTGTCGTGTTCAGTACCAAAATCATAAAACACTTCACTGTCAGGACCGCCGATTTCACCAACTGGCATCTTCTCGGGACGACCAGCTCGACTCCACCAATTTTTAGCGCTGTCATAATAAAAAATACGCTCGTTGGCTTTCATGCCTCGTTGTCCGCCGGCTTCCTCACTGCCCATTAAGGCTATTTCATTACTAACACCACGTTCAGAAAATAACCGTTGCCAAATTTCGGCTGTTTCAGTATCGCGTGGCACCTTAGCAACTTCGTCGCCCATGAAAGCGGTGACGTAAATATGTTCGGGATTCAAACCAACTTCCTCCACTAAAAAAGTATAAAACCACGGTAATTGCTCGGCCTTAAAATAATCTCCCAAAGACCAATTACCTAACATTTCAAAAAAAGTTGTATGGCGATTGTCCCCCACTTCTTCAATATCTTCGGCGCGGAAGCATTTTTGGGAGTTGGTGAGTCGCACCCCTTTGGGGTGCGACTCACCCATCAAATACGGCACCAAAGGTTGCATTCCACTACCAGTAAAAAGCGTAGTTGGATCATTTTCCGGCACCAATGCCGCCGACGGGATAACAGCGTGGCCATTTTTGGCCATATAATCTAAATACTTCCTCCGAATTTCATTTCCCGTCATATAAATAAGTCTACTTTACTAAATGTGTAACATCTAGAATATAGCACAAATTAAGCATAAATGAATACCATATATCAAGTTACGATCGACACAACATTGTTTACCACCGGACAAATTTTCTGGAGTTTTTTAATTAATCAGCTGGTCTTAGGCATATAAATTCTGTTGAAACTCAAAAAAGATGGAGCGGATCTCATCAACACTACC
>JBEDID010000016.1:0-14970 GCA_041173745.1 Candidatus Parcubacteria bacterium | reverse complement strand
GCTTTGTTCTTGAGCAAGGTAATGGCACCAGTGAAGATTTGACCGGACGGATAATAGATTTAATCGCTCCTATCGGTAAAGGTCAGCGTGGCTTAATTGTGTCACCGCCAAAAGCCGGTAAAACCATGATCTTGCAAAGTCTGGCACAAGCCATCGCGGAACAAAATCCGGAATGTTATCTGATTGTATTATTAATCGATGAGCGTCCTGAAGAGGTCACGGAAATGGAGCGCTGTGTGCGCGGTGAAGTTATCTCCAGTACCTTTGATGAACCGGCAACCCGTCATGTACAGGTTGCAGAAATGGTCATCGAAAAAGCGAGGCGTTTGGTTGAGCATAAACACGATGTAGTTATTTTGTTAGACTCGATTACCCGACTGGCCAGAGCTTATAATACCGTTGTTCCTTCTTCGGGCAAGATATTAACGGGGGGTGTTGATGCCAACGCATTGGAAAAACCAAAACGCTTTTTTGGTGCAGCAAGAAATATTGAAGAAGGTGGCAGTTTAACCATTATAGCCACCGCATTGGTTGATACCGGTTCAAGAATGGATGAGGTTATCTATGAAGAATTTAAAGGTACCGGTAACATGGAATTGCATCTGGATCGAAAAATTGCTGAAAAAAGAATTTATCCGGCAATAAACATTAATCGTTCCGGAACACGTCGTGAAGAATATTTGGTTGATCCCGACACCCTGCAAAAAACCTGGATTTTGCGCAAAATTCTGCAACCGATGGATGAAACTGCTGCATCAGAATTTTTGCTAGGCAAGCTTAAAGACTTTAATACCAACGCTGAATTTTTTGATTCAATGAAGCGTTAATAGCCGCGAAAGTAATTTCGCGATATTTTTTAAAATTATTTTTTACCGATGCCGGTCGGGTTTTGCAACTCTGACCGAAACGTTTGAAGCGTTTAACAGCGTATATAAAATGTGAGTGACGGGGTTGAAAATGCTGTCACGCTTTAGGTATATAAAACACACTTATTGTCACATTTTTAAACGCAAATGTGACTTTTATCGTTCAAAACATTAAAAAATCGATATATGGCTGACACTACATTGTTGATACATGCAATAATTCTCGGCCTCGTTGAGGGCTTGACCGAATTTCTTCCGGTCTCGTCTACAGGTCATTTGATTCTGGTCGGACAATTGCTCGGCTTTAACGACGACAAAGGCAAAGTATTTGAAATTGCGATTCAGTTCGCCGCGATACTGGCGGTGGTTTGGGAATATCGTGCACGACTGGCTCATACAGTGAGTAGTCTAACGTCTGAGCCGTTGTCTCAGCGCTTGGCGGTTAACTTGATGGTTGCGTTTATGCCGGCGGCCGTATTGGGATTTTTGTTTTTAAAACAAATTAAACATTATCTGTTTAACCCCATTGTGGTTGCGTCAGCGTTTATCATTGGCGGTTTTTTGATTTTGTGGGCTGAGCGTCGTGAGCATGTTGTTCATGCTGAATCGGTCGATGACATGACCTGGAAGGATGCTTTAAAAGTTGGTTTTGCGCAAGCGTTGGCTATGATTCCTGGTACTTCACGTTCAGGTGCAACCATTATCGGTGGACTATTTTTCGGTTTGTCGCGCCGTGCAGCAACCGAGTTTTCTTTCTTCCTCGCGATCCCAACTATGTTTGCCGCAACCTTGTACGACGTTTACAAGAATCGCGATTTGTTTAGTGTTGATGATATTGCCTTATTTGCCGTTGGCGGCACCGTCTCGTTTTTTAGTGCATTTTTTGCCGTACGTGGATTGATACGTTTTATTAGCCGACACGATTTTACCGTGTTCGCCTGGTATCGCATCGTTTTCGGTATTATTGTGCTCGTTTCCGCCCAAATGGGGTGGGTAGATTGGGGAAATCACTAAAACCTACGCTCCAGGAATGCCGCCAGTGACGCTCCATCGTTGCTGGATAATTCGCTGGAGCGTGTGAACTAGGCTGCTAATGACGAGCTATAGTCGCGGGGGGGGGGGGGGGGCGCCCCCCCCCCCCGCCTCCGACCCCAACATGTCGGTCAATGCCACCAGCAGTAGGTTGCCGAAATTATGTCCTGACAGACCATCACCTTTATCAAAGCGATACATAAAAAGTTGGCGAACTAATTCTTCGTGCTCGTCATCATCGCTCGCCAAAGCCGCCAAAGCCATGCGAGCATCACCCACTGGTAAGTAACCAAACTCATCGCGCAAACGACCAGTCGAACCGCCCGAGTCAGCCATCGTTACTACCGCCGAAACATGTAGCTGTTTTTGGTATTGTTTCAAGCCCCGCAACACCGTATGCGTACCAGTCCCCCCACCAATTACCACAACATTCTTTTTATCCATTACCAATAGAACCAACTATTTTATTCCGAAGTTACATTACACCTTTAACTTTACTTGCAATAAGTGAGTTATCAAATTACGATTAGCCAATATGCGTATTACCATCCTCAGTCCCCTGTTTCCACCCGACGTCGGTGCGCCTGCACCGTATGCAAAAACTCTGGCCGAAAAACTATTCGCTCATACAATAACTCTGATTGTTTTTATTCACTTACCCGAAGCCGTTCCAAACATTAAACCTATTACTATCGACAAACGCTGGTCAAAAGCTAGGCAATTAATTAAGGCGCTGCAAGAGCTTATTAAGGCCAGTCGACAAACTGATATTATTTTGGTTAACAACGGACTCTCGACTGAATTACCAGTGCTTATTTGCTCATACTTTATTAAGACTCCGATATTACTTTGTTTAAGTGACAACCGGGCAATTGAAGCGAGTACAAAAGGTTTCTACCATTTTATTCACAAACGATTATGCCGCCGTGTCACAGCAACCATTTCACTTCCTGCCGCTGAAACTGAGTACCTTAGGTTAGAAAAGTTACCCTTTACAAATACCGACAACAGCTTAATAACTTTGCAATCTGTCTGGTGGAAAAATCACATCGCGGAAATTATCTCTTATGCCAAATAATTCATCTCAACAAACTTGGAAAAATTACCTCGACATAGAACTGCCGCTCATTTCTGCGCTCGTCGCCAAGCAAGGTTACTCGCTTGATTCAGACCAACCTCATATCAAAGGAGAGCGATTTTTGATGCAAGCTATCACCACTAGTGGTGGCAAGAAAATAATTTTATATGGAAAAAATAAAACCGGTGAGCGAGTAGTAATTAAAGCCACTCGCGACGCGGATGGTCAGGCAGAGTTACAGCACGAACGAACTTGTCGCACCTTGTTACATAAATTACATTTCGCCTACGACACTTTTCATTCACCTCGTGAATTGGCTTACATTAAACAAGCTGGTTTTGTCATTACTATTAATGAATTTATTGAACAAGCCTCGACCTTTCTAGATAGACCACTACCAGAACAATTTTCTTTTTCTCTCCAAGCACTTCAAGCACAAGAACGCGCGCGAGCAACAACCGCCGGTCACATTCGTAGCATTAAACAGGTTTTTAATTATCGCACTATTACCGATTACTTAAAACTTCACGCTGGTTTTTTAACTTTCTTGCAACAACAAAAAGTAGATGCTCGCGTATTTGAGTTAGTTACCGCTGCTCATGCCAAACTAACAAACCAACAAGAGCGTATCGAGCAGTACTGTGGATTTTTAACTCACACCGATTTTGTACCACACAATTTTAGAATCCATGACGACACACTTTATCTATTAGATTTCTCCTCCCTGCAATTTGGCAACAAGCACGAGAGTTGGGCCCGCTTTCTCAACTTTATGACGCTTTATAATCCCGAGCTAGAAACTCTATTAGTAAATTACGTTGAACAAAATCGCGCGCCAGAAGAACGCGAATCACTCCAACTTATGCGTTTATTTAGGCTCGGCGAAATCATTACTTACTATGTAAAAAATGTAACCAAAAGTGATGATGCTCTACAAACTCTAAATCAAAATCGTGTGCAATTTTGGGCCGATGTATTGGCCGCTGAATTGAAAAATACTAGAGTCTCTCGCGAGGTCGTACAAGCGTACCAAACCACACGCGACAACCTGCGCAGTCAAGAAGAAAAAGAAAGACAGGTTGGGTTACATTAAGCTTCTAACTGCTCTAGTTCGATGATTAATTGAGCATAAATTTCTAGCAATGGATGCACCCAGATTGACTGTAATGATTTCAACACCAGCCGCTCAAATTGAACCTTCTGTTCTTTACCACGATTAAAAATCTGCCAAGCACTTGGTCCTACTGCTTCATGAAAAGAGATTAAACTACGGGCATTATGAATTTTGTCAGCCACTGATACGGCCCAGACTGACTCTCCTCCCGCTACTACCGCTTCGACATATTTTTGCTTTCGTTCCTCCCAGACCAAGGCTTTATCTTCAGACACGGCCGTTACGATATCCACCACCGCATCGCCCAGCTGCGCACGTAACTCAGCTTCGGTGACGGTAGTATCTTCTAATACGTCATGCACCAGTCCAGCCGCTTGCACCGTTTCGTCAAAACCAGATTGTTCCAAAATCCGCGCCACCATAATTGGGTGTATAACGTAAGGCGAATCGTCGTTTTTGCGCACTTGCTCCTTATGTGCTTGCGTAGCAATAGTAAGAGCTGTTTCGTAAAGTTCCATATTTAAATTCTAGTCGATAATTTTAGCAAAGACTTTTTCTCGCATCGCTGTAGCGACGGCACCCCAATGATATTCAGTTTCCATTAGTGCGCGCGCATTTTCAGTAATCTCTTTTACTTTTTCTGGATGGGACAAAATATCTTTTACCGCTGCAGCAATTTGCTCTGGACTGTCGGGGTCGACTGCCCACGCGGTTGGGGTTTTGTCTGGGTTGCGTTTAGCGTCAAATACAAAATCCGAAAAACCTCCGACTTGTGTCACTACTACCGGCAACCGACCAGCCATCGCGGACAAAACTGAGTTACCTAAACCTTCGGACCGACTCGGATGCACAAAAATATCTGACACAATGGTATTGCGATACTTGGGTACATCATCTCGTTCTAAAGCACCTAAAAAGCGCACGCGATTTTCTAGCTTTAATTCCGCCGTCAACGCTTCGAGCATTGGCCAATCTGGCCCATCTCCGCCAATTAAAAAATGAATATTATTTGGCAAAAGTGGTAAGGCTTTAATTACTGCATCAATTCCTTTTTGGTACACCAATCGAGCCGCGATAAATAAGTAGATATCACCAGCTTTTTTACCTAACTCCGTTTTTACTTTCTGTAATTCTTCATCGCTATAGTACTGGGTAAAATTTTTCGGATTGGCACCATTACGCACCATCACTACTTCCCCAGTGTAGCCACGTAACTTTGGCCAAGTACCCAAGTATTCAGAAATCACTTGAATGACGGTTGCATTTCTAAAACCACTATCAATAATCGGCAAGACTGGTTTGATAAACCAGCGACCAAACACTTTGTCGTACGGGTCGCCGTCTTGAAGTGTGAAAACATAAGGCACTTTCACTCCCAACCAACGCGCGATGGTCAGAGGCATCAACATATAGGTCATCATCGCCCACATGCCGTCGAGTTTTATTTCGCGATGCAGTGAACGGGCTTTTAGTGCCGCTAGCGGAACAAATAAAATTTTTGATAAGTACGCTCCACCAAAACCAACCCGATGGATGACGACATTATCAAACTCCTCTTGCTTAGGGGCATTTTTATCAAACAGTAAAGTAATGACATGAAATTCAATATCATCCCGACTAATACGATTAGTAATTTCTTTAATAGCTGCCTCCGCCCCCGATACAAAACTCGGATAGTAAGCCAGTGAAAAAACTGCAATTTTCTTTTTCATATAACAATATTTTCTACGTATTTTTCAAGTGTATATTGTTGCTTCCAACCGAGGTTTTTAAGCTTAGTTGTATCTTCGGCTTGTGATGAGCGAGTTGATTCTGTGGCGGGGGCATATTTTTTTTCTAGACCAAACAAATTAGCGAGTTGGTTGAGGGAGAATATTTCTGCGGCACTAATGGAATATTCGTCACATTCACCTTTGGTAGCAATCAGGAACAGAGATTCGACGGTGTCCAGCACGTGAGTGAAGGCACGGGTTTGATCGCCAGTGCCATTAATGGTACAAGTTTCTTTATTTAGGAAGTGCTGGCGGAAAGTTTCAACAATAGTGCCGTAGGCACCGTCGTACTGTCCAGCCCGCTCGCGCGGTCCGTAGACATTGTAAAAATAAGCGATGGAATATGGCAAGTCATACCAGCGACCATAATTGTGTATTAATTCCGAGTTCATGGCTTTAGCAAAGCTGTAAGGTGCTCGGTCGCGGCCAGCGACTTCACTTGCTCGTTCATCTTTTACGAACTTAGTAGAAGAACCAGCGTATACTAATTTACAGCCAACCGCCCGCCAATATTCCAACACTGCCAACGTCCCCGCAATATTTAAATCCCATACCACTGCCGGCTCATTAAGACTTGGTGCCACTCGCGAATATTCACCGAGATGAAAAATAATATCTGGTGTTTCGGTAATTAAATTAGCAATGTTTTTAGTGTGACCTTCTCGATATTCAACACCAGCGACGTGATTGTCTTTAGTACCAGTGAAATAGTTATCTAAGGAAATCACTCGATAACCTTCTTTAACCAAACGCTCACAGAGATGTGAACCAACAAAACCCGCTCCGCCAGTCACCACTGCTAATTTTTGTGTATTCATAGATAGGCAGATAATACCAGAAATTAGGAATTTTGGTTATCTCTTGGTTTAGCGTAGATGGCTAATGTCCCTAACAACAATACTCCAACTAAGGCTAAATAAGTCCAACGGCTATCAGTAGTTTTGTCAGCCAGGACAACACTGGCCAACTGAGTAGCTGTAGCTATGTCAGCATTAGTAATTACAACCGAAGTAGTAGGCTCGGTATTTATCACAATTTCATCCACTGGTGGAGTCACGCTGGGAGCAGAAGAAAAGCCAAAATTTTCAGACGGAATAATCAAAGGCGCTGATAGATAAGAAATTGATGAAGCAGTAACAACCGGAGTTTGATTATCTGCTTCAGCTATTCCGGCTAATATTATTTTACTATTGGTTGGAAATAAAGAGGCTACTTGGCTTTGTTCATTATCGTATAAAACTGCCAAGTTCGTGTTGTTGCCAAGTTTTGTTTTGGGAATGGTGATGGTTTGGTTAGGGAGCATTATTGAACGGGGTGGAAAAACGAAAGTTTTTCCACCCCGCACTTGATAACCAGAAATATCAATTTCATATGGCGAGTCGTTATTAATTTGTACGTCGCCGCGGTCGTTAGTAGTCAGCGACACCATCACTGGCAAAATTGTAATTTCATAACGGGCTACTTGTTCCTGGCGTTTGAAATTTCCGTAGACTGTCACCACGTAAGTTCCAGGATATAAAAAGACGTGTTCAACTTCTTTATTAGTAGCGGTGAAACCATCGCCAAAATTCCACTCATAGGTCAGCGAGTTAATTAAATTGTCACCAATATCCGTTGCCTCAACATTAAAGGCAATAGCTTGATTTACATATCCGACTGTTTGGGCTCCAACCTTAAGCTTTAAGGTGACACCGGGAATAATTAAACGGACTGGTTCACTGGCTTTCGGCTTAGCGGTTGAAGAGCCGCTACTGCCCGATGATTTGGTGACTGTTTTAGTTTCGGTGGTAGCAGCGGCGTCGGCCGCGGCGACATTCACTTCGCCGGCCGTAATTCCGCGCCCCGGTGTCGCCGCGGCCGTGACCCACCCAGCGCTCGTGTACTGAGCCGTTTCTTTGGTTAGATTATCACCACCAATATTTACCCAATTTTCACCGCCGCTGACTTGATCAACGATTGAACCGTCCGTTCGCACCAGTTTTAAAGTTGCGCCGCTATTTACTAACGCTCCCGTATAAATAAAAAAGGCTTCACCTGGTGCTGACACTTCGCTCGTTCTTTCTAAAACCGCATATTCTCCAGATGGAATTATTCCCGTTAATTCAATAGACAGATTTAGGCCATCACTCAACACCCAACCCGTCACGTCGGTTGCCTCACCATCGTTATGAAGTTCAATCCACTCATAATTGGCTGACGTAGCAGAACCCATCCAAGCCACCTCACTAATCGAAACGGCAGCAAAACTAACGTTAGGAAAAAATGCCAAAGAAAACGCTAGAATTATTAAGAATCTATAGTTATTGAAATGGTGAGCGTTCATCGTTATCATGTCGTAACATTCGTTTAATCTTCACAGCATCCAACTTCGGCGCTGACCAATCTTCCGCAGGAGTTCGCCGTGGTCCGCGGTCAAACTGAGCAGGAGTTATCGATTGAGGTACCTCCGCCGCTGACGGCTTTACAACCAAAGGTTGTTGCTGTCGATGTTCAATCACCACTTTACGTACTTGTGATTTTGTCTCTGGTGGAGTAAATCGGGGCTGCTGAATAGGTTGCGGACGAGGCGTCGATTTTATCAATGAATTATGAATTGGTCGAACGGGAGGTTTTTCTGATGAAGACTCAACTGACATGCGCCGTAGTAAATTACTATTGTCAGCTGCCGGTGTTGACGGTGTTTTATTTTCAGCCGCTACCATAGGCTCTAGTACTTTTGTTTTAACCTCAGACTCAAGTTTAATTTGAGTAGGTGGTGTAACTTTAGCTAGTGCTTGTGCCAGAGCGCTTCTTAAATCAGAGCCAGACTCTACAGGTGTCGTAGGTTTATCAGCAACTGACGGTGGTGTAATTTTCGGACTTTCTACGACAGCCTTAGGTTCGGTTTTCTGAGTTTGGTCTTTGGTCATTCGAGACAAAATATTACGCAAGTCATCCGGAGTTTTACCAGTTGGTGCAGACGATGGCAAAACAGCGGCTACAATTTCAGCTTTTATTACCACCGGTTCATTTGGTTGAGATTGTCTTCTGTCTTGTGTTTGTGCCGGCATTCTTCGATCATTAGTTCTTGGTACGAAGTTTTGGTTTTGACCTTGGCTCTGATTCTGGTTAGAATTTTGACCTTGATATTGATTTCTATTTTGGGCTGGAGCACTGTTGGGCACATAATTAGATGGGACTCTTTCAGGCTGACCGTTAGGCTTCTTTTCAAATGGTTTTTTAACCACTTCAATTTTTGTCGGAGTAAGTAATTCAGAAACAATTTTCTCGGCAATTTCTCGTGGTTTGGTAAAAGTTTTTCGACTCGCATCAATCACCATTTCACGACAAGAAACAACTGGTCGTTTTACTGGCGGCAACGTCTTGGCTGAAAACGGCTGCGATCCAATCCCGTCAATCATTAGGGTTAAGTAAATCTGGGCGAAGCCGAGGTTTACTAAATCGGTCGCCATAAAGCGGGGTGCAAAAACTGTTTCGAGCACTTCGGAATCAAACGGACCAACTCGAAAAGCAATGGTAGTTCCCACGTTACCAAACACGGCACTGCGCACTTCTTCTTCCATCTGGTCGATGTATTGATGAGCAATAATTAAGTTGAGGTGATATTTACGAGCCTCGGACAAAATATTTGCAAACGTCGCGTTAGCAAACGATTGAAATTCGTCAACGTAGAAATAAAAGTTAGGCATTCGTTTCATCTCTTCTACTGGCAAGTTGGCCCGACTCATCGCTGCTAAATAAATTCGTGTCGTCAACATGGAGCCAAGTAAGTTGGCATTAGTTTCTCCAATCAAACCTTTAGAAAGATTCATAATCAGAATCTTTTTATTATCCATCATTTCGCGAATATCAAAACTGGAATGTGGCTGCCCGATAATATTACGAATTAATGGATTACCGGTAAACTGACCGATTTTATTCTGAATGGCTGGCAGGGCTTCGGCAGTAAAACGTTCGGTATAGTTAGCATATTCGTCCACCCAAAAAGCTTTCACAGCTGGGTCTTTAATAAAATTGACGACATTTTTACGATACTCCTTATCGGCAAATAACCGACTGACTGATAGCAAAGTAGTATCTGGATATTCAATCAAAGCCAAGAGCGCGTTAGTTAAAATGTACTCCATACGCGCACTCCAAGCATCAACCCAAATTTTCTTAAAAGTCGACATCAAGCCCGACACCACCAAATGTCGTCGGTCGGCACCCACATCTTCCATAATATTAAAAGAGATTGGATTATCTAAATCAAACGGTGCAAAGTACACAACGTCTTTAACGCGATGCTCTGGCACATATTCAAGCAGGGTTTCAGCGGCCGAACCGTGCGGGTCGATAAAGGCTATCCCTTCGCCATTCATAATATCTTGCGCCGCCATGTTCTCAAGCAGAGTCGACTTTCCCATACCTGTCTTCCCTACTACGTACATGTGTCGCTGCCTATCTTTAGCTTTAATACCAAAAGCCAAGTCCTGACCACGAGCGTCAGTTTTGGCAAAAAACGTAATCTGTTCTGGATCAAAAGCTGTCATAGTATATGTAGTATATCACTAGTGACTAAAACGATTTTGGACGTATTCGATTAACGTTTTGATATCACGTGTTCTGCCGTCAGAGCCAAGCAAAATCACTACTACAGTTCGCTCTTCACCTTGCAAAGGTAGTTCATGTAAGGAAATTGAAGTCTGTCCCGCCGCCAAAGTTTCACCGACTTTTCCACCCACGAAGTTATCCATGTCCTTAACTTCATTAAAATTAATCAGACCATCAAACTCGCCGCCAACGTAAGCACTAGGAATTTTTTTGTTGGCGGTAATCTCAAAAATAAAACTACGGTTGTCGTGAATGTATTTTGTTAATCGGTACAAGTCGCCGAGAGTAGAAATATTCTCCGCACTCAAACCCGATGGGTCGGCGAAGTTGGTCTGCATCATTCCGAGTTGACGCGCCTTATCATTCATAGCTGTGATGAATTTATCCCGCCCGATTTCACCCGCAATTGTTTCAGCTGCTTCGTTGGAAGATTCTACTAACAAAAGTTGTAGCAAGCTATACATTGATACGCTACTTCGTTCAGACAAACGCGGAATTATTGAGGTCACAAAGGTTGGTGAAGTAACTTGCACTCGACCATCTAAATCAATATTTTCGGACGCCACAATCGCGGTCATGAGTTTAGTTAGGGAAGCAATTGGAACGGGTACATCAAGATCAGTAGCCGCCAAAATAGTCCCGTTATCAATATCGGCAATAAAATAATTTGGAGTATTTAATTCTGGTACTTGTGGCTCGTAAACAAAAGTATCACGCACCTTGTCGATACTGGCATGAACCAAAACTGGTGTCTCTAATTTTATTTCTCCAAACAGAGCCTGGGCTGATTCATCACTCAAGCGGATGCCTCCACCAATAAAATCGGCTGGCACTCCTGAACCATTCATAAAAGTAGGCCAACCATGAATGGCAAAGTTACCCTGAAAAGTCAGTAGCCACGGTAAATTTACCTGACTAATATTTGTAAAAACTTTTTCGTCTTTCTTTTCAACTTTATAAAGTCCGGAGACTGTTTCCCACCACGAACCGGCCTCTCCTACACTTAACACCGGCGCTGATTGATACAAAACTCCATCCTTAAAAAATCTAAGCATGCGTTGTGAAAGGTCAACTTCAATAAAAGTTAGTCCTTCGTCTATAAAAGCATCACGGGTTTCAGAAAAGAAACTGTCTTTTGACAGAGCGGCTTGTGGGCCATATTCCAAGGCAGTAGTAGTCTTGGTGTTTGAATCAACAATCATTACTGTCGGAGCCGAAGCTAAGTTGGACTGCGAAACCACCCCATAGCCAGTAACACTGATTACACCAATCGCAAATAATGCGACTGCTACCACCACAATCCGAGTACCTAATTGAGTGGTTTTTTGTGACTGGGCACTCACTGGTGTAAAGGTGTGCTTAGGATGAGCTTCAGCCTTGCGCGGAATTAACATACCTCGCCCTTCGGTAGGTTTATCGTCTTGATATGAAAACATTTTAACTGGTGAATCAGTTTTTTTCAGCATGCCATTATCATACCGCATTTTTAAGGTGATTTAATGACTAGCGCACAGCTTACTGTTGAATAATTTATTGTTCTTTTGGCTGATGATATTCCTTATACCAGTCCGCAAAAGCTTTAACTCCCTCCTCAAATACAGTCTCAGCTTGCCAGTCCAGTAATTGTTTAGCTTTTGTAGTATCTGCATAAGTCTCAAACACGTCGCCTTGTTGCATGGGCAAAAAATTCTTTTGGGCGACTTGTCCCAATTCTTTTTCTAACACTTCAATAAATTTCATTAACTCAACCGGTGAGCCATTACCTAGATTAATAATTTCGTAACCCAAGGGCTTCTCTACTGCTTTTATAAAACCTGCTACGATATCGTCCACGTAAGTAAAGTCGCGCCTTAAGTTTCCTTCATTATAAATATCAATCGCTTCACCCGCGGTTATTTTTTCAGCAAATTTAAGCATGGCCATATCCGGTCGACTCCATGGACCGTAAACAGTAAAGAAACGTAAGCAGGTGGTTTCAATACCATATTGCATAAAATAATTATGAGCCAATAATTCAGCGGCGCGTTTGGTGGCGGCGTACACCGACACAGGTCTATCTGCGGATGAATCTTCTTGGAATGGTACTGGTGTAGAAATTCCGTAAGCTGAAGACGTGGCGGCGTACACCATCCGCTTTACATTATGCTGACGCATTACTTCAAACAAAATCTGCGTACCCAGTACATTGGTAGTCACATAAACTTCTGGCGCTTCCACTGAATAACGCACCCCGGCTTGCGCTGCCAAGTGACACACTACGTCAATTGGCTGATTAGCAAAAACATCAGACAAAGCGACCTTATCTGTAATATCCACTTCATGTATTTTTACATTCGGAATTAGAGCAGCCACGCGTCGTCTTTTTAAAGACGAATCGTAATACTCATTAAAATTATCTATTCCAATTACTGTATGTCCAATGGCGTTTAATTGTTGAGCCAGCTTACTGCCAATAAAGCCGGCGATGCCTGTAACCAAAATATTCATACAATTTATATAATCTTAATCTAATTAAAAAGTTTCTTGGTAATTTAATCTCTACTGTGCAGCTGAATCTGCTGGCAACAAAGCGGCTTTGGTGTAAATGTTACTTGGTGCCCAAATCATCCAACTATTAACTCCGGCGTCATAGCTGGCTTGGATTTCGGCCCGCACGTCGGCAGCATCATAATCACCACCATAGTCAAAATCCTGAATCCAAGTGCGAAATTTTTCGGGACCATATACTGGCTTACTATAAACCGCTGGCGTACTAGTACCAATCCGTTGATGTAAAAATCCCTGCATTGGTGTAGTGCTCGACTGCATTCGTTTTACACCAAAGGACATGGCGTAGTTGACGACTTTATAAGGGTAGTCATTAGGGTTGCCCAAGCCCAAAAAGCTCTTAGGATAATGCGACGGATAAACCATCGGCGCAATAAAATCAAAATACGGTGCCACTCGGTCTTGTACCTGACCAATCGAAAGGTCATCGTAGTTGGTCGTGGTCATACCAAACAAATCTACTGAGGTCCATGGCGTACTAGAAGCTCGTCCCGTGTTCTCGTGATGCACGGCAGCAAACCGAGTTTCTTCATCTAGTTTCTCATTTAAATATTTAGAAAAAGCTTCAAGGTTGGCTGGTCTATCCATACCGTATGGTCCAGCTATACTTTGCGGGTAATAAGTATCGGCCATATTTCCATCGGAAGGATAACGGAAATAGTCAAAATTTAATTCATCAAAACCAATGTTATATGAATCAGTTACCAATTCTATAATGTGGTCCCAGTAGGGCTGAGCGGCCACATCAACAAAAGATAGTCCTTTGCCGTCAGTCCAAACTGTTTGTCTATCAGCCCGCAGCACTGCTAGCTCGGGATGCTTGGGCGCATAGAAAGGATCTTGAAAAACAGTAATGCGACCAATGACAAATATTCCGTTGTCGTGCAGCATCTCGATTAGCTGTGGCATATCGCGTGTTCCACAACGTGCTTCAGCCCAGGCTGATTGCCAAGCTTCACTTTGCGCCGGAAAAGAAATAGTGCCGGAATAATCTTTAATATCAATTACCACTGAGTTCACTTCAGTACTCCGAATCAACTCCACTAATTTAGTCCGAAAGGTTGGAGTACCCGCGACGCAAGAGGTCATGTAAATTGCTTTGACAGCAGATGGTAAAGGAACATGTTTAACCACCGTTCGTGTGTCGACCATCACAGGTTCTGTGGATGTTTCTGCAGCCAACTTAGTCTCAGCGACTTTTTTGGTGGGAGTAACCGCTTGGGCTATCTCATTTGAATTAACATCAAAAAAACTGACGGGGACAAAACTAAGGACAGCAAACACAAGTAGAAATAAACCCAACGTAAGTAGGCCAGTCTTGTGCATATTTTATTCTGACTCGCGTTCGTTAAAAAGCCGTTCGGTGGTTTCGACAAAGGAGTCGATACCGCGCTCGCCGTTACCAATATCGATTCGATCTAAATAGACCCCTCGCCGTAAAGCATAACCAATCAGAATTAGAGCAATCCCCAACCCCATCACAGCGTACTGACGCCACAATTCCGGCACTCCTAAAAACGGCACTAAAGTGAGTAAAATTCCAAATATAAAAACTAGAGTTTCTTTTGACACAGGGACAGTATACCGTATCCTACCGACAATCGACAAGAACCACAAATTCCCCTTTCTGCCGCACTGGTTCGGTTTCTAGGATTGTTAACAATTCAGCTGGCGTGCCGATGAGCATTTCTTCGTAGATTTTTGTTAATTCTCGAGCGATATAAATGGTCGCGATCGGCGCAGTATCTACTAATGCAGCCAAGGCCTTCATAATTCGATGAGTTGATTCGAAGAAGATGACTGGCTGCACGTCGTAGTCATTTAACTTTTTAAAAAATGTTTGGCGGCCTTTTTTGTTGGGAGCAAATCCGAGAAAAGTAAATTGGTTACCAGCGATACCCGCTAATGACACCGCGGCGGTAATGGCCGATGCACCAGGAATAGTTTCCACTCGGGCGCCCGCGGAGC
>JBEDID010000015.1:0-14991 GCA_041173745.1 Candidatus Parcubacteria bacterium | reverse complement strand
AGAAGAATTGAGTAAGACTAGCCATTTGTTACGAGAAACTTTTGCGTTATTTAATTTAACAAATCCTCAGTTTCTAAAGAAAATAGAATTAGAGATATTGGACGAACTTAAAAGTCTAAATACCGAAAATCCAGATGAGGTGTTTAGAGATCTTTGTGTATCAGAAAAAGTGAGTGTTCTACAGCAAGAGCAATTAGACTGGATGAATCTTGTGATGAGTGTTAAAAATGGTGTTTTATCAGGAGCTTTAATAAGCGAAAGCCTCAAAAAACACCAAAGTAATTACCAAATGTTAGTTGGAGATGAAGGTAATCAACAGTGGGATTATGAGTATTTTAAAAATCTACTGCAACAAGATTTACTTCGTGATGTTGAGTATCGGGATGAGATTGAACTTTTGTCAGTATATTCTGAAAATGTTATTAAAGAACGAGAAAGTCACATAGAACAGCATAAGATTGCTGAAGATACGATTGCTAAAACCATTATTTTGGCAGAGCTTGGACACACTCGATTGGAATTACGTTCGTCATGGACAGCCCTTTTTCATATCTTAAGAAGACAACTCCAGAAGATTTCTGAAATTGTGGAGATTGATTATGAAATGTTAGTGAACTACACGGTAGATGAGATTATTCACAATCTTAACAATGAAATTGAGTTTAAAAAACGTGATAGTGATTTTTCATTAACACTTGAGCTTGAAAATTGGGAAATTAAGTTTGACTCTGAAGCAACTAAGCTAGATTCAATTGTAAATCAAGCAACTACCAGCATAGTTAACGGAGAACAGGTTTTGACTGGTAGTACGGCATTTCCAGGAATAGTGCAAGGGAAAGTAGTCGTTCTAGATTGGGGCGCTGAAGATTTTAATGACAAAATCAATAACTTCCCAGTCGGAGATATTTTAGTAGCTGGTCAAACTAGGCCTATGCTTATGTCTGCGATAAGGGCGGCTTCTGCGATTGTGACCGATGAAGGCGGTATCACTTCTCATGCGGCTATTGTGGCAAGAGAGTTTCGAAAGCCGTGTATTATAGGTACAAAGTACGCCACTGAGATTCTTAAAGATGGAGATATGATTGAAGTTGATGCTAATAATGGAGTGGTGAGGATTTTAAAAAGTGACTCGAATTCCGCATAAGTAATTATTGATAAAGAAAACTCTGCATAGTATGCAGAGTTTTTTCTTTTTCAGTCAAACAACTTCAGTAAATACTCATCGATATCTCTTTGGTCCAGTTCGTAGAAGGATTTACCGGTGCGGTGGAGTTCGCGGGCTAGGTCGGTGCCGACAAAACGCCAGTGCCATGGTTCGTAGACGTAAAAAGTATTGTCTTTGGGGTAGGAAAGGATGAATCCGTATTTATAGCCATTGTCGAGGAGCCATTGGTAAGCTTCAGTTTCGGCAAAAGCATTATAGGGTCCGCCAACTCCAGGAGTTGTGATATCGACAGTGGTGCCGAGTTGATGTTCGGAATAGCCTTGGTCGGCCGAGAAAGTATTGGCACCGGTTCCATAAACTTGAGTATATTGACCCTTGAGGTCAGATTGAGTCTCAAATGAACGGTAAGCCGAGACTATTTTTAAGTCAATTTTGTCACGTTTAGCAGCGTCAAATAAATCATCTAAATAAGTGATGGCACTCGCATGAAAATACTGGTCACTTTTGCCAGACATAACGTATTTATCATCAATTTGTTTGAGACGAACGGGAATGTAGTTTTCGTTAAGGAAGTATACCTTCGAGTACTTGGCTAATAATTCCTTATCGGTCTTAGCTAGTTTATCAAGGTCACCGAGGGTGCCGGCTAGACCACGAATTTGGTTTTCAAAGGCTGAATTACGGTTTTTTTCGTCTCGGTAACTGTCGGCTAAGTCTCCTAAATCCTGACGGACATTATCGAGGTCAGTCCGCAATTCAGTGATAGTGGTGCTGGCGACAGATAATTCTGCACTTTTCTGATTGCTTTGTTGTAATAGGGCATTACGCTCTTGGAGCAGTTGTTCAATTTTAATGGCTTGGTCTCTAGCTTGAATAGCAAAATAACTGGAGGCAATAATACCAATCACCGCCACAATGCCTACTAAGTAAAGAACGGTATCGCGCATTGGTGACATATTGTCTATTCTATCACGACCAAGTGAAGAAGAACAAAGCCCTTTGGGTTTTAACAAAAATATGGCTCTCAAGCCCGACAAGAGGACTTTTCTCACGAACCTGGCATCTTGAAATCTTGGGCTACGTGTGGTACTGTACTGACGTTATAAGTAATCGGAGTGTGAGAAGTTGTGTTGCTAGAAGCGTCTAGCAATTTCGCCTAGGAAAGGGCGAAATTGAGACGTAAATTCAACATAGTCATTACATTCCTTGTTTCATTCAATGTCAAAAACAAAAATGCCAGCGACCGAAGTGAGCCGGGTTGACGAGCGAGAGCCTGCCAACTACGAACTTGCTTTTCACGTACTTCCAACGGTTGCTGAAGGGGAAGTTGCTGTTATCTTTCAGAATCTGAAAGATACTATTACTAAAATCGGCGGTATCGTTACTGTTGATGAGTCACCACTGCGTGTTGATTTAGCCTACGAGATAGTAAAATACCTCGAAGGACGAAATCGAAAGTTCACTAGTGCTTACTTCGGATGGATTCGCTTCACAGTCAGTCCAGCTAAAATTGAAGAAATCAATGAAGAATTAGAAGGAGCTAAGGATTTGCTTCGCCATATCCTAATCCGACTTACCAAAACCGAAGAAGCTCATCCTTTCTTTATTAACGATATCATCGAATCACTTAAACAAGTGCAAAATATTGAGCTAGATGAAGTTATTGAGGAAGAGGTTGAAAGTGAAGAAGTGGTTGACGAGGTTGACGAAGAAGTGGTCGAAGACACCAAAGATGGAGAAGAAGCAGCAGACAAGGTATAATCTAGACATATACGTCTAACGATTCAAGAATTTTATGTATCTTAACAAGGCAATGGTTTATGGGAATCTCACACGAGATCCGGAATTAAAATCCCTACCAAATGGTATGAACGTTTGTTCGCTCTCTGTCGCCACCAATCGTGTCTTTAATGACCGAGATGGTAAGCGTCAAGAAGTGGCCGATTATCACAATATTGTGGTTTTTGGAAAGACCGCTGAAAACTGTGCTAAGTTCCTTACAAAAGGCAACGGAGTATATGTAGAAGGCCGGATGCAAACCCGAAGTTGGGAAAAAGATGGTGCTAAACAATATCGTACTGAACTTATCGCTGATCGAGTCCAGTTTGGTCCGAAAAGCGGTAGTGCCGGCGGTGGCGGAGCAAGTAGTTCTGCACCGAGCTCGAATAGCTCGACAGCAAACGAAAACAGCAAGGCACCAGCCATTCCTGATTACCCAGAGGAGGACATTAATCCTGAAGATATCCCATTCTAGTCTTGAAACTTAACACTATGGAAAAACAACAAACAATCAACCCCCCAATGCACCACGTTGACTTCAAAGACATCTTACGTCTTAAGAGTAACGTCAATCCACACGCTCGCATGATGGGTCGTCGTCGCACTGGCCTATCAGCTAAAGGGCAACGTAATTTTGCCACTGCAGTCAAGCGCGCTCGATTCATGGCCTTGATGCCATATATTCAGCATTAGGAAGTAGAAAGCAAAAAACAAACAAAACAAAAAACACCAGCCGGCCCCGAAGGGGCCGGCTGGTTTGTAAATTACTGAAAAGTAAACCAACGGTGTCTGTGTAAATGAAATAAACTTGCAAAAAAAAAACACTTTCATGCTGGTATCTCTGAGTTAGTCGAAAGGTCGATTAACCTTGTTCTTTAATCTGTTCATTGAAAGGTGATATAAATGAAAAAAATATTTCTCTGCATTGTTATTGCATTCTGTGTTAATAATATTGTTCAAGCTGGTACGACGAGTTGGTCTTATTCTAATTACGATCAAGGCACTTACGTACCCCTCAAAGGTTCGTTTGCTGAGGGTCTAATGTCTGGTGGACCTTCGGGTACTATATACACTACTAATGTTAGATTTACTTTTAACACTAAAAATGTTGCTAGTATTATTGAATACAACAAAGGTATCGGTGCACATCCTGATTGTAATGGCGAATTATCATATCTCACTGTAGATATGTCAGCTGTTCCAGATGCTTATGATTTGGAATTGGACGCGTATTTAGTAAAGTCAAATTTACCGAATCCAAAATTCGATATTGAAACAGATCCTCCTTCTGATTTTGATCATGAAGAATCAGAAACTGTTGTTTTAGGTACAGTGAGTTCAGGTAAGTCATATTACATGACAACTTATTGGGCTGACGAACGTGACGGTGGAACTGGTGACGGTGGTCTACTGCAGGTCCAGTTCGGAATGAGTCAAAAGGGTTTTAGTGATTACAATACTTGCATTAACTCAAAAGATCCTCAAATTGTAAATCGATACGGTCGTAGTTTGGGTACCTATTAATTCATTGAAAACAAAATCGGAGTATGAAATGAAGATTATAATTGTATTACTTGTTTTAAGTGTGTCGTTTCCTGTGTTCGCACTGGATAATGGTACGGTAAGAGGTATTTTTGGCTCTGATAAATCAGTAGATTACACTCAAGTTAAAAAAGACAAGGGTGGACTATATGAACATCAAAAAAAGATGAAACAGTTACACAAAAAAATTAGTAAGCAAGATGGTCAGGATTATCTATCAACGATAACTTTTGAAAATCCTCTACTTAAAGGTGAAGCGATTGATATTGTAGAGAGATCTGAAGCTAAAGTTAAATTCACTTATGTTTTGGCTAAGTCTACTGTCGATAATGAATTGGTGACAATTGGTATCTATTCTAACAATGAAGATATCAACCTTTATCAAGAGACATTGAATGAATCCTTGAAGAACGCAGAGTCAGATAAAGATATTCAAATATTAGGAATCACTGCTATAGTTGGCCATGTTCCTGCTAAAAGAATTGATCCGCTACAGACTGACTCACATGTTTTCCTGGTTGATGTTACTGCAGATCGAAAAATATCAAATGCCAAAGGATATAGACATCATTTTGGCTGGGATTTATATCACCAATAAGCTACACTATTAAGTGTTATTTCCATGAGGGGAGTAAAATCCCCTCTATCTATATTAAACATGAAAATTAAAAACAATTTATTATTTATTTCAGAAGCAGCACTTCTATTTGCGTTTAGTTGTTTTGGGGCTTTTTATTTAGTAGATTTTTATTTTAAAATCATCCCCATGATTTTTTTTGAGCCGTCATGGTTTTTAAGACTTGATTACGTTCATTATTTCCCAACAATATTATCTTTGATTTTACCAGTGTTGGCCTTATATATTTTAGTTTTAATAAATAGAAAATTCCTCCTGCCTGCAGAAAGAAGCAAACTTTATCTGTTTTCTACAATATTGTTTGTTTCAATAATGATTTCGTTACCTACTTATGAGGTCATTTTACTTTTATCAATGGACGGAGGACTTACTATAAAAGATTTTATATTTTATATTGTAGTCATTTCACCATTATTAGGAATTGGGTATTTTAGCTACATTAAAAATAAAATTACATTAGATTGATGGGATTTATATCACAATAAATGATACTTTAGGTGAAAAATTAACCCTGTTAATTCTTCACCTTTTTCTATATTATTAATCTAGTTTACCATATGACTTCAAAAATAATTATAACAATTGACGCCTTAATATTTGCCATTATTGGTTATTTGGTAATGCCAAGACTAGTCCCATTTCTTACAGAATTTTTACTTGGACTAATTTTAATTCCGTTAGCATGGCTTATTTTTCGCAAAATTCATAATTTGTATCTGAGTGAACAAGAGACTGAAAAAATTAGTATTAGGTTTTTTGAAGGACTTTTCGCCTTACTTTTAATCTATGAAGTATCTGTTACTAATACACCAGTAATACTCTTTAATTGGGCCGACTATCCTAAAAATCTAGTGGCCTCGATTGTGATAATTTACGGAGTCTTATTCGCATCATTATCATATTTGATAATTAGACATAAAAATATTCTCAGTTTATCTATTTTTAAATTTAGTAATTTAATTTGGCTGATTGCTTTTATTTTATTCTGGTCACCTTGGATGTTGGAAGATGGCGGTGAAGATATCATAAGAAAAATTCAAGCCAGAGAAATTGTAACGAAAGACTCACAAGAACAACTAGTAATACAAAATAATCCTAACTGTGATGGAGTGTCGGTGTCCTGGGTTCCTTTTGGAATTAAGACCGAGTGCATGAGTCGCGGAGACAAATATGTAACTTTTTGGGGACAGGAGTTTGATTTATGATAAAAATTTCATAAAACAAAAAACCAGCCGGCCCCGAAGGTCAATTTTTAGGGAGTGATAAAGACTATAAAAATGGAAGTATTATTGAGTTGGGGCCGACCAGTTTTTACTTAAGGTTCATCCAGGTGATGAATCACCCAGGTCTTAGTTTTTCTCCACCCGTGATGAATATTCACCAGTCTCGGTATTAATACTAACAATATCACCCTCGTTGATAAACATCGGTACCATAACTTTAGCACCAGTTTCTAGGGTGACTTCTTTCAAAGCACCACTTGAAGTATTACCTTTAACCGCCTCCATGGCTTCTTTTACTTTAAGTTCAGATTTGATAGGGAATTTAAGTCCAATCACTTCTTCGTTGAAAACAAGAGCATCAATGTCTGAGCGTTCTTTCAGAAATCGGCCTTGATCACCAACTAAATCATCAGTTAAAGCAAACCGTTCCGCTGGTTTACCGGTGACATTAAACCAATATTCACCAGGCTTTTTATATAGATAGGTCACTGACTTAGTCTCGAGTTCAGCTTCCGGCACGGTTTCGTTTTGGTGAAAGGTGACTTCGAGCGCGCGACCAGACTTAAGACTCTTGAGTTTAGTGATATTGACTGGTTTACGCATTTGTTTACGAAAAACGTGTGAGGCCACTACTAAGAAAGGCTCTTCCGCGTAAAGGATGACTTTTTTAAGGGTTATTTCATTATACGATAATATAGCCATACAAAATTATTTTAGTTGTGATAGAGTGGCATGATACTAGCATATGTTAGGTTTTAGAGCTACGAATGAAGCCAAAGAGTGGGAAGACGAACAACTTCTAAGTTCGTCGCAGTCTTCGCCGTGGTTGTTTGCTATCTTGGTGGAACGCTACCAGGAGCCGTTCTTGCGCAAAACCCGCGGAATTATCCGTAACCCCCTCGACGCCGAAGAAGTAGTCCAAGACGCTTTCACAAAAATCTACGTTAACGCCCATAAATACGAACCCCAATCTGGAGCCAAATTCTCCTCATGGGCCTATCGCATCCTCTTAAATACCGCCTTTACCCGTTACCAAAAGCTCATTAAAGACGGTCAGCGCTACACCGCCATGGATCCAGAATACGAACAATTATTCGGTGAAATGAAAGAACACTCCGGCTTTGCCGAAAAAAGCGACGGTATTGAGCGGATTTTGGCGCGTTTGCCAGAGCATTTTGCTTTAGTTCTCCGACTGCATTACTTAGAACACTGGTCACATCAAGATATTGCGGATAAAACTGGGGAAAACATGGGGACAATCAAAGCCCGTATCCACCGCGCCAAAGCTGCTTTTAAAAAAGAGGGTAAGGATGGGGAAGTAGAAGTACTGTTGTAATCTCACTTAAAATATACATTAGATGTGCGGTAAGTAACTAGGTATTTCTGTTAAGTCGTGCCGCTGACAAAGCTACAGTCTATATGTATACTATTGGTCGGTGTAGAATTTTTAGATAATCTAAATTTGCTACGTGTAGACAACTCAAAGAGGAGCTAATAAATGACAATAAAAGATAAGGTTCTTGTTCCGCGTATTTTGTACACCACAATTGGAACCCTAATTCCCATAGGGATATTAGAATTATATGGTCTAAATATGATTGCAGGCACCGCTCTGTTTATCTTTATATTTAGTTTCATTTGGCAATATTTTGCTCTACATCCAACATTTGGATTTGTTCCTTCAGGGAGTTTGAGAGGCTTAGTATTGTTCGTACTTAAGATTCTGGCAGTTGTAGGTATTTTTTCTGGACTGGAATTTATTTATGTAATAGACATGAGTGAGACACATGTACAAATGTACGAACTTGTTGGCAGAATGAGCTTATATATAGTTTCTATATCTCTATTCATAGGTTTGTCATGTACTTGTCGAGCGCTCAAACTACAAAAAGCTTTGTAAAATAATTACATCAATCCACCACAAAGGCACATAGGAGATAATTTAATTATTATTCTATGTGCCTTTTTATAACCCTAATTTCCTGAGGATTCGCTTAATAAGATTATTCAGAAATATAAGTGTAACTTATTTACTCGCAACAGGGTATAAGAATGGTATGAAGTCAACTAATCTACATAAAATCATCATGCGGCGCGTGTACTACAGCTACGGGCTGAGTGTTGTGACCAGTACTGTATTTTGGCAGGGGATATTCCTCGGCATGTCTGCTATTTTGCTGGCGCATTGGCTGAATGTCGCCAGCTGCATTCGTAATTTTCTCGCGGTCCCAGTCGGCGCCGTCCCACACTACGTCACCGGTTCATTTGTGAACGCTATCAATCATGGAGAACTTTTGACTGCCTTAACCTTGGTGTTGGCAGGAATAGTCGCGGTTCAAGTAGGTTATCGGCTTGCTCAAGCCTTAGTGCCACGCTTGGGGGTGTTGGTAAGGGTGTAATGGGTGTGTTTGTGAGAATTGTGTAAAAATTAATTTAGTATTCTAGTCTTGTTGTCCAACATATTTTTATATGATATCGTACCCATTATGTCAAAAAGTAAAAAGACGTTGATTTTTATAATTATATTTAGTGTTATAGCAATAGGTTTTTTCTATTTTAAAACCATGATTCTAGGTATTCCGTCAACTACATCTCCAGAAACAAAATTCCCGCCACTTCCAACTGAGGCTGAGCTGGACGCTAGGCGAAATGGAAAAGTGGCAAAAGAAGATTATTATATACCTCAATATAGTTCCACTGGAAAAATTGATAGCAGTGACTGGATCACTTTAACTGGAGAAGTTAGTGGATATTCACTTTTGTCTCCCAGAAATGGGCATATTGCAGAAATAGTCCCGTTTAGTGCTCAAGGTGCTAGTCCATTTGGACTGTCTTTCGATAATAAAAACAGTGTTTTGATATCCGCTAATCCAATTGTAAAATATTCAGACAGTAACTTATCTAATTGGGTAGATAAATATGTAGTTTTACATCCTGAAAAAATCCTTAATCAAAAAATTGTAACAATCGGTAAGTATAAAACTCTTGAGTTTACAGTTGATAAATTGAACGAAGTAGGGGTAGACACGACTGGCGCCATTCTGGAGTATTACTATTACCCTGATTTTTATGATAACAACAAAGCTGCTGTTCGTAATGGATTGTCTGAAGATAATCAATACATGATTGTCGATGGCGGGGACCGTTATTTCTTGTTTTCGATAAACAAATCAGCTGATCAAAAATATTTGGATACTTATTATTCTATAATATCTTCCCTTGAGGTTTTTCAGCCAAAATCTCCAACAATAATCGAGACTGAAACTAGCGAAAATGTGCCAGAAAAACATCTATATATTCCAAAATACACTCCTGCTGGAAAAATCGATACTAGTGAATGGGAGACCTTATCAGGTGAAATTAGTGGTTTTTCATTACGAGCGCCAAAAGATTACTCAGATTTAGGTTTATTTAATTATCGTGATGTAGCATCAGATTATTTTAGCTATAGTTTTGATGGTGGTTCAGATTTAAATATATATGCCGAATCAATTGTGAAAAAATCAGACAGCAGCCTCATAACTTGGGTAGATAAATATATTGTCCTACACCCAGAAAAAATCCTCAATCAAAAAATTATAACCATCGGCAAATACCAAGCACTTGAATTTGTAACAGGGAATCGTGGCTTTATTAAAGATGGCGGTGTCAATCCAGTTGTTGGATTCAATTATTATCCAGCTTTTTATAGCTCTAACAAACAAGCAATACTTTCAGATTTATTTGAAAATAACCGTTATTTAGTAGTTGATGGTGGAGACCGTTATATTATATTCTCAATTGATTTGGCTGATGTAAATAAGCCACAAACCGACACATACAACACAATTGTGTCTTCATTAGAAATTTTCGCACCAAAGCCACCGGAAATAGAAAACCAGAATTAGATCGGTAACTTGCAAGATTCCCCCCCCATTCCACCAGGGGGAGTGTAAGAATAAGAAGCGCCGGCTTTGGCTATAAAAATACCCTGTAAGAAACTAGTTCTTACAGGGTAGGAGTTTAAAACTTTAAAACCAAGCAACCCAATTTGACCATGATTTTGTAGCAGGATTGTAGTAAATGACCCAGCGTCGCAACGGATCATTGGTGTCATAATCATGATTTACATAAGTGTGTGTCCATCCATTATTCCAATAGTCAAAACTCATCCATGATCTGGCTCTTCCGGCACTATAAGTTAGATTTGTGTCATACATCTCACGATTTAAACCACTAAACTTGTTATTGCTAGCAGCATATTCCATCATATCTTGTCTTGTTCTTGCTTCCAGATAGTTATTTCCTGGTTTGAAAAAATAGATAGCTACACCGCTTTTTAATGCTCGAAAAGCATAGCTAACATTCTTTCTTAACACAAATTCTTCCATCTTGTAGGTTGTATTATAACCCCACGAGCTAGTAACAGAGTCTTTGAAGTAGACATATGGAGTAATCCAGCCTGCATCAGCTGCTCTTTGTAGAGAGAGAATCTGACCGCTACTATCCTTCGCATACATAGTCTTGGTGAGTATGGAATATGTCGGAGTAATAACATTGAGAATATTGCAACAAGATAACATAAAGGCATAGCGAGTGTTTCTGTCATCCACAAACAATAACGGATCATAAAAATACTTCATGGTGTTGGAGGGAATAAAAGTATTTCCTACCCAAAGTTCTTCATCGCCATAAACATACCCAGTCGGTATCGTTAAATCTTTCGGCATAATAATATTTTCTGAGTAAATAGAAAAATGTAAATGACAACTACCACCCATACCGGTATCACCTACTTTCGCTATTTCTGCACCACCAACGACATCAGTGCCATCTGCCACTTTAGTGGAAGAATCTTGCAAATGACCATAAAGCGAAAAAACGACTTTACCGTTTGGTAAGGTATGTTTGATACGGATGAAATTTCCATATCCACTAGACTGATAACCAGTCGTCACTTCACCACTGGCTGTAGCACGAACAACACCACCACAAGAGCCGCTGGAAAGATCAACACCAGTGTGACCATACATCCACTTACCGCCATAATCTAGACAATCAGTTTCATTATTCTCGTCTGCATATAAACACCAACCATCATCTGGTCCGCCGGTCATATAATTTCTGCTGTTATTAAAACTTTGAGAAATTTTAAACCCGTTTGGGATGGTGGTGGTTTTAGGTGGAGAGCTTTTATCTCCGACGGGATAAACAAACTGAGTTGCAATTTCTGCAGATAGAACATTTGTACAGAAAAACAAGAGTATCGAGATACTCAATTTTTGAATGTGCTGTTTCATAGCACTCTCCTTTTAGTAGTTGAGGGATTGATTTTGGTATAAATGTAAAAGAACTATACCGTTTTTGAGTATATCTTATCAAGAACAATAGTCAATTTAAAAATTAATGAATGTATCAAAAACCCTAAGCGTGCCCAGAATACTTTCCGCTTCAGCTACAACCTCATCGGACTGCCAAGTATCGAATGAAGCCAAGAGGAATCTATTTCCCACATCAATAACAATATATCTGGTGCTAAACGTAACTTCTTCTTTAATTAATTCATTACCTACATAAAGTGAGTAAGAAAAAGTAGGAAAAGGTGGAAAATCATCTCGCACGTTATCTATGGTGGAACCCTTGCCTGCATAAAGTACAGATTCATCTAAAGCACCAGTAATATCAAATTGCAAAGCTTGATAATCAGCAATTTCAACCATTTTACTGTCTTCAATTGTCTCCAAAGCTATATTAAAGTGATTTTTCAGCCAATTATCTAGTGTATCATCAGCATTTTTACGAATTGCTTGTACTCGCAAATTATTTCCGTTATTTATTGCATAAAAAAATATTTCATCGCCGTATTTTTCTCTAAAAGAAATTCTGGTTGGAGAATGTTCTCCGAAGGTATCATTTTTAGGTGCAATGAAACTAAAACCACTTAATTCACTCCTAAACTCCGCCGTTTCATTAACATCAGGATATACCTCTTGCTGTATTGGTACATAATTATCAGGCACTTCCTTTATATCTTCAATATTTTGACCCGGAGAAAAGGGAACAATCATGGTATCAGAAAGATACAAGGCTAATTTTTTACTTTCTATCCATCTATAATAACCGTAAGCCGAGATAGCTATTAGAACAATTACTCCTACGGTGAAAAAAGTCTTTTTGTGATTCATGTTAGGTTGATGGTAGGGTATTTTTGATAAAAGTGCAATAGGATTGGAAGTAAATCAGTAATTTATAAAAACTGCCAGTCCTAAAGGAACTGGCAGTTTTTACGTCACTTATATTTACTTACTCACCACCTCGGCTTTCATGGCTTTGCGGATATGCTTCAGTAGCTCTTCTCGCAACTTATCGTCTTGTTTGAGCGTAGTGCGGGCGGCGTCGTAGCCTCGGCCGAGCTTCACAACGGTTGATTCGTCGCCCCCCGGCGGAGTATATGAATATGACGCACCAGCCTTAGCTACCATCTTGAATTTTTCACCAAGCGCCAAAAGCTCACCTTCGCGACTGATGCCTTCACCGTAGATAAGGTCAAATTCAGTAGTACGGAACGGGGAAGCTACCTTGTTTTTTACAACTTTAACTCGATGTCGGCCGCCGACTACTTCTTCACCCTTCTTGATTTGAGCAATTCGCCGAATATCAAGCCGGACAGAAGTGTAGAATTTGAGGGCCTTTCCGCCGGGAGTTGTTTCAGGATTACCAAACATCACGCCAATCTGCATCCGGATTTGGTTAATGAAAATTACCACCGTCTTACTCTTGGCCACAATACCAGTTAGTTTACGCAACGCCTGACTCATTAGTCGAGCTTGTTTACCAACGTGATGCGCTCCCATTTCACCTTCAATTTCGTCGCGGGGAGTAAGGGCAGCTACGGAGTCAATCACTATCACATCAATCTTACCGGTTCGAACCAATGATTCGACGATTTCTAGTGCTTGTTCACCATTGTCAGGTTGAGAAATTAGTAATTCATCGAGCTTTACGCCTAATTTGCCCGCATATTCAGGGTCCATAGCGTGTTCTGCGTCGATAAAGGCGCACAAGCCACCAGCTTTTTGGGCTTCAGCTATGGCATGTAAAGCGAGAGTGGTTTTTCCAGAAGATTCTGGTCCATAAATTTCAAGGATTCGGCCACGGGGATAGCCGCCAATACCTAGCGCTTCATCCAGTCCAATCGAACCAGTAGAAATTGCTTCCACATCAACTCGCTTACTCTCACTTAGAGTCATAATAGCATCATTGCCAAATTTAGTTTTGATACTACGAATAGTTTCAAGAATCGCGCTGTTTCCAGCCGTACCAGCTTGTTCAACGGGATCAAGCTTGGGAATCTTCTTTGCTTTTACTGCCATAAGATATGTGTGTTATCAGTTTGTTAATTTGGTCTAATAAACATTAGAGAGTTGGTTCGTCTAGCAATTTGTCCCAGGAGGGGGGCAAATTGAGACGTAAGTTCAGAATAATCGCTACGCTCATTTCTTCACTTATCAAAGCTGGCGGGTATGTAAACCAGTGGCTGCACTACGGTGGTTTCTCGTCCGTACCTGTCTTCAGCGCGGAGCGTAGCTATAGTATAGCCGTTTTCTAAGACTAATGCCTCATTGAATTCTCCCTCAGCATTGGTATAAATCGGTCGATCATTGAGCCAAAGGTGAGAAATGTTGTGGGTTGAACCAGCTAAGTAGATACGCCGCTCGTTTTGTTGTGTGTTTGGTTCGTTAGTAACGGTAATTTGTGGTCCGGTAATTAAGAATCGGGCTTGGAAAGTAACATACGCCATCACACATAGTAGTCCGATAGTAATACCGGTAACTTTTAAAATAGTGCGAAAGCCAATTGATTCATCCATATTTAAGTCAAATAATTAATCGTTAGGGTTTTCAAATTCGGGGTTATTGCCAGCTTTGTCGCTTGGGCCGCTCGCCAAGATATCGCGTGCCTTCGATCCATCCTGTGGACCAATCACGCCATTCTCCTCCAGGAGGTCCATAAGGCGAGCGGCCCGTGAATACCCGACTCGTAACTTACGTTGAATATAAGAAGTCGAAGCCTTACCAGCCTCAATTACTGCTTGCTTAGCGTCATTATATAGTTCGTCGTCAGAATCATCTTTAACCATTGAATTAAAGACTGCATCATTACTTCCGTCTTTTTCATCAAAGTCGATAGTGTCGAGTTGAGCATCTTGCATTTTGAGGTATTCAACCACTTTCTTGATTTCTTCTTCCGATACATAGGCAGATTGCAAACGAATTGGCTTCGGACTGTCAGAAGAAAGATAAAGCATATCTCCTGCACCGAGTAGCTTTTCAGCACCTACACCGTCAATAATGGTCCGTGAGTCAATTTGGGAAGCTACTGCCATCGCGATACGAGTTGGAACGTTAGCCTTGATTGTACCGGTGATAACGTTTACTGACGGACGTTGAGTGGCGAGGATTAAGTGAATTCCGACCGCGCGACTCATCTGGGCCAAACGCACAATCATAGATTCTAATTCTCGCGGATAAGCCTGCATTAAGTCGTTGAGCTCATCGAGAATTATTACAATATAAGGTAATCCTTCCGGTAGGTTCATGCGGTCTTCTTCGATAGAGCCAGCGTCCTCCCATTCCTTCTTGGCTGGTTGGTAGACGTTCTTGTGG
>JBEDID010000014.1:0-15124 GCA_041173745.1 Candidatus Parcubacteria bacterium | reverse complement strand
AACTCTAAATCTCCTGAAATGTCGGCACTACGTCAATTTTTATTCTGGCTGTGTTAGACACTGCAGAGAAGTCGTCGACGGCACACACAACCTCAACCGTCTGAGCATTAGTAAGGGTTTTGGTAACGAAGGGGTAAGGGACGTCGGTCATGTTACCTGCTGGATGATTAGGAGAGAGTGCACTCGGGAACGGCTTAGATGCTTCTGGTCGAGTGGCGCCATAGATGGTGCAATTTAGAGGCTCTCCATGGGAATTGATTTTAACGTTGAGAGTAGCACTATTACCACTGCGAACAAGATCTGGATTAGCCGTAATAGTAATGTCTGGAGTAGGCGGAGTGACGGCACAATTGCCGGCGTCATTGAGGGAAAGATCATCTGCACAATCAACATCATAATTCAAAGTTCCTAGCTGGTCTGATCCGTTGACATGATAAGCCTTGATTATGTGGAAACCCTTAGTTTGAGGAACAAAAGATGTGTTCGAACTTGATAACGTACCATTGTAAATAGAAGCACTGTCATTTTTAAGCACAAAATTAGGCGTTGCGTTACTAAAAGTCCAATTGAATTTGGCGTCGCAAGTACTGGAGCCTTCAGGGATAACACAAACAGGTGGAGTGGCTGTCAGAATGACGGAAGGCGGACAAGCTTGGGTGTTACAGGCTTGAGAGCCAGAGCCAGTGCAAGCCGCACCGCCGCCGGATGGAGCTGGGTTAGTGCAGGTTTGAGATTGGGTACCACCGCCACAGGAAGCACTACAAGCACCGAAGGCAGACCAGCCGCCGTTGACAGAAGGGTTTGTTACGGTGTATGGGATGAAGTAAGCGATAGAACCCCACCCATCCTGATAACCATCTGGCCTATAGAAGGTGATTGCTGCATCAATAAGAGCAAAATAATATGATGGTGCAGATTGAGCATAAAATGTAGTGGAGGTATTTAACACATTTTTTGTCACATCATTAATAACTGCACTTAGTGTCATTTCACTAAAGTTATACGGGGCATTACTACAAATTGTATACGACATTGAACCCGTCACATCAATCGCTTCATTAGTATAATAGCTAGATTTATTAAGATTAACAGTCGTAACAACAGTGGCATCACTATATGAATAACCGTTCGCGTTGAATACACCGAAAGTAAAAGTATCAGCTTGAGCCTCCCCACCTCCGCCAAACACCCCCACACCAATCATCAATCCCAAACCAAGTAACGGCGAAACTTGTCTCCCTTTACGAAAACGATAAATAATAAAGGAGCTAACCAGTAGGAACAATAGAGTGAAGAGCAGTGGTATTATCAAAGGAGCAGCAGTAACTCCTGCAACAAAATCAGTTTGCGGCTCAGGTGGATTTTTAGAAACAATATCGTATGTATTTTCAGCCAAAACTTTTCCATCTTTATCAACAATTTTGGCAGTAATAGTTGGATTTATACAATCATGACTAATTGCAATTGCGACAATGTTTATACCGCCTGTACTTTCAGAATCAAGTTTACGAGTCATAGGACTGATGCAAGCAGTATCGGTAATATCAACTATTGCAAAAATAGCTGAAATTTCAATAGCACCGGTCGGTCCAAAACGCGAGTCAGGAAAACCATCAGCGGAGCCACTCCAAAAAAAGGTTGCCTGAGCAGTATCACCTTTAGAATAATAGTCTTTATCTAGTGTTAGATTTTGAATTGTGGCAGACTCTCCTCTTAGGACATAATGAAAAGTAAGTGGCGAAGACACACGCGCATTATCGGCTGTAGTAAAGACGAGAGTAGCGTCATAGGCTTGAGGAACGGAAACTTTAGGAAGCGTAGCTGTAAAATCTATTGTTTGACCAGGCTTCAAATCAAAAGCGTCTTGCTTGGTTGTATCTACCAATTTCCCAAAAGTGGTGCGGTAATGAGTCTGAAAAACTGGAACAATAGTCTGGTCTGTAGCGAAAGTATTAGACACTGTGCAATGCGCAATGAGATTTTCACCAGCAGTGATGTCTACACCTTGATCAATGTAATAATGTTTATCACCAACTTCTCCTTCTACCGTTACAAAACAAGAAGCGGGGTCAATTTGGATATTTTCGTTATTACCAGTCAATATAACCGGCTCTTTTATCTGAACCATGCCGAAATTGAGCCCGTCTGGGTTTCGAGCCTCAACCGCTAAAAAATATTCTCCTTTCAAATAATCCGGCACAGTATAAGTAATCAATTTCTGCACAGTATAATTATTACCAAGACTCAAGACATCAGTACTGTAGATGACCTGATCGACAAGAGTCATGCCCTTGTCATTTTTCTGAAGAAGATCTACTGCGTAGATTATGGCTGGCTGAACCCCCTCTCGATTAGAGAGATTAAAAGAAAGACTGAAAGTATTATTTTCTTGAGCGAGAAGCTTAATATCTTGAACATTCACAGTTGCGACTGCAACAGCGACAGAATTGTCTGTGGACTGCGTCTGGATGAAATCATTAAAAGCTTTCTGTTGTTCAGTCGTTAGAGCATCAAAATCTTTTCGATTATGGACACTCTGCACCAAATCTGACGACTGAGTAACATCTGAAGTTTGAGCCCAAGATAAAATAGGAACAGAAAAATAAAATATAGCAACAATAAGGACTTGTATGAGCAAATTGCTACGATTTGAATTTCGCATAGAAGAATAATAAGAAAATAAAAAGTTCACCTGAATAATTGACAATCAAGTATAACATTTAAGTGACCGGGTATTTCTATGGAGAAGTTTTATCGGTGGACAATTCAAAAAAAACTTCAAAGTAGCAAAAAAGAGCGTCGAAAGGTAACAGCTCTCCCTTTGCTCAGTTAACCACACAGACATTAAGGTCTAAAGATACAACTCAATTAATATTATAAATCTCTAATACTGCTATCTTCTTTCCAACATTTGCCACCACCGAGAGAACTCAATACTTTGTTTGGTATCTGTTCGAGATCCACCAATTCGCAAGTTGGAATATCTTGAGATTCGATGATTATACGATATGCATCACCTTCTTTTTTTAAGACGGCAGAAGTTCCCCCTCGACGACCATGTATATTTACCTCAACAAAATAACCATCACTTTTCACCGGCACCGCAACAGTATTAATATCCTGAATCGCCAATGCATCGAGTAAGGGAAGTTGTTCCTGCTTAGCTTTTGTAAGTGTGTTACCACAGTTCACTTCAAGCTTATAGCTCATATTTTCTCCACCGCCTGAGTAACTACTCAATTCAGGATTAACTGTAATAGTACAAAGTTCAGCTTCTTTTTTATAGGCTAAAACGTAATCCGCGAATGATTCATCGGCGGTTGTTGTAGATGAATTAATTTTATCTTCTACGAAACCTCGCTGAACAAAAACTTCGCGCGCAATCTTTAGGACTCTACCGTAATAACGATCAGCCACCGGACTATCGTAATTAATTTCTGCTGTAGGCTCTGCGACCAATAATGACTCCGTCGCTGGAACAACGTAACTCCTTCCTTCATCAATCCACCATAAGGACGATCGAGTTTGCATACTGACAAAAAGAGTTGGGTCGATATTTAAAAAACGTACTCGCAATTCTTCAGTGACAGAAAAACGAGCCGGATTGACATTTTCTTGCTTGCCTGTAATTACCCCAAATAACACAAATACTACACCGATTAAAAGCACTGTAACCAAGGCTATAATGAGACGAAATTTCATAAACACATCTTCTCACCCTTTATATTTAATTACAAGAATTAGGTCTCGGACAATATTTATAGCGCATTTGATTACCAAGGCCTTTCCTTAGTAATCCTACTTATGTTACACCATTAGTTTTGGGATTAAACCGCACCTGTTACCACAACAACAATTCCTAAAACTCCTCAATGAGTTTATTGGTTAATGGTTATTATTAGGAGAAGATAAGGAAGTATAGAAACAGGGTCAGTAAACTGTCCCTATTTAATGGCTGTATTTACTTCGACCTATTTTCATAACTTCCTAATTCAGCTTCTGGGTTGAAGTAGCCCTCATTACGTCACCGGTGATTTCGTTTTCGTAAAATGAGCCTGATATAACATCTAGTGCTGCTGTGAGTTGAGCGTTAGACGTAATCTTTATTCTATTATTTTCAAAAATACCTACCCGCTCATACTTATCTGCGTACTCACTTATCCTTGTTACAGTGCTAGCGTCGGACAAATCAATGTTCAAGTCTCCTTTTATACGAGCCAGCCTTTTCCGGTTTTTTGGTCCCACATCAGCAACATCAAATTCTGATATATTGAATATATCAAATGCTAAGGCTTCTTCAGCATGCTGCTGAGTTGTCTCTTCATAGAAGTCGTTCAGCACCCTGGCAATACGAGCTGCTGTCTTAAAGCTTTTGAAGTATGCACGTTTTGATGATTTGTTGATGTATAGGTCAACCGAAGGATCAATCAACACTTTGCTAGAAGGTGCTTCAAAGACTGGTCGGTCACCCCACTCCAACGTCCCTATCTGTGAAGCAATTTGACTTGGGCGTATTTTTTTAAACGACATTGCTCCATTAGTGACACAATAAATTACATCAATATTTGCATACTGATCTGAATAACCTGTATTATATAAGTTCGATGCGCGACCGTTATCAGTCTCGTAGACATCTTGAATCTTCAGCCATTGATCATTTGACAGGTCAACGTGGAAGATCTCATTATCAAGTGACTGAGGACCATAGCAGTCATATTTGATTGAGTTGGCTAAGCCTGGAGGGTTAAATAAATAACTTAATTTCTCATCCGCCTGATCTTCATTAAATAAAATTACAGTCGGCTTCTCATCGCTCTTTAGCTTTGCATAAATTACTGACATACCACATTTCTATAGAACTAAAATTACTAATACCGTTCAGTGAACTTGAATAATACTATATCCAAAAGCCCGTTTCCCTTGTTGTTAAGGTAAAGTTTTGTCATCAGAAATTTATGAGAGATTGATGAAAGAAGCCCCGAACTACGCCACAGTTTTTAGTGTTTTAAATTAACCCCCGGTCACAGTTCTCTGCACTAAAATATGATGTAATACTACACACTCTTCGGCCTCCCTGTAGAGAATCGGTGTCAGTAACTACGGAGGTCTGACCTCCGTAGTTTATTAAGTAACAAAAAACAACCTTAATTTATAAGGTTGTTTTTTGTTGACTGAACAACTGAGGCCTTTCCTTGATAATTCGCTCACCATCCATATAACAAAATAATCAATTTTGCTTTACTCCAAGACATACGACTCGGAGATTTTCCAGACACCTTTTTCGCGGAAGGCTGGGATAGATTGTCGACGACCCTTATTTATCAAAGTAGCTAGTGACAACTCGTGCTTTTTAGCATATCCGGCTAGAGTGACCACAGTATTCCCTTCAAGATAGCAGATGCGCTTATGCAAACCTTCCGTAAGAGCAAGATACACTACCGACTCCATGGCTTTTACTGAACTATTTTCTCGATACTGTTTAAATGTTTCGTAGTATGTATCTTTTTCTTTGTCGCGAATTATTACATGAGGATATCCGTAGCTTTGTAATTGATGGTTGATAAGCATCCGACCAATCCGACCGTTACCGTCACAAAACGGATGGATATGTTCAAACTGAAGATGGAATTTGGAAATTTTTTGAATAACGTCTGACGTATGATCGCTCAAATATTCATACAACAACACCTCAATCATACGGACAATATGCTCCGGTGGCGGAGCGATGTGTGCACCGACCCGAACGTATTCACCGACAGTTCGATAACGTCCGGCAATAGTGTCGTCAATACCGCCAATAAGTAATCCATGCAAGAACAAAATAACTTCAGAATTCAAAACTACACTGGCCCCCTTGTTTCTTATGTATTCAGTTACACGGGCTAAATTTTTTGCTTCAAACACTTCACGTAATGAATACTCCTTAGAAACTTCAAGCTCAAGTAAAACCCGCTCAGTATCAGGCAGGGTTAGGGTTGAGTTTTCGATAGCGTTTGAGTTATAGACAGCCTCTGGTAGTTCGGCCTCACCAATAAGCAACAAGAGTGATTCTTTGCCTTGTTTTAACTTATTGTACTTTTCACGCAGTAAAAGTAATGAATCCAACTTACTTTTGTTCATAAATAAATATGTAAATTATATACCATTATTATAGTAAATTTACGTTTTTTGTCAAGAAAAACGTAAATATTAGGTTAAAACAGAGTATATTTACGTTTTTTCTACCAAAACCTCCCTGTCCTTTGAGCCGTCTTGGGCGCCGATTACTCCGTTTTCTTCTAGCAAATCCATTAATCTGGCGGCGCGGGAGTAGCCTACTCTTAATTTACGTTGGATATATGAGGTTGAAGCTTTTCCGGTTTTTATGACGGCTGCTTTGGCATCTTCGTACAGTTCGTCCTCACTACCGTTGCCACTGAACATGCTGTCAAACACAGCGTCATCGTCATAATCTCTACGAGCGCGCTCGGTAAAATCTAGCGTATCAGTTGCATTGGCCTCGGTTTGATTGATGCAGGCTGACACTCTGGCTTTAATCTCCGCTTCCGAAACATAGCAGGCTTGGATGCGGGTTGGTTGTGATTCGCAGCCGGTCTGCAGCAACATGTCGCCCTTGCCACGCAACTTCTCTGCCCCGTTCACGTCTAAAATAGCGTGTGAATCGACATTTAAATTAGTCTTGAAAACAAACCGGGCTGGCAAATTTGCTTTAATCTTTCCCGACACAACTTCGCTCGACGGTCGTGAAGTGGAGATTAACAAATGAATACCGACTTCTCGACTTTTTTGTGTAATGCTGGCAATCACAGACTCCAACTCGGTAGGATAGGCCGACATGAGTTCGGCCAGTTCATCAACAATTACGACAATGTACGGTAGGGCCTCCGGTAATTTGCCACGAACATAAGCTTTACTACCCTGTTTCTCCCAAGCTTGGATAGCTGGTAGATACACCTGATTATGATAAACAACCACATCAGGAGCAGACTCACTTTCAAGAATATCGTACCGCCGTTCCATTTCCTTTGTCACCCAGGAGAGCGCCTGCACCACCGTTTTTGAGCTACTGATAGGCGCTGTTAGTAGATGCGGCAGGCCTTTGTAGACGGCAAATTCTTGCGACTTTGGATTAACTAGGATAAGTCTGAGATTGTCTGGTGAATTCTTTTCGATTAAAGAATTGATAATCGAGTGTATTAAAACCGATTTACCCGAGCCAGTTGCACCACCAATCAAACAATGCGGCATGGTAGCCAAATCGAGCAAATGTTGATTACCAAATTCGTCAATTCCAACCGGCACAACCAACGGACCGGAAGTGGTAAATTCTTCAGTCGTGATAAATTGGGTCAGAGAGACTGTTGGCAGTTCTTCCTTTTTAGGGACAATAATACCAACCATTTTTTGGTTTGGTACTGGCGCCAAGACTTCCACAGCGTCGTTACCCAAAGCGTACTTAAGGTCATCAACAAAAGCTTCAAACAGCTTCATGCGCATCAGTTGTTTGGGCTGGATATAAAAATGGTAATTTCGATACCCTTCAATCACATCAACGATTTCAATCGGGACATTAAAATTCAAGAACGTAGCCAAGATGATTTCAGCCTTTTCTTTCATCACTCCCCCGCCATACACTACCGGAGTGTCCTTTTTAAAATTAAACATAGCCTTACCATACACCATATAATTAAGACCAATAAAACTTATCCCCTACCAAGAAATGGTGAGATATTTAGAGATTTTGGGTTCTATATATAAAAAACCCTACGACATAACAAATCGTAGGGAGTGGTCTTTATTTTATTTATTCTGAGAAAGAACAATTTTCTTTTGTATAGCCAATTTTACAGGCCTGTGAACGAAGCTTTTTTTTCGCTGATATTTCCAACTGACGTATCCATTCGAGACTAAATTTCATTTCTACAGACATTTCTTTTACTGACTTAATATCACAATCATCGAGTCCAAACCGGCCACACAAAACTGCCAGCTCGTTTTCGCTCAATATTGCAAGCAGACTTGAAACAACCCGTTCGTGTTCGATATAAACTAAAAATTCTTCTGGACTAATTTGTTTATCATCTACAATTAGACTCAAAACAGTTAGACTTTCATCACAACCACAAGGCTCCGACAATGAGACTGTATGTTGAGATCTCTGGAAAGCCTTTAAAGCCCAGCCAGACTTTTTATTAAGTAAAACATCAATGTCTTGCATTTTAACCTCACCACAATCAACGCCAAGTTGAGCCCGTGCCGAAAAATAGGATTTATTCTGATCAAACCAATGAATCGGTAACCGAATTGTTCTTCCTTGATTGTAAACTGAACGCACAATAACGTCTCGAATACGCCAAGTTGCATACGTCGTAAAACGACCCTTATCTGGATTAAATTTTATGACAGAGGACATGAGTCCCATATTCCCCTCTTGAATCAAGTCGGCCAGTGACACTCCCCGACCAGCATATTTACGAGCGATACTAACCACTAGACGAAGATTAGCAGTTATCAACTTATCAATAGCCTGCTGATCTCCTTCCATTGCCTTAATTCCTAGAGCATACTCTTCTTCCTTACTTAGGAGTTGATAGGCAGCAATCTCTCGGAAATATTGACCAAGGTTGCCAGACTCATCATGCTCGTGAGTTACAGAAGCACGCTTAGGTGAATCTTGACTCATGACTTCATCTTCTATATTCAGGTCAAGCTGGAAAGAATCGCCATTCCTATAACTATAATCATCTTCATTTCTTTTCATTACCTTTACTCCTCACTTTGCTTAAGAACATTTCTCAAACAAATTAAACTACTATAATGAATAAAAGTAAAGCACTTTATGAAAAAACTGATTGACACAAGCGACTTTAGGGTTTAATTTAATCTCAGTTTAACTAAATATAGAAGGCTGATATGCTTAAGGCGCTTGAAAGATATGAACAAAAACCGGCAACAGTTTGTCAGATTTTAGCCATTAGTTTTTTGATTGTTGGTATTTTTGTCAATTTAGCTAATTGTACTGATTTAGCAATTGCTCTGCTCATTACAAGTTTTGGTTGTTTAGTTTTTAGTTTTTTTGCTAAGTAAATTAGCTAACCAGACAATCACAACCAAAAGCCGCCCTTTCTCTCAAGAATTGGCGGCTTTATTTTATCTTTTTAAAGATTTAAGTCTACTATTGCACCAGTCCAGATTTGTACTTTCTTGATGCATCCATTGCTTCATAATTTTTACCATCCTCTAAAAGAGAAAAAGTTTGAGGGTCAGCACCTTCGACTATAATCTCAGGAAAATACTTAAGCGGACGATTGTCATTGCCGTCAATTCGGCCGATGCCGAAATAAATAGCGTTTTTGTCTTTTGTGTATTTTGCACCAATTAGTGAAAAAGTCTCCACATCCTGAATTTCAAACACTAAACCGTCCAAATAGACTCGGCTAGCATCTTTAGCGAAGCCTGTCATATCACCACTCGGGCTGAACAATATAATAAATGTGTTTGGATCGGCATCAACTATTTTTACACCTCTATAATAAACCTGACTACTATCTTTAGCATAAAAACTTCCTAAGGAAACTAGAGAAGTGCCAATCGAGCCTTTAATTGCACTGCCTTTATAATATCCAGTTTGACTATCTTGAGAATAGCCATCATCAATAACTTGAAAAGTTTGAGGGTCTTGAATTGGATAAATGACACAATTACCACTTTCTGTCAAAGTACAAGAACCATGTTCTCCGTAGTTTTCAGGATCAACGATGTACATATGAACATCATCCTCCAGTCTCAAACCGCATTTTCCATCGGTAAACTTAACACTTAATATATCTAAATCTTTAAAAGTATTACTACCATAGTAGAGCATATTCTTATCTTTAGCATAATCATTACGGTTATTACCTTCACAAGTAATAATTTCAAACGAAGGTGAATCTGCTCCAGCAATGAGAATGTCACGATAATAAGCATTATTTTTATCCTTTGCATAATCACGACTTAGTACTTCAAACGTTTTTACATCAGCATTTTCAAGCTTTGTGTCACCTAACTCAAATGAGTTACCCATTGGTTTATAGTGAACATTTTTCTTAAAAAAACTGAAGTAGTAATTGTCACTTTTTTCTTGGTCAACAGCTTTATTAAAATTTCCAAACAACATAACAGGGATTATTATCAATAACAGTAATATAAATAGTTTTTTCATACATCATTCATGAGGAACACTCAATTCATCTATCTATCCAAATTTAAAGGATATTATGACTACATACTAACACCAAAAGTTAGATTCAAATTCAAGTATACACAATCAGCCTACTGAGCAGTTGAATTAGTCTGGCTATTAATCTTACTCAGACAAATCATCAAATCTCTCCTTTTGAATTTTTGTTTGATACACAACATCAACAGTATCTATAATATCTCCAAATACTCCAAAACAAATTGTTGAGCCTCAAGCATAAACCCTTTAAGTTTTTTTGTTCATGCAACTCCTATTTAATAGATTACCTGAATTAAACGATTTTATAAAAGACTTTAGCTTATTTACTGCTCTCAAAGTGTTAACTTTTTATCAAATCTTTATCCATTAGCATGCTTCCTGATGTTTTTTAATCATCTGCATAATGTACCAAAATAAACAAAAAAAAGGCCCACTGTAGTTTGAAATACAGGGGCCATGGTTTTTAAAATGCTTTTAATTTAAGCAATCATCATTGATAGTTGTGGCCTATCGCAGGCGAAAATTCGCAAGCTGCCTTCCCATTGGCCTGTTTGACCAGGCTCATTTGCATCAACGCACCATTGTTCATTTTCTGTGTCAAAATATAAAGTAACATCAGAAACGACATTGCTAACAGATAATCGAAAGAAATTAATTTTTCCATCCTTTAGCAGAAGGTAATCTTTTTGGGTATTTTGAGTCAAAAACAGCAAATTTACGACAGCCTCCAATCCTTCAATAAGGTTAAATTCACTTTTCGAAGGCAAAAATTGAATTATATCCAAATTTGAGATTAGTCTCTCTTTGTATACAGCATCAAAATAAACCAGTTGTGCATAATTAGTTTTATATACATACCCTTGTGGAGCAAAACAAAGTATTCTCTTACGAAACCCTGGCAAGACATTAAAGCCATCTTGCATGAAAAAATCTCGAAAATTTACTGGTATTACTTGTGATTCCAATTTTAACCCACCTTCTTTCCTCAGACTATTGGGTAAGATTTCGTTTAATCTGCTACATATTGCATTCATGGTGACTCTCCTTTTTTTTGAGTCGTTAAAAGAACAAAAACATATCTGAAACTAAAACATTAAAGCGTCTTAACGCTTTAAATTTGTTTAGTATCCGATAATGTTTTATATCGCCTTTTTCAGGATTTGTCAAGATTATACCTGATTGAAAAACACTGATTGTGCAGGAGTTAAAAAACAACCATAGTTAATCTGCGAGTAATTTTTAATTGAATGCCAACGGTATATTTTACTACAAAGCTGCAACTCCAAAGAGCGAACCGATACCAAATGTAATAAGCATGGCCAACATGCCTCCCACCACCACCCGCGAAGTCACCTTCAAGACTGGTGCCCCGCTAGCACGAGCACTTACAATACCAGTTATTAACAAAGCAATTAGTACTGCGCCGAAAGTAACTGGAATTTTTAATGAGTCCGGTGGCAACAGTATTGCCACAAATGGAATCAAGGCTCCGACAACAAACGAGGAGGCTGAGGCGACTGCAGCGTGCCAAGGATTTGTTCGTTCATCAGGGTCAAGATGAAGTTCTGCTTCGACATGTGCTCCATACACATCATGGTCGGTCAGTTCTTTTGCGACAATTTCAGCCGTAGCCCGACTCAGACCTTTTTTCTCATAGATATCTGCAAGCTCAGCCAGCTCGTGATCGGGAAAATTTTCTAACTCTAATCGTTCTTTATTAAGCAAAGCAATTTCAGTATCTTTTTGGCTACTGACAGAAACATATTCACCAACCGCCATAGACAAAGCCCCAGCTAAAAGTCCAGCTAAACCGGTAATGAAAATATGACTAGACCCATCAGCCGCTCCCGCTACACCAACGACCAAAGCCGCCAGCGAAACGATTCCATCATTAGCTCCCAGTACCGCCGCCCGCAACCAATTTGAGCGCGCAGCCGCTGATTGTTCATGGTATTCAAAGTGAATAGATTCAGGTAATTTCATGCTAAGAATAGTATCATGAATTGCTGTTCAATATACCAAACATCCACCTACCCCAATCAATGCCTATAGGAAAAGACCGCTACAAGCTAAATAAATAATCTATCCTGTTAACTTACTCAATGTTATATTCTAGAGATATCCTTATGTTTTACAAACCAATCTTTAATCAGTTTATTATTCAAGAATAAGTTTATTTCACACACATAAAAAAGGCCTACTGTAGTTTAAATACAGTAGGCCAGAGTTTATTTAGTTACGTTTATGAAAACAGTGTCCCTGTTTGAGGTCTTCTACAGGCAAAGATTTGCAAACCAGCTTCATATTGAACAGTTTTGTTTGGTTCATAAGCATCTAGGCACCAACTTTTATCTTTGGTGTCCCAATACAAAATAACATCTGAAACTTCTTCACTCACTGTGATTCGAAAAAGATTCACCTTACCTTCACGCGACAATAGTTCAGGTTTATCTGTTAGGGTCGAATATAACAAGGCACAAGTCATAATCGCCAAACCATCCATTAGCACAAATGCAAAATTGGAAGGAAGACGATTATAAATGTCGCTTAGTGAGACTGCCGTTTCACCATGGGCAGAATGATATATTTCAGCACTAACTGAAACAGTGTTTCGACTATCATAGTGCGGGGCAAATCTTAAAATTCTATCGTGAAATCCATACAATACTTGAATATTTAGCAATCTATTTTTTAAAAATTCATGAAAATTTGTAACTATTGCATCCTCCGTGGACATTAAGGCGATTAAATTCAGCTCATGTCTGCGAGTTTCGTCAATTTCACTATGTAATGCGTTCATGGTGACTCTCCTTTTTTGTGAGTCGTTAAAAGAACAAAATTCTATCTGAAACTAAAACATTAAAGCCTCTTAACACTTTAGATTTATTTAGTATCCGATAATGTTTTATAAGCCTTTTTTAGAATATTATCAACACATCAAAACTATTGGCTTGATTTATTTATACATAAATCAAGCCAAATAAAGTTTTAATATTTTTGAAGCACAAGGTACTTCCCCTTAAAATCAATAAGATTATTTTTTATTTCCTTCATCTTCTTTGACAGCACCTACAATAAACTCAGGTGAAAATCCTTCTGCTATGATACCAAAGCGTGCGTACGAGTAGAGAGCCACTTTAAAGATTTCTGACAAACTAGTAGAAATTATTGAGATAGTAACCAGAGTTAGTACAAATATAATACCGAGAATTATTAAACCAATTGGTCCAAGTCCGAGCATTAGTGTAAAGACACTTAAAGCACCAAATAAGACAAATGTTGCTAAAAAAACTAGAAACGTTATTAGACTAAAGGATATATTTACAATTAACGTTTCTCCCCAAGTTTTTTTGAAGACAACTCCTGAATTCTTTACTGACTGCCATACTGAAACATTATCCAGAAGAAGTGTTGGCGCGATAAACATCGTGACAATACTCCAAGCTGCTCCTAATAGACCTGTAGCCAATTTCCCTAACCATTTTGATCGATCAGAAATTATTCTCAGAACTATACCGACAGTTCCAGCCAGCAAACTCCACAAAAAAATCTTTCCGCTAATTTTAGAAGCACGGTTCATGCCTTCTTTAAAGTCTATATTGCCGCCATTTATCCTTTCATACACAACAGCAGTCAACCCTACTCTAAAATAAGTCAGGACGAAGTATGAAATGACGTAGTAGACAAATAAAAATTTGTAAAATAGTGTCATGTTTGTTATTACAGCATCTTCACCCTGTATCTCTATAACACCCAGCAGCCACAAGCCTACACTAAAAACAGTACCGACGATTGCCATAAGAACGAATGAGATAAATGGAAACAATACTATCTCTTTATCTTTCTTTAACAAATTAAATGCCTGAAAAAAGAGCATCTTACTAGCTTTGAATTTACCCATCCTCTTTATCTCAGCGGCAGCAGCTTCTCTTGAAATAGGCGTCGGTATTTGCATCACAGGGTTGGCCAGAGGCTGTGACTGGGTCATACTTCCAAGAGCTGTATCGACATCATTCATGTCCCAGCCATTATCTAGTAGAACTTTACGCAAATCGGCCTCGCTAAGACCATTTTTTATCTGTTCTCTAATATAATCTAGAAGCTCTTGAGTAACCATATTTAAATAATTATTTTTTAATTTAAACTGAGTATACCTTATTCAAAAAGTATTTTAATTATTTATTACCTATTTAAGCCCTAACGACTTTAATTTTAATAAAGCGTAACAAGGACTGGGTTAACCGAGAAATGGGGAGGAAATGGGGAGGCGTCCGTGGGGAAATGGAAATGGGGTGGAAATGGGGAGGCGTCCGATTTAGAAATGGGGTAGAAATGGTAGAAATGGTAGAAATGGGGAGGCGTCCGATTTAAACTTTATTTATGTAGAAATGGGGAGGCGTCCGATTTAAACTTTATTTATGTGTCATAATCACACCTGCCTTGGTCTCCCCACCCCACGGGTCGTGCTCTCTATAGTAGAAATGTGGAGTCGTCCGATTTAAACGTAGTTTATGTGTCATAATCACACCTGCCTTGGTCTCCCCACCCCACGGGTCGTGCTCTCTAGTCCATATGTTTTAACCATATTATTCGTCCACCCACCAGAACCAAATGGTGTCCCTTTATTTACCGAAACTCTCACTCTTTTAAGGTCAGCTTCATTTAAAATAGTATTGACTGAATCTAAATAATTGGCCGGCAAGTCTGTCGGGAGTTCACACAATAGCTTCTTTTGTTTTTCACTTCCCTGTTCTCGTCTCCAGAGACTAGACCATTGCCAGTCTTGAGCTTGGTTCACAAGCTTAGCCCTCAAAGGATTTTGCTCAACATATCTTACTAAATCAATTAAGTGTTTGTCTGTTTCCACAGGGAATGATTTGTATGCCCCTTGGTATAAATGAC
>JBEDID010000013.1:0-16899 GCA_041173745.1 Candidatus Parcubacteria bacterium | reverse complement strand
CTGCCCAGTAGGCGATGTCGGTCGGTATATTAGCCGCTTGTTTCATGTGCGCCAAATAACCATACATCACTTTAGCAATGGCAATACCGCGGTTATTGTAGACTGCATCAGCCACCACTTCCGCGCCGGAGGCTTGTAGCAAACGCACAATACTAGTACCGATGAGATTAATACGTAAGTGCGCTAAATGCATCGCTTTGTTAGGATTGGGTGAAGTATGCTCTACCACCCACTTTTCGCCTTTATAAAGGGTGTTTTGGCCGAAATTAGACCGCTCTGCGCGAATAGTGGCGAGCTGTTGGACTTTTGCTGCCACGGTTAGATAGACATTCAAAAATCCGGGCTTGACCGCCGCCACTCGCTCAACTCCAGAGACAGGATGTTCACCCAAATAAACCACTAACTCCCCCGCTAATTCCAATGGATTTCTACCCAACTCTTTAGCATAGCGCATGGCGACATTACTCGAATATTCACCAAATTCAGAGACACTCGCCCGCTCCAACAACACCAGCGGAGTTTCTACCCCGGCTTGTTTGAGCCACGCGCTAATTGATTCTTTGATATTATCGATAATTTCTTCCACCATACAAAATATTGCTAACTAAGTTATAACTGTTGTTTTATTACCTTACCACAAACCCACCAAATGTCAGCTAAATTACTAAGATTACCCACAAAAAATACCAGCCTTGCTTAGCTGGTATTTTTATAAATTCAAGAAAGTTTACAAAGAATTAACACTGCTTCTGAGGTCAATCACCAAATCGCCATTCAAATCGTATTTAATATTATTTCTTAATGCTGATAGATCAGCAAAATTCACAATTCCATCAGCAGTAAGATCAGCAGCGGCACAAGTGCCGGCAGCGGCTTTGAATACACAAGCTGCTAGAGCTAAAACATCAGCACTACCCACAGAATTAACGTCAATTTTATTATCGCCATTTAAATCAAACTTGATTAATGATTTCAGCAAGGCAACATCTCCCATATTAGTAAAACCATCTTTATTAAGGTCAGTTTTTTCACAAGGACTGGTTGTAGCTGACTTAAACATGCAAGCATTAATTAAATCAATCTCTGAGGTTTTACTAATCACTTGTAGCTCAGTCAGAGCCGATTCATCGGCAGGCTTTAAAACAATCACTTTATCAGATTCATTTAGTTTATCGCGTGTCATGTCGGTCAATAATCCAAGCGGGGAAATATGGTACAAATCTTGATATCTGGTAACAGCCAACTCAGTAAGGTCACCATAAAAACCGGTAATGTATCCTTCGGGATAAACCGCCGGGTTTTCAGCTAGTAATTGCTGTAATTTAGACACCTCTTCACCATAGTAACCATGTTGTAATGGAGTAACAATAACCTCATTCGGCGCACTTTCATATGATATTTGACTAACTGAAAATGTCGCTCCGTAAACTACCGAAGTATTAGACAGAAGTAAAAGTGCTGCAAAGCTTAGAGATAAAGATGAACGCATAGGTAAAATAAGATAATTTAATAAATTTATGACCATAATACCCTATTAAAATTCTATTAGCACAATGTCTTTGTAAGAATGTGAATAAGTTTTTAGTAATTACTTATCCTAAACGATTATCCAAGTTTAAAATTCACAAAAAAGTTCATAAGATAGGTCCAAATTCCCGCCAAAGCAGCGACTAAAATCCTTGATACTAAATAATAAAAGGAAAAATAATTAATCAGAACATACATACCGGCGGTCACAAACAACATCCCTACCACTGCGATTAAGATAAAAAAAACATAACCAGTCTTCATGTCACGGGCCGATCCGACAAAAACATACCGACGGCTGATGAGATAATTAATTGACACGGCTATTGCATAAGCAATTGGAGTTGCAAAATAGTATTCAAGTTGCAACACATCAATAAAAACTGTCAGCAACAACAAGTCAAATAACAGAGTAGAAACTCCAATCATTGAATATTTTAAAAATCGTTTTAAATTTCCCATATTTAAATATGGTAATTATAGCAACTAAATATTACAGAAAATTTGTTGAGACCCTAATTTTAATAACAAGTTAACTAAAACGGAATCTGGCACTCCTCAAAACAGTGAGCGGAGCGGTTGAGGGAGTAGATACGCTCGCGACCGCGTTCAACAAAATCGACCGCTGATACCGACCTTAGTACATTTAAATGATGAGTGACGGTTGGTTGTTGCAAACCTAATTCTTTCGTTAGTTCAGTCACAGTTGCTCCAGCTTTAAGCTTACCCAGCGCACAAACCAACTTATATCGACTCCGTACTCCAACTACCTTAAAACAATCCGGGCATAATTCCTCTTCTGACATGACACTCTTTTTAACCCAAGTCGGGCGTTTGTAGGTTTTTTGCTCTGGACTTTCAGTCATATTATTTCATATTTTGCTATCCACACACATAGACGTCCGTCTATGTGTATACTGTATTCATAGATACCTATCTATACTACCACATGCTCCACTGTGGCCTATTGCTAACTCTTAACCACACAACATGGACAATACTATTCTGACTTCCTCGCAGACCCATATCATTAAACGAAATGGCTCTAAAGTGCCCTTTCATCCAGCCAAAATCCAACGCGCAATTGAAAAATCATTCCGAGCGAGTGGCGAATACCAAAAAGGTATCGAAATCAAAATAACTAAAGCGGTACTTTTAACTCTTGAACCTAATACAAAAACCAAAAAAAATGAAGTCCCGACGGTTGAAGGTGTGCAAAATATTATTGAAAAGGAGCTTATCCATCAAGATTTTGCTGAGACCGCTAAGCGTTTTATTCTTTATCGTGAGCAACACGCACAGATTCGACGTCTAGTTAACACCGAAACCGTTGACCTAGTAGACCGTTATCTTAGTAGCATGGATTGGCAGGTGAAAGAAAATAGTAATATGGCGTTTTCTCTCCAAGGTTTGAACAACTATATTGCCTCTGAAGTAAGCAAAACTTATTGGCTTGATAAAATTTATCCGGCTGAAATTAAAAATGCCCATCTCGCCGGAGACTTTCATTTACATGACTTAAATTTACTGTCTGTCTACTGCGTTGGTTGGGATTTATATGATTTACTCAAGCGTGGTTTTGGTGGTGTTTCGGGCAAAATTCAAAGTAAACCAGCCAATCATTTTCGCAGTGCACTCGGGCAAATTGTAAACTTTTTCTACACATTACAAGGCGAAGCGGCGGGTGCGCAGGCTTTTTCTAACGTCGACACCCTCTTGGCGCCATTCATCTGGTATGACCACCTCTCGTATGATGAAGTTAAGCAAGCACTACAAGAGTTTATCTTCAACGTTAACGTACCGACTCGCGTTGGTTTTCAAACACCTTTTACCAATATTACTCTAGACCTAACCGTTCCTACTTACTACAAAAATATGTCCGTCATTCGTGGTGGTAAAAATGAAACCGAAAAATACGGCGATTTCCAACGAGAAATGGACATGTTCAACCAAGCGTTTCTCGAAGTGATGAGCGAGGGCGATGCTTCAGGACGGGTTTTTACATTTCCAATTCCTACCTACAACATCACCAAAGATTTTGATTGGGACAATAAACGAATTAGTAATCTTTGGGAATCAGCTGCTAAATATGGCATCCCTTACTTCTCAAACTTTATTAATTCAGATATGAGTCCAGATGATGCTCGTTCGATGTGCTGTCGTTTACGTATCGACAACCGTGAACTGCAGAAACGTGGCGGTGGATTATTTGGTGCAAATCCTCTGACCGGTTCAATTGGTGTTGTAACGATTAATTTACCGCGAATCGGTCACGAAGCTAAGAATAAAGCAGAATTTTTAGAACGGCTATTTTTACTGATGGACTTAGCGAAAGAAAGTTTGGAAATAAAACGTAAAGTATTGGAAAAAATGACTGATGGTAATTTGTACCCTTACACCAAACATTATCTCGACAATATTAAAACCGTGTTTGGGACCTATTGGACCAATCATTTCTCAACCATTGGGTTAGTGGGTGCCAATGAAGCAGTCAGATCATTACTCGGCGTAGACATTACCACCAAAGAAGGTAACGCTTTCGCTGCAGAAATACTGACTCAAATGCGCGACCGCATTGCTTCTTATCAAGAAGAAACTGGCAATAACTACAACCTCGAAGCGACACCCGCCGAAGGTACTGCTTATCGTTTGGCATTGTTAGACCAAAAACTTTTTCCCGATATGATTTTTGCAAACGGGGTCGGCCACGCAGTGGCCGACCCCTACTACACCAACTCCACCCACCTCCCAGTCATGCACACCGATGATATGTTCGAAATTCTCGACCTACAAGACAACCTGCAAACTAAATACACCGGCGGTACAGTCATCCACTTTTTCATCGGTGAACGCATCAATGACGCAACCGTAATCAAACAATTAGTAAAGAAAATCTGCACTAATTATCACCTGCCCTACTTCACCATCACACCAACCTTCAGTATCTGTCCGACGCATGGCTACCTTAACGGCGAAGTACAACACTGCACCTCTTGCCAGTCTCAATGCGAAATATACAGTCGAGTAGTGGGATATTTACGCCCAGTCGAACAATGGAATAATGGCAAGAAAAGTGAGTACGACGACCGAAAAACAGTCACTCTAGCTGAAGTAACCAAAAATGTTACACCATGCGCTTAGGTGGTTTACAAAAAACCTCACTGATAGATTACCCACAAAAAGTCTGTGCGATTGTCTTTACTGTTGGCTGCAACTTTCGCTGTCCGTACTGTCATAATCCTGAGTTAGTCGATGAAACGATTGATGAACTACTGGTGGAGGATTTCTTCGCCTTTCTCAATCAAAGAGCCGCCCTTTTGGATGCTGTGACTGTGACCGGTGGAGAACCGACCATGCATGACGACCTAATACCATTTATCAACCGCATTAAGAAGCATGGGCTGCTGGTAAAGCTAGACACTAATGGCACTAATCCGACCATGTTAACAGAATTAATTAAGCAAAAAATAGTTGACTACGTTGCCATGGACATCAAAGCGCCGTTAGATAAGTACGAACAAACAATTGCTCGTCCAGTCGATATCGAAAGCATCAAACAAAGCATTGAACTCTTACGTTCCAATCAAGTAGATTATGAATTTCGCACAACAGTCGTAAAATCATTACTTAGTGAAGAAGATTTTCGGAGCATTGGCGAACTAATCCGCGGTGCCAAACGCTACTACCTACAACCTTTTATTCCCACCAAATTACTCAACCCCGCCTTCCGCAACAAAGCCTGTTACAGCATCCCCGAACTAGAAAGAATCCAACATCTAATGAGTCACTACGTTTCAACATGCGAAATCAGACAATAAATCCAGACATCTATCTCGATCATGCCGCTGGAACTCCATTGGACCCAGTCGTATCTGCGGCGATGGAACCACATATCCGTACTAATTATGGCAACCCTTCTTCAATGCATCGCGTTGGGCGCCGCGCGTACGACGCCCTGGCGGCGGCTCGTCAAACTATAGCCGACACCTTGGAAGTAGACCCAACTGAAATTATTTTCACTGGTAGCGGAACAGAGTCAGACAACTTGGCCATTCTTGGTTTAGCTCAAGCCAATCGCACTCACGGTAATCACATCATAGTCTCAGCTATCGAACACAAGGCTGTTTTGGCGGCCGCTAAACAACTTGCCAACGAGGGCTTTCGGGTTACATTTTTACCAGTCGATGAATATGGTCAAGTCAAAATTAAAGATTTACTTAACGCACTTTCTCCCGACACAATTTTAGTTTCTGTCATGTATGCCAATAATGAAATTGGAACCATTCAACCAATTCCCATTATCACTCAGGCTATCAGAGAACATTACTCCGAGGTTTGGTGCCCCATGATTCACACCGACGCCTGCCAAGCGGTAGGTATGCTGCCGGTTTCACCACCCAAACTTGGCGTCGATGCAATGACTATCAACAGTGCTAAAATTTACGGACCAAAAGGCATCGGACTATTGTATCTCAAGGCCGGAACAGCCTTAAATCCCCAAATAGTTGGCGGAGATCAAGAGAACCAACGTCGCGCTGGCACTGAAAATGTCGCGCTAATAGTTGGTTTTGCAGTCGCCTTAGAACGAGCAGTAGCAAACACTGAAGCAACCTTTGTTCAGTTAACTGAACAAAGAGAATTTTTTATTAGCGAACTTAAAACCAACTTACCTACCCTATTCCTCAACGGTCATCCAACTGAGCGGCTGCCTAATAATGTGCATATTTGCCTGCCTCATATTGAAGGTGAATCAATATTACTCATGCTCGATACTTACGGTATTTGTGCATCAACCGGCTCCGCCTGTTCCGCCGCTGACCTTGAACCATCTCACGTTCTCTCGGCTATAGGACTGAGAGCAGACGTAATTCACGGCAGTGTTCGGTTTACTTTAGGAACTCAAACGACCCGCGAAGAACTTCAATATACTGTCACCGCACTCACAAAAATTCACGCCACTTTACTAGCAATGAGTGCTAGTCCGATAGTTAATACTATTTCTTAATATGCAAAATACTCCTGACATCAAAGCTTGTAACGACAGCCCATCATGGCTTTACAGCGACACGGTTAAAGACCACTTTTTTAATCCGCGCAATATTTTATTTGACGAAAAAAATTATCAGTCGGAAGGAGTAGGAATTGTTGGCAGCCCCGCTTGTGGCGACATGATGGTAGTTTGGATTAAAGTCGATACGAAACAAAAAAAGATTGCCGAGTGTAAGTGGCGCACATTTGGCTGTGCTTCGGCGATTGCTTCTACTTCTATGATGTCGGTGATGGCCACCGAAGCTGGAGGCATGTTACTGACCCATGCCAAGCGACTGACCCCTGAGGCTATCATCGACCGGCTAGGCGGTTTACCGACGCAAAAATACCATTGTTCTGTCTTGGGCCATCAAGCCTTGCGCGAAGCAATCGACGATTACGAAGCCAAGTTACTTCATTAACCCACCTTTATGAACACAATCAATTCCTACCAATGGCGCATTGCCAAGCTTGTACCAGAAACTCATGATGTTACCAGTCTTTACTTAGAGCCAATCACAGAAAAACTGACTTTTATCGCCGGACAATATCTTACAATCCAAATTCCCAATATTGGACCCGTCGAAGGAAAAGCTTACAGCATATCAAACGCTCCGCACGAAACATTGCTTCGAATATCAGTAAAAAAGATGGGGGGTTTTTCAACAGCGATTTTGGCTCACAAAGTTGGTGATACCATTTCAACTTCAGCTCCTTACGGATTTTTTTACCCCGAACTAAGCGACACAACTGAACTAGCATTTGTAGTTGGAGGAATTGGTATCGCGCCTTGCCTTAGCATTATCAAACATTTGACTCATATTAATGATGATCGACCAATCCATCTTTTTTACTCCAACCGTACGGTTGATGATATCGCCTTCAAGACAGAGTTGGACACTCTAGCAAAATACAAACACAGTCTTTCTGTTCATTATTACCTCACTCGTGAAACTGAAACTAATTACAAGGTTGGTCGTGTTACGCCTGAACAAATATTAAATCAATTACCAAATATTCAAAATACAGAAATATTTCTTTGTGGAGCGATGGACTTCACCAAATCACTCTGGCGCGGCTTGCGCGACGCAGGATTACCACCACACCAAATTTACACTGAAGGATTTTTTTAGGTGATTTAACAAAAAAAATGACCGGTCCCAAAGGGACTGGTCGTTTTTTGTTGCCGCACCAAAGTCGGAAGTTGAGTAGCTTATTTAGTAGCTTTTTTGGCCACCTTTTTTACCACTGTCTTAGTTACTACTTTTTTCGGAGCGACTTTCTTAGCCACTGCTTTTTTAGCAACCACCTTATTTGCTACTTCTTTCTTTGGTGCAACTGCTTTAGCAACTGCTTTTTTAAGAGCTGGTGCATCAACCACTTTTTTCACTTCTTTTTCAATTTTTCGTTCTTCTTTTTTAGTAGCTGTTTTCACTTCTACTGCGGCTCCACCAGCCTTAGTTGGAGGATTGATTAAGTCTAGAATTCGATTTAATCTAGATTCGATAATAGTTAAACGTTGTTTGATGTCGGCATCGCCGTCACGACTTCGTTCTGGTGCTCGTTCGGTTCGTACTGGTCGATCCTCACGTGGTGCTCGGTTATCAAATGAGCGACCTCCGTCATGACGATCACCACCTCGTGAGTTGTTTTCGTCTGACTTCTGTTTGCCGAAACATTCACTACAATAAACTGGCTTATCGCCTGAGGGACGGAATGGTACCTCACAGCTTTTGTGACAAGTTGAACAAGTAGCTGAGTGCATTTCGGTCGGTCGATCACTTTGACCACCACGACCGCCTCTATCTCCACCACGATCACCTCGATCTCTTCCGCCACTAAAACCTCCTCCACCTCCGCCACGATTTCCACCAAAACCTCCACTGCGTTGTCCTCCAAAACTAGGCTTGCCGCCGAAGCTACTTCCTGGTTTTTTAAATCCTCCCTCTCTAAAATTATTCATTGGCGCAATAATGCCACATATTCTTGAATTTAGCAAGCTCTTTCAAAAATATCCCTCCCTACCATGAATTTTACATAATAAAAAGCCCATTAGAATAGAATCCTAATGGGCTTAACTTAAAATTAACATAAGAATATGTCCCTATTGCGGTGACTTTGTATGAGTCACCGCACCGTTAGACTAGCTAGTTTAATGTTGACTGTTTTACAATCTTTTCAGCTTGTTTTTTAATCAACATTTCATCAACGGCTGCTTGCAAGCGAGCATCACGATCTGCTTGAGCTTGAGCTTTTACGCCATCTTTTTGACTTTTAATGTCTGCTTTAACTGCAGCGATTAAGTCATGTCCAACTTTATACATTGGATGTTTAGGTCCATATCTCAAAACCACGTGAAGCACTGCTGCACTTGGGTCCTGTTGAGTAACTTGAGTATCTGTACCAACCCAACCAGCAGCTAAGCTAGAAAACATAGTTCCTGGACTACCACCGATTCCACCTGAAATCGAGGTACCTTCATGTGCGCTATGTTGTCCATCTAGAACAGTGAAGCTCCTTGGGTCTTTAATGAACGTCAGTGGTCCATAATTTCCATACTTTGATGCAGCAAAGTCTTTTGCAGCTGCTGCCAAAGCGTTTGGTGTAGCATTACCGAACTTACTGACAGCAACAATTTCCGCCACACATCCAAAGCGATCGGAAGGATCCATTAACGGAAGTTCCTTAGCAATATTGGAAATGACGCCACCTGTCATACCGGTAGTCGTATTCGGATCTGGCATCAGATAACCACTAGTACGTGCATCTGCATACAACGTACTCGTGAAAGTGAAATTTTCTGTTTCAGTAATTACTACCGAATCAATATTGTCAATTTCATCTGGAGATACGGAGTAGCGTTTGTCGCAATTTGTGCTCATAAAATCTGACAAAAATGAAGAGTTTCCACCCAACGTTTTAGTATGTGGGTAGAAATTATTCAAGTTTGAACCAGGAATCTGCAAAGCATTTTGACCGTTTCCAGCATGATACTTTTGCGCTTGGTAATTTGATGTTGGTGCATAATTAAAATCTACACCCGCACCCGCTTGAGGATTACCACCATAAGCCGAAGCTCCTGATGACGATTGTGAACCAGCGTTGACGCCAACTAAATTAGTATTATCTGCACTGGCAAGACCAGCGGTAAATACCAAAGAAGCCGAAACTAATACTAAAGCAATTTTTTTCATCTCTAATCTCCAAATTATGGAAGCGCAAGGGAGGTTACCCTCCCTTGCAACAAGTTAAGGACGTTTAGACGCCCAGTTTTTAATGCGGAAAACCGCCAAAGCTGCTAGAACCAGTAATGCTTCCAAAAGCAGTTTCACCACCGGTAGTCGCACTTGGTGCTCCGTAGAAGAAACCACCTGAGGCTAACTGAGAATCACTACCATGAGCAGAGAAATCAGCATTCCAAGTTGCACCGGCAACATTTGAATTACCAGAACCTTGAGCCATAGTGTTACTACCGTAATAACCGTAGTAACCGTAGTAACCACCACCATTCACAGCTTGTTGTGACTGTCCTGTACCAGAATCAGCCGCCACATTATTGTGATGAATTGACAGATCTACACCACCGCCACCTTGGCCGGCAGTTGCGCTACTTCCGTAGCCCATTGCTTGACCACTGTGTTGTGTTGCGTAGTCACCCATCGCCACAGCACCGCCATTGAACAAAATTGCGCTACCATCGGACGAGCCAGCGTTTTCTGCATACGTGTACATGCCAGTTGCAGCACTTGTTTCAAACGAACCTGAACTTACACTAACATCTGCACCGCTATAGCCAGTAGCTAAAACCGAAGCAGAAGAAAGTGCCAATGCAATAGCTAATACAAGAGTTGTTTTTTTCATCTGAATCACCATTTGATAGAATTTTGAGCACATGCTCGGGATTAGTATTTCCTACACAATGTAAGAGATACCGTTTATTCACCCTCACTTACATGAGAGCGACGGCGGATTTTGGTTTAACAAAATCCAACGTTTAGGGACTAGTGTACATTTGTACACTAGAATATTCTTATGTTGTCAAAGGACAAACCAAAAGAACTGACCTTGATATCTGATGAATACTCACATGCCAAGGTCAACTCTTTTTCTGCGATTTACTATCTATACTACAAATTAAATAAAAATGCAAGCTTTTTGCTTGCATTAAATAAAAAATTGACTATAAAGGCGCTTTTTTTATCCTCGTACTATCAAAAATATTGTATAAGCAACGTACATGCAAACAAAAACGACGCCCTGCCAGCGTTCTAAGGTGTGTCTTTTTCCCACAAATAAAGCGAAAAATAATAGTAAAGTTGCTACAATAGACACCATCAGGTCGGCTGTTAAAACCGGCGCGAACGGTAAGGGCTTAAGAATGGAAGACAGACCAAGTATCCAAAAGACATTAAAAATATTTGAACCAATAATATTTCCAATAGCAATATCGACGTTCTTGCGATAAGCGGCCATGGCGGAAGTGGCTAATTCTGGCAATGAAGTTCCGACGGCTACCACTGTCAGTCCAATCAAAGCTTCACTGACACCTAAGTTAGTAGCAAAAGTCACCGCTCCATCAACAATCCACTTTCCACCGATTATCAAACCGGCCATTCCACCCAGAACCATAAAAGTAGATTTGGTTCGGGAATACAGTTCTATTGTCTCTTCGACAGCATCAGTATTGGCCGATTGTTTTGTTAAGCCAATGATGTAATACATAAAAATTGCAAAGAAACTAATCAAAACAATACCATCTATTCGAGACAAGGCTGAAGTGGTAGCACCATCAATCAAACTGTCATTAGCCAGCACAAAGACTAAAAATACCGCCAAGAGTGCAAACGGGATTTCTTTCCAGACAGTTCCCTTCTGTACTGACAATGGGTAAATAATGGCCGAGACTCCTAGAATAAGAAGAATATTAGCGATGTTACTGCCGACGATATTACCAATAGCAATATCAGTGCTGCCGCTAATACTGGCCAGCAAGTTTACGACGAGCTCTGGGGCCGAAGTTCCAAACGACACTACAGTCAAACCAATTACCAAGGCTGACACTCCCATTCGGTTTGCTATTGAAGAAGAGCCTAAAACTAGCCAATCAGCGCCTTTAATCAATAACACTAAGCCGATAAAAAATAAAACGTAAGTAAACATAATGGGTATGAGTATAACATCTAAGAATAAAGAAAATACCTACTGGCCAGCAAAACTAAATACAAGCTTTAGCTTTAACAAATTCAATTGCTCCTGGCACTGCCCCAGATTTTATCTCTTCTACTCGTGTTTTACCAAGCACCTCAACAAAGCAGGCTTCTTGTTTTGGATCTATAGTAGACGGCACGGTGGCTGGATTCAAACCCAGATTTATCAAAGCTTGTTTTTGAGCTTCAGATAAAACAAAACCACTATCAGGGTTTATAGTTTCAACATTTCCATTATCTCCAACCGTAGTCGACGCTGGGGCTTGTCCAGTCTTTTCTTGCAAAACACTAGTGCCAAAAATTAACGGTTTCAAGTTATACGGGTCAACTACAAATAAATAACTGGCAATTATTATCAGGATAAAAAATATTACCCCGAGCGCTACAAAAAAATTTACTAAGATTTTTTTCATTTTTAAAATGTTTAAAATTTATAAATCTACTTTTACTCATCAAAAAATCTTTTCATCTTTATGTTTACGAAACATAGTAAAGAAACCGCCGCCGCCAAAGAATAGCAATAAAATAACCGAAGCGAAGTGCGGTATGTGCCCAGCCAACTCAATCGGGCCTAGGATGAAGAGCGGAATAGTGAAGATAATAGACACCACTAGCGCGTTGAGCCTTGTCATAATTCCCAAGACAAAGACTAATCCTAAAGTAAATTCAACTGAGCCAGCAGAAATTGTAAAAAGATAATCCGACATATTTACTCCAAAATAATGAGCAAAATTCCAATGATAATGACTTAAAAAGTTTATTCCATATTCTGGTTCCAGTATTTTTTCTGAAAACCCCAGAATCATTAAAGCTGAACCGGTTCCGACCCGCAAGAAGGAAAGAGCGTGGTTTCGGTATTTCCTTAGATATTTTCGGGGTCTCGAAAACGAAATTAGAGAAAAGTAATCATTACCCATGACCGCGATAAACATCGCCGTAGACAGTACCCAGATGTTCTCAATTACCTCGACCCATTCAACATAGAAAAATGACACCAGCCACATCAAACCTAAGACAATTGCCGATGTGCGGGTAAAAATTCCCACCAGGAACATTATTCCAATTAGAATCTGCATGACAATTAAATACTCAGGCACTCCTATTGATTCAGTAAAATTCGGTGAAAAAAGATATTCATGCGTCCCTGCAATTAAGAAAAAAGCGCCAGTTACCGCAGTAAAAGTTGAGGCTGCCCGCTCAAATGCATGTGCTTTTTTGGGTCGGAGGAATTTTAAGCGGAGATGATTATTTTGATGGAGCCAGATACCGACAGTAACAATAATCAAAATTATGACCGCGCAAACTGACAAATATAAAGTAGTTGGTTCTGTCGTTTGAAAAGAATCAAGGTCATCTTCGGCAAACCAACGAGTGTGAGCAAATGCCAGTGTGGGGATTACAGACAAAAATAAAGCTGGCAGAAATTTAAACATATGTTAAATATTATACAGTAGTAGTAAATACAACCGTCATCAACAAACTAATAAATGGGACAAACATTAAGCTAAGTAAATTACGACGAGACTTCATAAAAATATAAATAGCAGCTTTGAAATAAAACAAAGCTGCTATGGAGCCGCAAAATCAAACGTGAGAATGATCTAGTGACGGTTGTGACCCGGTGTTACCCTCGATTTTTAGATTATTAGTCCGAAAATTTTGCACTATTCGGTACATAAATTTTGGAATTGAAACAAAGATTAATGCCCTGAGATATACTTTTTTACCCTCCATTTCATGACCATAAAATCCAATAGTCTGTAAATAACAACGGTAGGAGCAACACTCAACGTGAACGTTTGAGAGATTACTTACCAATGATTTATGTCGATAGAGTTTGTTACAACTCTGCCTCTGACACATTTTTATATTAAAGAACTTCATGACCCACCTCCAGGTACTAAGATTTAATTAGGTAAAAAAAAGCCGTCAATTGACGGAAGTTTCGCTTATTTTTTTGACTTAATTGTAAGACTTGGCTGATTCACCAATGGTAATAATATCAAACAGTAAGTTAATGTTCAAAGAAATTCTGTCGATAATAACAAAAGCTCAACATATGAACACAGACAATTCTACTCGACAAGTAGAGCTGCCGAGGCCTTGCCTTGGTAAAAGAAGCTTTGCCTTGGTAAAAAACTCCCTAGTATGATTATTTTTACTCTACACCAACTTAATAGACAAACCAGAATTAGGTCCCTTAGGCAACCCAAGAGCCGTATCTACTCCCATTTTACTTCTTAAATTCTCCAACAATTCTGATGAGTTTACTTTTTTTCCAATTATCAAATGTGACTCAGTTCGTGCGCGCGCCACTTCTTGTGCTCGATAGATTTCAACTTCTAGATTTTCAGCCATCGCTTTAACCAAAACAGCGCGCATATAAAACCGATTGAATTCACCTTTTGCGAGCGAAGTGCCAGCATCACCAGGAATCCTCAGAGTAATAACCTTGTTATTTGAGTGCCTCATTTCTTCTTTATTAATTAAACCCCGCTTTGAGATAACAATACCAAATGATGCCTCAGTACCATTAACAACCGCCTCTTTTAGGAAACCGGGATAAGCTGCCTGCCCGCGCGGTGTGAATCTTTTACTGATATACAAACTGTCATTACTGATATCAAGTTCCACTTCAGTCAACATAAGCTGCCGCAATTCAGGATCTAAGTTTTTAAATTTAAAGGCCATAGTCCGCCATACTATCACAACTTTAGCAATAGCGGTACCGCTACCTGCAAGCATCAGTCACTACAAAATATTACGCTCAGGTTTTTCCATGGTAATATTTTTCCTGCCAACCCAAGATTATAAAAAAATCTCCCTAGGCAAGGCCTAGGGAGATTTTTTTGTAAATCATTATTTATTCCACAATCAACTTACCAACCATGCCTTGTGCACGGTGGTCTCCAACTGAACAGTAGTACTCAAAAGTGCCAGCTTCACTAGCGACAAAAGAGATAGCCGATGTTTCTCCAGCGTTGATTTTATTAGTATAAGCACCAAATTCATCAACTACCCAATCGTGCATACCATCTGAGCTAGTTAATTTAATAGTCACCTCATCACCCTTCTTGACTCGTATTTCCTTTATAGAATAGCCATACTTAAACGAATCAAGCGTAAAAACCTTTTCTTCTGACACAGCGGACTCTTCAGTTGTACCGTTTGAAATTTCAGCGTCCTCTTCCCTACTTATACCATCAACAGGCTCAAACTCTGCAGCCCCTTCTTCAGTCTCCTTTGACACTTCGTTAGTTGGTCGCAATTCCATTGAATCTTGTGCAGCTGGCGCATTAGCCTTGTTCCCCATTAAAAACACCGCTCCACCTAAAACTACCACAGCAATGATTATGTATAAATATTTCATAACTACATTAATTAAATCGACAACAAATAAATTTCCTATATTTTAACATACACCAAATAGACTGAGAATAGGTACCTACCAAGGTCTTTCCTTGGTAGGTTGTTATTCTATTGTCTTATCAACCCCAGCCAACTCGGCAAACTTAGCGGACATGGTCGGATTACCCCTCGTCAACTTCTTGATAGTTAAATCATCAGCCTTATTGTTGGCATGCCGCAGATTGTCTCCCGACGACAGAAGTGCCTCTTTGGTTTTCTGAAGATGATCGATAGTTTTATCAATTTCTTCAATCGCAGTTTTAAACTTACGGCTAGCTAGGTCAAAGTTTTTAGCAAAACCGTCTTTAAATTTACCTAAATTGTCCTCAAAGTCAGTGATATCGATGTTTTGATTCCGCATCAACGACAACTCAGCTTTATATTTAAGTGAATTCAGCGAAGCGTTACGCAACAAGGTAATCATGGGGATAAAAAATTGCGGACGGACGACATACATTTTGGGAAAGCGGTGCGCCATGTCCACAATACCTGTGTTATACAATTCGTTTTCAGCTTCTAGCAGAGTAACCAGCACCGCATATTCACAGTTCTTATCCAACCGGTCTTTATCTAGTTTTTTCAAATAATCTTCGTTCTTGTGTTTATTGGCAGTATCGTCCAATTCATTCTTCATCTCAAACATAATAGAAATGATTTCGTTGCCATGTTCATCATTTTCGCGATAAATATAATCGCCTTTATAGCCAGTTTTGGCATCATTATCTTTTTCAAAATAAGCATTCTGAAAGCCGGTCGAGCGCAACTTATTGAATTCCGTCTCACAATGCTGCTCCAAAGTCTCCCCGACCATCTTCGTGCTCAACTTTAACTTCATGTCCTTCAAACGCTCAATGGCTTCATCTTTCATTTTGATAATTTCATCCTTTGTCTTAAGCTCGTTGCCATATTTATCTTTTAAAGAAGTCTCGAGCAGATGACTCTCATATTCTTTATTCTTGAGTTCGGCATTCAAACTATCACGTTCTTTTTCTACTCGATTGACTGCTTCGGTAACAGCCAGCTTCTTCTGCAGCTCCGCATTGTTTTGAGCACTATCTATGTCGGCTTTAAGTTTAACCAGTTCAGCTTCTTTCTTGGCCAAGTCAGCCTGCAGCATATTCTTCAAATTAGCCTCCGCTAGTTTAACAGCACTCTCTTTCTCCTCCGCAAATCTCCTATCCCGCAGCGCCAGCTCCTTATTAAACTCCTCATCTCGCACCTGTTTAAGAATATCAGCAAAACCCGCCTCATCCATATCAAAAGCAGTTTTACAATTCGGACACACAATTTTATTCATATTTGATTTAATTATAGCTTGTTATGCAAAAAAGATGAAAATTGTTGTTTTAAAGTTAATTACACAGACTTAACTAAGGTCTAAAGATACAAGATAGATTATCTTACATACTAATAACAAAGAGGACAAGCACTCAGGAATTAGGTCATTTTTAACTGATGCAAACACACTAGTCTGATATTTAATTCTATTCATTATACAAGCAGGAGGCTAGCTTTATGATGCCGTCTCTTTTTTACGTCCAATATAGTCGCCCGCGATTAAACCCCAACGGCCAGCGTTAGGGTTTTAGCCAATTAAATTTTAACTCTAAATCTCCTGAAATGTCGGCACTACGTCAATTTTTATTCTGGCTGTGTTAGACACTGCAGAGAAGTCGTCGACGGCACACACAACCTCAACCGTCTGAGCATTAGTAAGGGTTTTGGTAAC
>JBEDID010000012.1:0-17640 GCA_041173745.1 Candidatus Parcubacteria bacterium | reverse complement strand
GACAGGAGGCAAGTGTTGCGGCAATTAAATTAAATATTACGAGTTTTGATAAATATAGTGATGAATATCAAAAAGATCCATTGTTACCATCAGGACCTCCAAGATTTTATAAAGATTTTCCAGGTTGGAATATTTTCTTAAAAAAACAAGGTTTTTATAAAACTTGGCAGGAGGCAAGTGACGCAGCGGTGGCGCTTAAAATAAAAAACTGTCTAGACTTGCGTAATTTCAACAAACATGACAGCCGATTGCATAATGCTCCAAATAAATTTTATCCGGATTTTCCAGGCTGGGACATTTTCCTAAAGCGTGAAATAACAGATAAAAGAAAAAGGAACATGTCTGCCGCAAAGCGTTATGAAACTTGGCAAGAAGCGGCTGAGGCTGCTAAAAAAATTGGTATTAAAAATTGTTCTGACTGGAAATTTAATTACAAAAAAGACCCTCTGTTGTGTTCATATCCAAAAGCTTATTATTCAGATTTCACAAGCTGGAAATGTTTTAAGGAAGAGTAAGTTATACTTTTAGTATATATAACTAGTTCAAAACCCTGTCTGATTTTGTCAGCAGGGTTTTTTAATTAAATAATTAATATTGTTTTAACCAGCTAGAGGCTTGAAAGTTTGGTGGTATCTGTTACGCTAACGCTCATATGTCATTATCTGTTGGAATTGTTGGGCTGCCGAACGTGGGGAAGTCGACCCTGTTTAATGCTCTGACCAAAAAATCTGTCCCGATGGAGAATTATCCGTTTTGTACTATTGACCCTTCCGTGGGTGTTGTTGCTGTGCCCGATGCACGTTTGGCTACTTTGTCGGCGATTTCTGGTTCGACCGATATTATTCCAGCGATTGTGGAGTTTGTGGATATCGCAGGGTTGGTAAAAGGTGCTTCGGATGGAGAAGGTTTGGGAAATAAATTTCTAGCCAACATTCGTGAGACAGACATGATTGCTGAAGTGGTACGAATTTTTGAAGACAGTGATATTCATCATGTGTCTGGCAGTATCGACCCAATGGGTGATATTGAAACCATCAATCTTGAACTCATTTTGGCTGATGCTGAAACTGTGAGTAAGCGACTAAATAATCTAGAGCGCGATGTGCGCCGTAGTGATAAAGATGCAATCGCCGAAAAAGCTATTTTAGAAAAACTACTGCCACACATGGAAGCTGGACATTTGGCTAATAGTCTCGGTGTGACTGAAGATGAAGCTAAACTAATTAAAGGTCTACATCTTTTGACTATGAAGTCATTCCTGTATGTCTGTAATAAAAAGCAAGACGCCTTTAATCTCGATGAACAAGACGATGAGCGTTGGCAAGAGCTTTTGGAATTCTTTGAATCAACTGGCTCGGAGTACGTGGTGGTTGATGCCGGCATGGAGCACGATTTAAAGGATATGGAAGAAGATGAGAAAAACGAATTTCGCCGTGAGTACGGCGCGCAGAATAGTGGCGTAGAATCATTGATTCGGGCTTGTTATCACCGTTTAGGCTTAATGAGCTACTTTACTACTGGTGAGAAGGAAACTCGAGCGTGGACGGTACCGATTGGTAGTACTGGTCCAGAAGCTGGAGCGGCGATTCATACTGATTTTATGACTAAGTATATTCGCGCTCAGGTAGTGGCGTTTCCTGATTTAGTAGTGTCTGGTTCTAAGGCTAATGCTCGTGAGCAAGGTAAGCTGCGAACGGAAGGAAAAGAATATATTGTTCAAGACGGTGATGTGATTGAGTTTTTGCATTCTTAATATACGATATAGGTAAGGAGAAAGAAAAGCGGTCGGTCCCAAAGGGACCGACTGCTTTTCTTTTACTGATTCCACTCACAATTCTAACGCACTTTTCAAATTTAGCTTAATTTAATCGGGGGATTCAGCCAGAGGATGTTTTGACAAAATATTGACTTATACTTATGGTAAGTTAACTTTGGTCAAGTGTCCTACTTGTCCCGTCAGAGATGATGTTTCCCTATGGAGAAAAATAATGAATAGTAAACCAGTGTCATTTTGTGATAATGACTTTCACAAGAGTTCTTATTCTAATGGAGGTACTGATTGCGTTGAAGTTGCTCAAAAAGAAGGCGTTATTGCAGTTCGCAATAGTAAAGATGTGTCTAAAAACACAGTATTCTTTAATAAAAGTGAATGGAATGCGTTTGTTGCAGGAGTAAAAAACAACGAGTTCTTAAGTTAAAATTGTTTCAGAGGAGGAGATGCCAAGCATCTCCTTTTTTAGTTATAAAAAAATCCCTACTATCTTCAATAAAAGATGCGGGGTAAATTATGAAAGTATGGAAAGTATATAAAATATCTCCAGTTACCATTTTTAATGTATTAGTTTTTAACTCAAACTATTGGGAGGATTTATTCTTTGTACCGGACTTATTATGTTAGGGTGCCACTCAGCTTTTATTTCACCATGTTTCTCTTCAAATTCGGTAATTTGATGAGCTAGATACTGTTGCAGACGTTTGGCGTGTTGTGGGGTGATGGTGTACAAAGTGCCTTGATTGCCTGAGGTTAATCCCATAACAAAATACTCGGGCGTAAAGGCAACACTAACACTTTCACAAAATAATTTTGGCGAATTTTGGAAATCTTCTTTTTTCATATAGTTACATTATATACCGTAAATTAGAAAACTCTTAATTACAGATAAATTTGCATATTACCTGATTCCTGCTTCACACTCTTCCAAAGAAGCGTATAATCAAAACATATGGAAAATCACACAGCTAAGCACTTTGTGCTCCAACTCGGTTCACTTATAAGTCTTTATTTATCAGTCAGTTTTTTACTAGTACTTTTGTTCGGATTAATCAATATTTTATTTCCCGACGCAACTGAAGGTGTGTGGGGACTAGAGAGTGCTAGTAATAGTGTGCGCATTGGTATTGCTATGACTTTCGTCTTTTTTCCTACTTACTTAATTTTGACACGAATTGTTAATAAGACTCGCCGGAAGGATACTAAGTCTAATTATCTTGGATTAACTAAATGGTTGATTTACCTTTCTTTGTTGGTAGGTGGGGGAGTTTTGCTAGGTGACTTGGTGACAGTTATTATGACGTTTTTAGATGGTGATATTACACAACGCTTTGTTTTAAAAGCTTTAGCTGTATCAATAATAGTCGGCGCGGCTTTTTACTATTATTTATTAGATGCTAAAGGTTATTGGTTGAAGGAAGAGAAGAAATCAGTACGGTTCGGAATTGGTGCAGCGGTAATAGTATTGATTTCACTTGTATATGGTTTTATGAATATTGCTACTCCAACCGAAGTGCGAGAAAAGAAACTCGATGATACACAAATTACAAACTTGCAAGATATGCAGTGGCACATTCAGGATTATTTAACTTTGAAAAATGAATTGCCGAAAACTGTAGCTGAGTTATATAAAGGCGTGCCTGTGCCTGAGGCACCTGAAGGCCGAGCAGCGTACCGCTATGAAATTATTGATACAGGCTTCATGCTGTGTGCTACTTTTATGGCTAATTCAGAAACAGGACGATACGCTAATGATCCCATGATGAACCCCGTCTCTGTAGGTGATTTTAAACCAACGGCTGTGAATTTAGATGGAACTATTGCAGAATCTGTAAAAACAAAAATAGTCATTAATCCAGATAATTGGGAGCATGGTACCGGAGAAGTTTGTTTTGAAAGGGTGGTAAAATAAATCATGGTAGTTGAACATCTCCTTAACTTCGCAATCTTAATTTGCTTACAGTTATTTTTCTTCGTTATTCATGCAGTCAGTGTTGGTGAGAAAAAGCAGATATTTACTTATTTAGGTAAAGGGATGTTGCTCGGTTTGCCTTTTGGAATTATTTTTGATTTAGTGGTCGGTAAATATTTCGGTTTGTTTGATTATGAGTTGGGTTACCAGATGTGGTTCTTGGTATTAAATGGTATTTTTTCCTACGGGTTCATGACAGCTAATGTAATTTTGCTGCGTCAGCACTCTTTGCTACATATGTATTTCTGGTCGTCTGGATTGGGTCTGATATACGAAATTATCAATCATTTCTTCCCAGTGTGGCAATTTACCTTTGGTTCAGCTTTAACCGAATGGATATCGGTCGTATTTGTTTTATACACTGGTTTAATCTGGTTAATAATGGTCGCCTTAAGATTGGTTTATCGTATTCCATTTCAAGCGGTGTCATTTGTGAAGTTGTAAAAACACTATGTTATTTTGAAAATTTACCAAGGAATTTACCAAGGAAAGGCCTCGGTAACTTTTAATCACTAGAGTCACTAAAAAACCGCCAAAGGCGGTTTTTTAGGTTAAATGAGTCTTTACTAATTAAAGAGCCTCTATTGCCTTTGTTGCAAGATCTATCGCTTCATTAGCTAGTGTTTTGGCAGCAGGGTACTTTTTAGAGTCAAATTTTACTTGTGCAGCATCAAGTTTAACTTGTGCTGAATCCAAGAGTATTTCAGCTTCAGTAGTGCTTCCTGTAGTAGCATCGATGGCAGCTTGAGCAGCATCAATTTCATCCTGAGCATCATTGAGAGAAGTTTGAGTAGTTGCTTTGGTGGCTGTGCTGTTATCAACAAGTGCTTTTGCAAGCGCTTCTTTGACTTGCTTTACAAGCGCAGCATCAAGAGTATCTACGGTTACATTAAGCTTTTTTGCAATTGCTGCAATAACCGTGTTCTTATTTGTTGATGTTACGACTACTGTAAAATCAGTTGAAGTTGATGAAAATTTAACAGTTGTTGTGCCATTTGTTACTGAGACTATCACTTTGCTGTATAAAACTGTAGTAGAAGTTGAGACTTTGTGTTCAGATTCCTTTTCTGATGTTTCTGACACCTTAAGTTTTTTACAAAGCGGTCCCATTTTGTTACCTCCGCCAAGATTCTTGTCACAGCCCTTTGAGAAACGTCCTTCTATTTTCTTCGCTATTCCAGGAGCTCGAAGTAGTCCTTGCGGTATTTTGTCTCCAAAACCTTCATGAAGATATTCTTCAAGTAAAGAGTGGGTGTCTGAGTCCACTTCGCCTGAAGCTGTTGCTCCGTGACGTTCTTGGAATCGTTTAATGGCTTGCTTTGTAAGCGGACCAAAGTATCCAGTTACTTTTCCTTCTGGATAAATTGTTGGGTCAGTAGCCAGAAGTTCTTGTAGTTTTGTGATATCTTCCCCTGTCATTCCTTCAGCAATACTGTCTCTAAGTACCGACTTCACTTCTCCTTTTAGAGTAGCAAGTTGACTTTGTAAGGCGGTAATCTGTTCCATAAGCGCCTTGATTTGCTCAGCCATAGAATTAACTGAAGTCAAAGTTGGAACGGGTGTGGTCGTTTCTGCGTTTGCGTTTGGAGTACTGACTGCAGCAACCCCGAGGAGAAGGAGCATGATAGTACTACTGTAGATTTTTTTCATCATTAAGTTTTAAATTTACTTTTAATTGACTTACAAAAAGCACACCCAAGGGTTTGCTTCAAGTATTATAACTCCTGTGTGTATTTTAAGACATAGTAGAGGTGCAAAAGCTCGAGTTTAAAGATTATTTAATTCTAAATGAGAATATAAGAATATGAATGATAGAACATGGTTTTAAAACACCAGCGACTATTTTTAATAGTCATACCAAAGAAGAGGAAGATTTATACAACGAAATCGTTGGCTATTTGAAATAAAGTAGCCAAATATTTATGTGGTTTAGAAATAAATTCAAATAGACAAATATATAAAACTATGTTTTAATCAGAATAGACAAACGGAGGGTATTCAGATGAAAATATTTAAGCCTGTTGATGATGGCAATTCTATTGAGCGTAATCAAGTTGAGGAAATAGTCAGAGCTTTATGTGTCTCATATTCTCAAATTAGATGTTCTTTCTTTCAAAACCAACCAGCAATTAATGTTGCTCTAGCTAGTGGAGATATTACAAAAGTAGTTCAGATAATGGCTGAATGTTACAAAATACCAAAAGGTTTTCTGAAACAGATTGGTTACTCTGCAAAGATATCTTCTGTCGCCCAAATTATTTTTAAGGTCGATGTTTTGGCTTGTAGGACTCTGGGTTGCACAATGTATTTTCAAAAGACTAAAGTGGAATTATGCAAGGGGTCTGATTATTTATTGTTTCATATGATTGCGCACGAACTGGCACATGCCCGTTTGCGGCTTGATTCACATGCACTATGTAATTCAGAATTTGCCACCGATGTTCTAGCGGTACTTGTGATTGGGAACAGGAAAGGACATTGCAGTGTGATAATTAATCAATATGAGCAATATGGTTACATTCGTAAAGAACTTGTGACTGAACTTTTCAGATGTCTTGAAAAATATTCTGGAGTTATCTATTTAAAGTGACCATATTAACCAAGCACCTGCTGAGTAAATCTTTCAGCAGGTGTTTTTTATATGAAGTTGATAAATCTAATTTTACATCCCCTTCAATCAGTGGCACAATGTAGGGATATTTATTTGTAACTTTGGGGGAGATTGCTATGCATAAACGTTTTGAACATCAAGCCATTGAAGCTAAGTGGCAAAAAGAGTGGAAGGAAAGTGGTATTTATGACGCAGGGGAGCGTGACACTAAAAAAGAGAAAGAATACGTGCTAGTGGAGTGGCCGTATCCATCAGGTAATTTACATATTGGACATTGGTACGCGTTTGCGGTGCCAGATATTTATGTCCGTTTGCGCCGCATGCAGGGCAAGCAAGTGTTGTTTCCGATTGGTTTCGATGCTTTTGGTTTACCAGCCGAAAATGCGGCTATTAAACGCAATATCAACCCGCGGGAATGGACTGAAAGCAACATCGCTTACATGAAAGAACAATTGTCTAGTATGGGCAATGCTTTTTCGTGGGACAAAACCACAGCTTCGATTGACCCCGACTACTTCCGTTGGACGCAATGGATGTTTACTGAATTTTTTAAAAATGACATTGCTTACCGCGGCGAGGGAATAGTGAACTGGTGCCCAGGCTGCAACACTGTGATTGCTAATGAACAAGTGCTAGCTAACGGTGCTTGTGAGCGCTGTGACAACATGATTGAGAAACGAAAGATGTCACAATGGATGTTACGAATCACTGATTTTGCAGATGCTTTGACGGACGATTTGGCCGAGCTTGATTGGCCGGAACATATTAAAGAGGCGCAACGTAATTGGATTGGTCGCAAGTCTGGTGCGGAAATTGATTTTAAACTATCAATCAATGATGAGGTAGTTAAAGTTTTTACAACGCGACCAGATACTTTGTTTGGTGTGACTTATATGGTTTTGGCGCCAGAACACGACTTGGTGCAAAAATATAAAAATCAAATTCTAAATTGGAATGAAGTTGAGGCTTATATTGAAGTCAGTAAGCAGAAAGTAGAACAAGACAGACTAGATAACACTAAAGAAAAAACCGGAGTTAAATTAGAAGGAATCCTGGCTATTAATCCTGCCAATGGTGAAAGAATTCCAGTCTTTATCGCCGATTATGTTTTGATTTCATATGGTACAGGCGCCATTATGGCGGTGCCAGCGCATGATGAACGCGACTTCGCGTTTGCGCAGAAATTTGATTTACCGATTGTTCAAGTAGTGAGTGGCGACGACACTGTGCCATATTCTGGCGAGGGACAATTGATGAATTCTGGCAGTTTGAATGGTGCGGCTTCTGATGTTGCTCGAGAGATAATTACGGAGAAAGTTGGTGGTCGAATGACTAATACTTATCGTCTGCGGGATTGGTCGATTGGTCGCCAACGTTATTGGGGGACTCCGATTCCGATTGTTTATGACCCTGAGGGGAAAGCTCATGTCGTACCCGAACAACATTTGCCTTGGTCTTTGCCTGAGGATGTGGATTTTAAGCCAACGGGAGAAGCTCCACTGGCTAAGAGTCAGGAGTTAAAGGAAAGAACTGAAAAAATCTTTGGCGCGGGCTGGACGCCGGAAGTAGAAACGATGGATACCTTTGTAGATTCATCATGGTATTTCTTGCGCTATCTTGATAGTAAGAATGCGGAATCATTAGCGAGCTTGGCAGTGCAAAAAGATTGGATGCCAGTTGATACTTACTTTGGCGGTGCTGAACATACCACCATGCACTTGCTGTATTCGCGGTTTTGGCAGAAGGCGCTGTTTAAACTTGGTCTGGTTGCAGACAAGGAGCCTTATCGACGCCGGGTGAATCGTGGTCTGATTCTTGGTCCCGATGGTAATAAAATGAGTAAGAGTAAAGGGAATGTGGTAGATCCAGATGCTCAGGTCAAATTAGTCGGAGCTGATACAGTAAAGATGTACTTAGCCTTCATGGGACCGTACCAAGGAGCTAACTACCCTTGGGATTTAGGTGGTTTAGCGGGCCTACGCCGCTTTCTGGAGCGAGTAAACGGTCTGATGGAACATGTTGTCGAATCAGAGTCAAAAGCAACTACAACCTTGCTGCATAAGACAATTAAAAAAGTGTCTGATGATATTGAGAATTATAAATTCAATACCGCTGTCAGTGCCTTGATGATTTTATTAAATCAGGTTGAAAAAGAAGGCTTATCTAAAAATACTTACACGGTATTTCTACAACTGCTCGCTCCGTTTGCTCCGCATCTAACTGAAGAGCTGTGGAGTGAAGCTGGGCAGTCAGACAGTATTCATGCTACGGAATTTCCAGCTTACGACGCTGCTTTAGCTAAGGATGAAATGGTAACTATCGGCGTGCAAATAAATGGCAAGATGCGCGGCGATGTGACGGTTTCTCCCGAAGCAACGGAAGCAGAAGTTTTGGTTTTGGCTCAGGAAAATACTAATGTTGCAACTTATTTAGAAGGAGCAGAAGTCGTAAAAGTCATCTATGTACCAGGACGGATTATTAACATAATTGTTCAATTGCGCTAAGTTATCCACATAGTGTTGACCAATTACGTCTAATATGTTATAAATTTCTTATCGCATTGGAACCGTAAAAAACAAAACCAACTTTCTTAATCAATATGATTTCATTTAAACCCAAACAAGTCACTAAAACATTGCTAGATGTTCTACCTGAGCGTGCTCGAGACGTACTCGAAAAACGCTACGGTTTGAGCAAGGATGGTGATACTTTCACGCTCGAAGCGATTGGCCAGTCATATGGTATTACACGAGAACGTGTTCGTCAGATCGAAAATTACGGTATCCAATCTATCCAAAAGTCTGAAGTGTACAAAAAGCACTACGACCTTTTTATTGAACTACAAAAACTAATCGACCAACTTGGTGGTGGTTTGATTGCTGAGCATGTGTTGCTTGATGAAATATCAAACGACCCAACTACTCGAAATCATCTCTATTTCCTACTAATTGTTGGTGATCCTTTCTATAAAAGTAAGGAAAATCCTCAATACGCTCATCGTTGGTTTACTGAACGTAAAACTGCCGATCTCGTAGAAAAGGCACTGCGCAACGTTTACAAAGGACTTAATCGTGACGAGTTAGTAAGTGAGAACGAAATCGTTAACCGCTTCCGCATTGAATTAGCCGAGATGGCTGAAAATCAAGATGAAGCAGTCCTTAAGCGTTGGTTGCAAATTTCTAAACAAATTGGGCGTAATCCTCTTGGAGATTGGGGACCAGCCGACAGTCCGAACATTCGTGTCAAAGGCATTCGTGATTACGCTTACCTAGCAGTAAAGCGTCACGGTTCGCCAATGCACTTTCGTGAAGTAGCCAACACAATTGATGAGCTTTTCAGTCACAAAGCTCACATTGCTACTACTCACAACGAACTAATTAAAGACGCTCGGTTTGTTTTAGTTGGACGCGGTCTCTACGCACTAACTGAATGGGGTTACACTGCCGGCGTGGTAAAGGATGTCTTGCGAGAAATTCTTGAAAACGAAGGTCCACTCTCACGTGAAGAACTGATTGATAAGGTGCGAAAAGAGCGTTACGTTAAGGACAATACTATTTTAGTAAATCTCCAAGACGCTAACCTTTTCCGAAAACTATCAAACGGAACTTACACTATTTCTGAATAAAACTGATGATTGAAAAGGGGCGGTCGGGCATATGCCCGACCGCCCCTTTTCGTGGTTACAAATAGTGTACAATATATCGACATGGGCGAAATGTTTAAATCTATTTTCTTTGCAACGGCAGCACCGGTGTTTCTTATTTTTGGTCTAGGGGTAATGTACTTTACCTTCTCGCACCTCAATGTCGACCTAAAACCAATTCTTACTATCGTGGTGGCACTTTCTCCATTATGGCTACCATTCGTATTATTTACTGTCTTGTTTGAGCAGTGGATGTGGTCAGTACAAGAGAAATTTAAATTTTCGCAAGGTCGCTCAACCCTTCGTATTAAGCCTCCACAAGAGGTGTTAAAATCGCCTGAGGCGATGGAGAGTGTCTTGGCTCAAATTTTTAACACCAACAGCCCAGACAATCTAATGCAAACATACCTTGATGGTAAGCATCCGTTAGTGACAAGTTTAGAGCTTGTATCAATTGGCGGTGAGGTGCGTTTTTATGCAAACGTGCCAACCAAAAAAATCAAAAATCAACTAGAAGCACAACTTTATGCACAATATCCTGGTATCGAAGTAACGGAGGAATTGATTGATTACACGGCCGAAGTGCCAGAAAAATCTCCGGACTGGGAAACTTTTACTTTTCATTTAGGAAAAAAAGAAGATGAGGTATTGCCAATAAAAACATATATTGATTTCGGGTTAGATAGACAGCCAAAAGAAGAATTGAAGTTTGAGCCGATGTCGGCCTTAATTGAGCACTTGAGTCGAACTAAACCACATGAGCGGATTTGGATTCAGTTCCTGCTTGTACCTCATATCAAAAGAAACTTTAAAGTTGGTACCTTGTCCGAAGTTTCAACTTGGAACAAAAAAGCGGCTGTTAAAATTGATGAATTAATGGGTCGTGACAAGAAAAAACTTGGTGCTGAAGAAACCGAAAGTCGCCCCGTATTAACCATGGGTGAGCGTGACACTATTGCTGCGATTGAGCGCAATATCAGCAAGTATGCCTTTGAAGTTGGAATTAGAGGCATGTATATCACAAAGACCGGTAAGTTTGACGGAGAAATGATTGGTCACTTATTGCGTGGTTTTTCTCAGTTCGATATGATTGGTCGCAATGGCATTGGACCCCGCTGGCGAACAGACTTTGATTACAAGTTTTTTCAAGATCGTAGTGGAAATAAAATAAAAGCGATAAAAGCTAGAGAGCTTGAATACTACAAAGCTCGCTACTACACAGAAGGTGACAAAAAAGACAAAGTCGACGCAACCCGAGTGATGTCGGTAGAAGAATTAGCTACGATCTACCATATTCCTGGCACTTCGGTGATTACTCCGTCTTTGAGTCGAGTAGAGAACACTCGCAAATCAGCGCCGGCTAATTTGCCAACCGGTTTATTTAATTAATGTTTGTATGACTGACGAAAATCTAGAATTTGTGCCAGATGATATTGTAGAATCTCAACCAGAAGTTGTTCAAGAATCTGAATTAAAACAGTCTGTTTTGTTGCGCCGTTACATAATTTCTTTGGCTATCGGAGTCGCTGTGCTTTGTTTATTTTCGGGCGTGTCTTACTGGTATATTCTTGGTCTTAATCAAGCTCCAAAACATTTCCCTGTATCCTTGCCAATTACTATTGAACAGGGGACAGATGTGCGTGAAATTACTAGACTGATGCAAGAAAAAGACGTGGTGCAGTCTGATATTCTGTTATATTACGCTCTACTTTTTTTCTACGAGCCAAAGGATATCAAGGCTAGCACATATGTATTTGATGAGCCTTTGACCACTTTGCAGGTGGCCGAACGTCTCACGAAAGGGGATTTTGTGGCTGATTTAATTCGCTTTACTCACTATGAGGGCGAGCGAGTGACTCAGTTAGCAGCGCGCGCAGCCAAAGTGTTGCCGCAATTTGATGCTGAGACTTTTATTACTAAAGCTGAACCGCAAGAGGGAAAAATGTTTCCTGAGACATATTTTATTCCCCCAAGCTACACTGCTGAAGAACTTCAGTCTTTGATGCTTGAAACTTTTGAGAGTAATACCGCTAGGTTGCAACCAACTATAGAAGCTCAGTCTCTCACTCTAGAAGAAGTGATTATTTTAGCTTCAATCATTGAGCGCGAAGCCGGCGATTTAGAGTCAAAAAAAATGGTGTCTGGTATTTTGCAGAACAGAATAGCTATTGATATGGCTCTACAGACTGATGCTTCGATGGAGTATGTTTTGGATAAACCGTTGAATGAATTGACTCCAGAAGATTTAAAAACCGATTCTCCCTACAATACTTATTTAAACAAAGGCTTGCCACCAACTCCGATTGGTAATCCTGGTCTCGATGCTATTACGGCCGTGTTAGAACCGACTCCGTCTGAATATTTTTATTATATTACTGGCAATGACGGTGAGTTTCATTATTCTAAAACTTATGCCGAGCATTTGCGTAACATTCAGAAGTATTTACGGTAACTCGTACTTTGTGGTAGCGTATGAATATGAATAAGCAACAGACAGTCTTTGTAGGACTCTCCGGTGGGGTGGACTCGGCGGTGGCCGCTGCGCGCTTGGTGGCCAGTGGTTACAAAGTAGTCGGAGTTTTTATTAAGGTTTGGCACCCTGATTTTATGGTGTGCAATTGGGAAGTTGAGCGCTTGGATGCAATGCGTGTAGCGGCCCGACTTGATATTCCGTTTTTGACTTGTGATGCCGAAGCCGCCTATCGAGATGATGTGGCTCACTATTTCATTGAAGAATACCGAGCAGGCCGCACGCCTAATCCGGATGTGATGTGTAATCAGTACGTTAAGTTCGGAGCTTTTTTAAAATTTGCTCAAACGCATGGGGCTGATTTTATTGCGACTGGACATTATGCTCAGCGGATTGATGGTGAATTTGGTCCCGAGCTTCACCGCGGAACTGATACTAACAAAGATCAGACTTATTTCTTATGGACACTTTCGCCCGAACAATTGGCTGCTTCGCTCTTTCCGGTTGGTGATACTCCAAAACCACAGATTCGTTTGGAAGCAGAAGCGCTCGGTATTCCGGTCGCCGAGAAAAAGGATAGTCAGGGTGTTTGCTTCCTTGGGCATATCGATATTCCAGAATTCCTTGCTCACTACATCGACCTTACACCAGGGCCAGTAGTGACTGAACAAGGGGAGGTAATTGGGCAGCATAAAGGAGCCTTTGTGTACACTTTAGGTCAGCGTCACGGCTTCACTCTAGACACCCATGATGTCAGTCGGCCGCCGATGTTCGTGATTGCCAAAGATGTTGCGACTAATACTTTAGTGGTCGGACCAAACAAAGCAGAGGTGACTAAAAATAATCATCTCAGCTTGTCGCACATAGTTTTGCGGCAAAAGATTGAAGTCGGAGAAATTATCGAAGCTCAGATTCGCTACCGACAAACTCCGTTTTTGGTGCGTGTGGTGGAAGTTATGGAAACTTCAATAATAATTATTCCCGAATCAAACACTGAAGAGCCGGCCGTTGGTCAATCCTGTGTATTGTATAGAGGCACTTTGTGTATTGGGGGTGGTACACTTGCATAATGCAAACCACAATTACTAAAGCCGACGGAAGTACCGAGCATTTTAAGGTTGAAAAACTACGTCGCTCTTTGCGGCGAGCCGGTGCTACGCCAGATGAGATTAATGATATTCTGACTGAAATCGACAAGACACTTTACGACGGTATTCAAACTCAGGAGATTTACCGTCATGCGTTCTCTCTTTTGCGCAGCAGTCGACCCGAAGCAGCCGCTCGCTATTCATTGCGACGAGCACTATTTAACTTAGGTCCGACGGGATTTCCATTTGAGAAATTTTTAGGCCGACTATTTCAAACTGATGGTTACACCACTAAAACCGGCATTATTTTACAGGGCCATTGTGCACCACACGAAATAGACATCGCAGCTTTTAAAGCGGACCATAGTTTTATTGGCGAGGCAAAATTTCACGCCCGACCGGGAGTAAAATCAGATTTGCAGGTAGCAATGTATTCCTATGCTCGATTACTGGATTTGCGTGATGCTAAAATCTGTAATGAAGACATTTGTGGGATTAGTGAATTTTGGTTGATTACAAATACTAAGTTCACCACGACAGCTCAAGATTATGGTACTTGTGTTGGACTCAAAATGCTTAGTTGGGATTTCCCTAAAAAAGATAATCTCCATGACCGCATTCAAAGAGCCGGTGTGTATCCAGTGACAGTTTTACAAAGTATTTCAGCCGCTCAAGCGGAAACTCTTATCGCCAGAGACATAATTTTATGTAGCGATATTATCGAACATGAACAGGTTTTGCGACATTTACATCTCTCTACAAAGAAATACGAAGCACTAATGGCCGAGGTTCATTCTCTCTCCAAAATAACATAAGCATTCACATTGACCTTTTTGTCAATGTTTCGGCCATATTTTTGCTGTGATATACTCACAGTATTATTTAATTCAGAAATTCATTTAACTTTTTGTATGGCAGAAGAACAACAACAAGACGGGCAGAAGACACTAGTAGCTTTCGTCGTCGGACTCCTTATTGGTGGAATGTTGGTATGGGCATTTTCTGGTCCAACCGCAGATGCTCCGACAACTCAAAAAACGGACGATAAAGCAGCTGAAGGAACCAAGAATACAGAAGAAGGAAACAAAGACTTTGATACAACAACTGAGGCTGGAAAAGGTCAAGAAGCTAGTGCTGTAAATGCTCTTCCTAAGCTACAAGTTGGCGATGGTAAGGTAAATGTAGAAGATCAAAAAGCAAGTAAAACTATTGAACTATCGAGTGCTACTTATCCTGTTAGTGAAGGATGGATTGGAGTGCGTGAGTACAATGATGAAAAGCTTGGTTATATTCTTGGCGTAGCTCGCTTTAGTGAAGAGCAAGGTTTGGTGCCATCAGAGATTTCTCTTTTGCGTTCAACTACCGCCGGTAGAACTTACGCCATTGTTATTTTTAAAGAGGACGGAGATCGTAAATTTAATCTAGCCGGAGACGCGCAGATTGATACTGTCTTTGACACTTTCCAAGCTCAATAAGGAGTAAGAAGCATGAGGAGCCTACGGGTGCAAAAAATCCAGCTGCGGCTGGATTTTTTGCACCCGCCCCAATTTTATCTCGCTACCCAAGAATGCTATACTACTAACCATGGCTGAATATAAGTATAAATACAACCCCAACCGTGCTGCGGATTGGAACTACAAGGGAGCAAAGTGGCGATTGTCCCGTTCTAAAATTGATTTCTTTTTTGAGTGTCCGCGCTGTTTTTATTTAGATAATGTGCTCGGTACTAAACGACCAGGTTTTCCTTCGTTTAATCTGAACATTGCGGTTGATGAGTTATTTAAGAATGAATTTGACGGTTATCGCAAAACCCAGACTAAACACCCAATCATGGAAGAGTACAATATTGATGCCGTGCCATTTGCTCACAAATTCATGAACACTTGGCGCGATCCATTTGTTGGTATTGCTCACACTCACAAACCGACCGGGTTGGTAATTAGTGGTGGGGTGGATGATATTTGGGTTACGCCCACTGGGTCATTAGTTATAGTCGATTACAAATCTACCTCTAAAGATGGGAAAATTGAGGCCTTGGGAGACAGTCCGTGGGAAAAACAATACACGCGCCAACTTGGCATCTATCGTTGGCTGCTGGAGCAAAACGGCTTTACGGTCGAGCCGACTGGTTATCTGGTTTACGCAAACGCCGATAAAACTCGGTCTGAATTTGCTAATCGGTTAGAATTTGAAACTACACTGGTAACAGTAGAAGCTGCTGTTGATTGGATTGAAACAACCTTGACTGAGATTAAAACTTGTTTAGACAGAACCGATTTGCCGCCATGTGGTGAAGCTTGTGAATTTTGTCCGTATCGCGAAGCGGCTGGTAAAAAACTGCAGGCGATTCATTTTGCCAATAAGAGGCCAGAGTAATACCTTTGTGAGATAACAAAGGTGTTGTATTATAGTGACATGAGAAGTGATTTTGAGCATGCTCGGGTAGCAGAAAAAATAAAAAGTCTTAAGGCTGAGCAAGAAGAGCTCATTCATAAATTAGAACGTTTACAGCGCGACCAGCAGTATGAGATTGAGCGTATGCGTCAGGATTTTTCTAAGCAAACTTCCGCCATTCAACTGCGTAAATCAACTATCGTTCTGGAACTAGTAGCCAGAGAAAGAGACTTGATTTTAATTGACAAGCGAGCTAAAGATACTGAAGTAAAAGAAGCTTCTGCCCAGCAACAAGCCAAAGACCATAGATTAAAACCGCATCTCTAACACAATATGTATACTTACAAAGTCGAACAAGCTATTAAAGCCGCCGCTCTGTTGCACCAAGATCAGCTCCGAAAAGGATCTGTGCAGTTGCCCTACGTGACACATTTGATAGCTGTTATGCTGATGGTACGAGATTATACTAGTGACGAAACCACTCTGGTTGCTGCCTTGTTACATGATACTCTAGAAGATACAGATTACACCCTTCAAGAATTACATGCAGATTTTGGGGATAGAGTCGCAACTATAGTTAAAACACTTACTGAACCAGACCTTGATGGAGACCAAAAGCTGACGTGGTCTGAAACCAAAAAACGTTATGCTACTCAATTGCGCAAAGGTCCGATTGAAGCTGTAACGATTGCTGCGGCCGATAAAGCACACAATTTCCGCTCAATGATTGATGAGTATTACACAGACCACGACCGTTTTTTGAAAGACTTTGGTACTAATCTAGATTCACGTCTAGAAGCCTATCAAAATATCGCCAACGCTATTAATAGTCGGCTGCCAGGTGGAATTGTACACGAATTCAATCTCACCTTTGAGGCCTATAAAAATTTCATTTTCGATGTCCAAGAAAGTATTGAGTAAATCCCAGACAGCAGTTGCTGTGCCTGGTTATAAATATATCCAAACTGCTGGTGGAGTGGAAGAGTATGAATTAGAAAGTAATCACTTACGAGTGCTGTATTTGAATCGTCCTGACACAGGTGTGATTACTACCAATATTACCTACAAAGTGGGCGCACGTGATGAAGAGCGCGGAGAGACAGGAGTCGCACACATGCTTGAGCATATGTTGTTTAAGCCCACCACGTTTGATATTAAGAAGGGGATTGAAGCTGGTAGTGCAATGCAATTTGAACGTGATACGGGCTGTATTCTTAACGCTAATACTTGGAAGGATAGAACGACCTACTATTTTAGTTACCCTAAACAGTATTGCAGCGAAGCTTTGACTATTGAAGCTGAGCGTATGGCGGGTGTAGTTTTGACGGATGAAGTGCTTAAGCCAGAACAACAAAATGTCTTGAGTGAATTTGATATGTATAACGGTGACCCGCACTTTGCTCTCGGGGTACAGATGGTGGACACGGCGTTCCATTCTCACCCCTACGGGCACGAAACAATTGGGTACCGAGAGGATATTGAAGACTATACTGCTGAAAAGTTAGAGCGCTATTATCGCAACTACTACCGACCTGATAACGCTATCATGATGGTGATTGGTGATATTGACAGAAAGACAGCTTTGTCAGAAGTGGCGCGGTTGTTTGGTGAAATTAAAAATCCTGCTACCGAAATTCCGCGTTTTACTATTCGCGAACCAAAACAAGAAGGCATCAGAAGAGTTTATATAG
>JBEDID010000011.1:0-17779 GCA_041173745.1 Candidatus Parcubacteria bacterium | reverse complement strand
AACAATACTCCGGGGTCACTCACTCCCGGCGTACCAGCATCACTCACTAAAGCAATCTTCATTCCCGCTTCTAAATCGACGATGATTTTTTCGTAAGTCTGTTCACTGGCGTGAGCGTCGTAGCGCTTAAGCGGTTTCTTAATACTATAATGAGCCAATAACTTACCCGTTACACGAGTGTCTTCACACAATACATAATCAACCTCAGCCAAAATACGCAAGGCGCGCATAGTAATATCTTCCAGATTTCCAATCGGAGTCGCCACTACATACAATAAACCAGTTTCCATATGCACCACGCTAGCATTTTGTTGAGTAAAAGAAAAGGGTGTGGCTTGCGAAGCAAACCACACCCTTTCGTCAGGCAAATTGATATTTAACATTTAAACATTTAATGTTGCTTCTCTCACCAACTTTTTTGACAGTACACAGAGCCTGCGCTTTGGACGCCAACCAATAGTAAACTTGGAAAGCTGAAGAGCAATTTGGCCCGCATTCAACAAGTCTTTACTTTTAATTGTTTCCTCGAGTAATGATCTAATTGTAAGAAATTTCTGCTCGGTAGTTTTTAAGCGAACATTCTGAACTTTAACTAAATGTAATTGCAAAAACGCTTGCGTGCTTGGAGCTAAGTAAAAATTAGACCTCATATTTAAGCTGCAATCTTTCAAGATTTTTTCAATTTCTGGAACAATTTGAAAAGAGACTTTGGTGCTTTTATCCTTACAAAGAAAGTCAAAACTTAAATACACGGCACAGATAACATTAATCATCTGCGCCCGTTCACTTAAAGCAAAATTATGTACTATGTAGTAAATTGGAACCTCGTCACAAAGCTGTACCGACAACTTAGCCAAATCTTTACCTTGCTGTAAATTTATGAGGCCTGACCAACGTAAACGTCGTGCCTCTTTTAAAACATTACTGGCAACCAGATAGCAAGCTGCGGCATATTCAATTTTATCCACCGCTGTTTTTTTTGAACTTTCAAATAGCTGTTCAGCCTGAGCGACAGCGCCGTTCTTATCACAATATTTATTTTTAGACATCTCTGTCTCCTTATGTACTAGTTAAAACCAGCTATAAAATAACACCTATAATTATTTCGTCAAGAGATTTGCTAACTCACTGATAGTGCCGGCTCCCATTACCACGACCACATCATGTTCAGTCACCTCTTGTCGTAATAATTTTTCAGCGGCTTCCATGGTTTCTATATACTGTGCGTCTTTAATAAATTCCAAAGCCTTCACCGCTAGTTCACGACTAGTAACACCACTGGTATTTTTTTCGCGCGCAGCATAAATTGGTAAAAGGATAACGGCATCAGCTAAACCAATAGCTTTGGCAAAATCATCAAATAAAGCTTTGGTGCGAGTATAAGTGTGAGGCTGGAAAACTAGCACTAACCGGCGGTCCGGATACAATTCCCGTACCCCGTTTATAGTGGCCCGAATCTCAGTTGGGTGATGAGCATAATCGTCGTACACCAAAGCTCCATTTAATTCACCCTTAAATTCAAAGCGGCGCCAAGTGCCAGTAAATTGAGTGAGCGCAGTTTTGGCGGCAGCCATGTCCAACTTTTCACGTCTCGCGACTGCCAAGGCGGCAGCGGCGTTTAAACGGTTATGCATGCCTGGTTGTTTCAAAGGCAATTGCAAATCTAAATAATCTAAATAATTAACCACTGTTACAGTTAGCCCTGCCAAAACTGGCGCCAGGTTTACGTCGGTAGTATCCGCAATCACTATGCCATTTTCATTAACCTGCTCGGCTAAAGTCCGGAACGCCGCTTGTACTTCCGCTAAATTTTTATAACAATCTACGTGTTCATGTTCGAGGTTTGTGATTACTAAAATGTCTGGTTTCAAATGTAAAAAATCCTTCTTGTATTCACAAGCTTCAACAATGGCATACTTAGTTTTACCCATGCGGTAATTATTTTTAGTTTTAGCCCGCAATGAACCAATCACCGCCGTCGGGTCTTTTCCAGCTGCTTCAAAAATATCAGTAATCATCGCCGTTGTTGTAGTCTTGCCGTGAGTACCAGCGATGGCAATTAAGTAATAGGGGTTCATGGCCAAACCGAGAGCTTCAAAATAATTAACCATCGGAGCTTTGAGTTTTTTCGCCGCCACCATTTCTTCATGGTCGGGTGACATCGCTTCTGTGTAGATTACTAAATCAATATCTTTAGTAATATTGTCAGCTACCTGTTCGCCAAAAACTTGAATACCTTCACCGCTTAAAGTCTTGGTCAAAGGTGACAAGTCCCGGTCAGAACCACTCACCAACTTCTTTTCCGCTACAAAGTGCCGGGCCAAAGCCGACATACCAATGCCGCCGATACCGATGAAATGAATACGCGAAATGTTGTTGATATCAATGTCTGCCATATTTATGAGCGTAGCATAATAGCACGTTTACAGCCAATAGTTAAAAGTATTGTCGCCAAATTAAGGAGTCAGGGACTTATTCAGCGATATCGTCAACACAAGCTACAAAGGCGTCATTGCGCTCGTATTCGTTTTTAAAGAGCCCAAAGGAGGCAAACCCAGGACTAAACAATAGGATGTCGCCTGGCTTGCCGTCAGAGAGACCAGCTGTCACTGCCTCTTCCATATTCTGTACCACTGTCACTTCTAACTGATCTTTTATTAAATCAGTTGCTGTGCCAGTAAGCAATATTACTCGCTTGCAGTATTTCGGTATTTCAGACAACAAAGGAGCCGGATCAATCCCTTTGTACGCTCCGCCTGCAATCAGAATGATATTTTTGTCATCAAGATTGCCGACGGCCCGAAGTCCCACTATTGTTGCTTGGGGCGTAGTAGCATTGTTGTCATTGTAAATTTTTATTCCATTTCGTTCACCTAGATATTCAAGGCGTCCGGCCACTCCTTTAAAAGTAGTTAGTCCCTGAAAGATTTCTTCATCGCTCAGCGACATTGCTTTCAGAGCTTCATAAGCCAGTGCAGCATTGAGTCGGTTGTGTTCGCCCGGCATCGCCAACAAAGCATCCTCAGGAATACTAGATGCATCAGCCAAGATTACTTCTTGTCCTAAACTTATTCCTGTAATGAACTTAGCTTGCTCAAATACTTCGGGAGTTGTTACTAATACTCCGCTTTCATCTTGATAGCGAAAAATATTTGCCTTGTCGGTAAAGTACTGTCGCATAGCATCTTCTTTTGTGATGTCACCAACTTGGTAGTAATTGAGGTGATCTTCCATAAAATTAGTAAAGACGGCAATCAACGGGGACCGCTGTGACCAGCCCCAACCTTGTAGCTGCCAAGAGTCCAACTCCATAACACAAAGCGATTCGTCAGTCACTTCTTTTAACAATTGTAAATTTGATACTCCTCGCACATTGCCGCCAAGTAAAATTTTCTCGCCTGTCACTTCGGACAAGACATGGTGAATCATATGCGTCACGGTTGACTTACCGCGGGTACCAGTCACTCCAATAACGGGTATTCTGGCCAATTCTGCAAACCAAGCCGCACTCTGCTTCAAAGGCACTCCAGCCGCGCGAGCAGCGGCTAATTCTGGCGAATCTAGCGGTGTGCCCGCTCCCACTAGTACATAGTCGCACTGAGTAAAATCGAGCAGTTCGTAGGGACCAAATTTAAAGGTCACATTGTCGTACTCTTTTAAAGCGTCCACCGAGGGCTGCATCACTTCCTGAGGAGCATTATCAACCACCAGGACTTCAGCTCCCACCGACGCCAAAAACGCAGCGTCACCGACACCGCGCCCAAGAAGACCAATGCGCATTACGGTCACCTTTTTACCTTGTAGTTGTTGTAAATCTATCATTATTAGTAATGATAGATAAAATTTAGACAAAAAGCTAGCTCGGGTTGTTCGACTACGTTTATACCACCAAAAAAACTAAGTTGTATACTGATGAATATGAAAACAAATGGAAATGATAAGGCTCTAGAATCTTACAGAATATTCCCCTTTATTGCTTGGGGATTAGTGATTGGTTTTACATTATTTGTTTACAACGTCGCTTTAAAATTACAAGCAGTAACTCACGACTTGCAAGCACAAACAGAATGGCTACAAGAGCAAGCCAACACCCCAGCCGGACAAATTCAAAACTTTGAAATAACTAAAGAGAAAATATAATTTAGCTTGACCGCTACTTATTTTCAAAAAGCAAAACACTTACCGATGGTAAGTGTTTTGCTTAGATTTAATATAAAAGTCCCGTCCTGTGTTGCTGGAAAATAAAGAGCTTGCGACTATATTTTCTGTACGCAAAGCGCCAGCGCTCTAGGATTCGAACCTAGGACCCTCCGAGTATCAGTCGAATGCTCTAGCCAACTCCCCTATCGTCTCGTAAACATCAACGATTCGCTTCGCGACCGGAATAAATGCAAAGCAGTTTGCATTTCTTAGCTCGCGCGGATGAGGTGAATTGCGTAGCGTGAGCGAAGCAAGAGAAGATGCCCTAGGGTACATAAAAGTCCCGTCCTGTGTCCGCGCTCTAGGATTCGAACCTAGGACCCTCCGAGTATCAGTCGAATGCTCTAGCCAACTGAGCTAAGCGCGGACACAGGACGGGACAATTTTCCGCCTGCGAATGTCCAGCACTATAACAGATTTTTTACAAAAATAAAAGCCGCCAAGGATACATGATGTATCTCTGGCGACTGCGACAGAACTAAGTTGCATAATGGCTACTTTGCAGCCACATAAACTAGTTCATATTTTTCGGGAATGTTTACACAGGTCCCGGTACCATCTTGGTTTTCGACACCCACACACTTTCCGGTGATTGAATCTTGATAAACCACTGGTGTATCTAACACGGCAGAAACACCAAAGTAAAAAAGAATGGCCAACAGAGCCGACAGGCCTAACATTTTCAGTGAGTCCATTTTTTACCTCTATTATGTTTTTGAATAAAAAGAACAAACAGAATACAAGTTGTTTGTTGTACAATTGTAATAATATCCTTAAAAAAATTCATTTCAACCCCCTATTGGTTGTTTTCATTTTTTATCTCTGCTTAAACAAAAGCAGAGATAGATTATACATTATAAATAAATAATGTCAATAGTTAACACCCCTCGAACTCTTTAGCTGGTACCGTATACTTAAACTCATATGAAAAAAGTATATTCAACATTAGCACTTTTATTAATCACCCCTATTATCGCTAGTGCTCAAAGTCTACAAACAATGATTCCAGCCTGGGTCAAATTTCTTAATGATGTAATCATTCCTTTTTTGTTAGCAATCGCCTTCCTGTTTTTTGTGATCAATGTTGTCCGATTTTTTGTCATTGGCGGTAGCAATGAAGAAGGGCAAGAAAAAGCTAAGGGGTTGGCGATTTATAGTGTCTCAGCGTTTGTGATTATCGTCGTGTTCTGGGGAATCATAAATATGTTGGTTTCTAGCTTTGGGTTGGGAGGATGTTCTCAACCAATCTTTGACTACAAGGAAGCACAACCCGGTTACGCTGGACCACCTGCTCCAGACTGTTAAACTAAGCAATTAAACTAAAATTAGGTTGTTAGACAAAAAAAAGAAGCAGTCCCAAAGGGACTGCTTCTTAATAGTATCAAAACTTAATAACTTCACAGCAGACAAATCTCTGGCATCAAGGGACATGCTGACCTGGCGTCATCCTCACCTTCCTCTCCCGTGAGGGAGCAGTCTCGCCTGACACTTCTTAAGAAGAAAAAGTTTCTTCTAAATAATTGGCGACTTTCTGAATTAAATCAGAATCATTCTTGTATGCAATAACACGATCACTTAAACCGCCAACTGTTTTTGAATATTCAGAATCTTCTTGGTATACATACAAAACTGGAATATTTAAAGCTGCTGCAATACCGACCTCCAAACCTACTCCAATAGCCTTTTCTGAAAGTTCCACTAATAACAATACGGATTCAGAAATGTCCTTAACTGCCTGATCCATCATCTCTTTATCCTTACCTGGAACATATACATAATCGTCAACAAAGACCATTGGGTGAAATCCTTTTTCAGTCAGTACTTTCTTTATTTGCTCAACTTCACTTTCTTTTTCTTTGCGTCCTTTAAAACTAATTCCAATATATACCTTTTTCATAGTGATGTTGTAGCACCTTCAACAGTGCAAAGTATATAACCTAACCTATGTCTACTCAATCCCTTTCTCCTTTTTGAATTCTTTATAATAATTATCACGATCTGCTTTCCAAACATCGCGCAATGCTTTATTTTCATTTTTGTACGCATTCTCCCATTCCTTCACATCGTCAGACTTTCTTATATCTTCCTTCTGTTTTTCAGAATTTTCCGCAATATTTGTGCCGAGCAATTTAGTGGCATTTGGATGACTATTAATAACATAATAATCCTCAATTGGATCATAGCCTGTCGCTAATAAATATAGTTTACCCACCTCTAGAAATTCACCACCAATTACAGATTTTTCTCTACCTTTATCTGTTTCGTAATAACCACTAACTTGCATCACCGTTACAACCCCCTGCAAATCACCCTTGATATTATGCACAACATTAACCTCATACAAAGTAACCGGCATACCATCACTTTCTGTATTATCAATCACTCTAACCACCTCAGCCACAAAAGCATTATCAGCAAACGCTATTATGTTGCGCATATCAGTAAAATCAGCAATGTATCTGGATTCTTCTCCAACACCAACACCATCGTTGTTATCACTAGATGCAACATACATGTACCCTCCAGCTACAATAATCAAACCGTAGATACCTACCAGCAATTCCTTTTTCAAATCTAAAGTAAACATAAAAATTAAAAATACTAACTACCCCACAAATACTGATAATCAGAAATGTCCTGACTGCCCAAATAATAAATCCAGGCGCTATCGTACATAACATTACCTGATACTGAATGACCTAGCCCCAACGCATGTCCCAGTTCATGAGTCGTTACATGTTTTCTCTTGCTTGATGTAACCTTGTCCATGTGATAAGTATTAAAGTAAATTCTACTACTCTTGTCATACGAACCGTACCAGCTTAGCAATGGTTTTGATGTATCAGAAATAGTTAGGTCTTCGTAAGTCCACAATGTATCGGGTGCAATATTAATTAAACCTTCACCATTCCACTCAGAAACAGCAAAGCTCCACTGACTAGAATATTTTGTTGTTCCACCCCATCTAATTTCGTCTCCATCAACAGAATCATACCCCGTCACATAATGAGTTGCCGCTAATACAAAAACTGGTGCAAAAATAAACATTGAAACAATTAATAATGATAAACTTTTATATTCTCTAATCTTATTAAGCATAATTTATATTTTTAAAAATATTCAGCAAAATTTGCTGAAGCCAACAAAAAAAGCAATTGGGGACTATAACAATATATACCTTACGTAAAAAAAAAAGCAAATACACAGCTTCTTCAAATAACAAAAAAACATTCCCCAACGGGAATGTTTTTTAATAGTATCAAAACTTCATAACTTCACAGCTTGGCAAATGCAACCGACAGATACTCCCTTGGTGGTCGTATCTGACGAAGCATTTGCATACATTCGATATAGTCGCATAAATGCTCCTTATCTCACGCAACAATTTTAAACAATCTCTTTTGTCTTATCCTTTCGGTCTGGTCTTTCCCTAGTGTCTGATACCATTTCGGAGAATGAGTATCATCTCTCGTTATGTGCTCAATTGAGGCACATAACATCGACCAATTAGTCGTCATATGGTTCCTGTTACCAGTAACCGACAACGTGTCCAATTGGAATTAATCCACGACCAGCTTCCGCTAGCCGTGCCTTGTTACGACTTAGTCCTTGTTATCGAGCTTACCGTCGGCCGCCGCTAGGACGGACTTCGGGCACTCCCGACTCCCCTGACTTGACGGGCGGTGAGTACAAGGCTCGGGAACGTATTCACCGTGACGTGCTGATTCACGATTACTAGCGATTCCAGCTTCATGTGGGCGAGTTGCAGCCCACAATCCGAACTGAGGAAAGTTTTATTAGGATTTGCTCCACATTACTGTATTGCGTCCCGTTGTGCTTCCCATTGTATCACGAGTGCAGCCCGAGGCATCAAGGGACATGCTGACCTGGCGTCATCCTCACCTTCCTCTCCCGTGAGGGAGCAGTCTCGCCTGACACTTGTAACAGGCAACGAGGGTTGCGTTCGTTTCCCCACTTAAGGGAACAGCTCAAGCCACGAACTGACGACGGCCATGCATCACCTGCTATACACCCTCGAAGGCTTCTCTGGTTTCCCAGAGCGTGCAGTATAGTTTCTAGCCTCGGTAAGGTTTTTCGCTTATCGACGAATTAAGCCTCATGATCCACCGCTTGTGCGAGCCCCCGTCTATTCCTTTGAGTTTTAACCTTGCGGTCGTACTACCCAGGCGGTCTGTTTAACGCGTTAGCTTCGTCTCGGAGGGGGTCGATTCCCCCCAAAACCAACAGACAGCGTTTAGGGCGTGGACTACCGGGGTATCTAATCCCGTTCGCTACCCACGCTTTCGTGCCTCAGCGTCAAGAGAGTACCAGTGAACTGCCTTCGCATTTGGTATTCCCCTCGATATCAACGGATTTCACCCCTACACCGAGAGTTCTGTTCACCTCTTACTTCTTCTAGTGTTACCGTTTCGAATGCAAGTCTGAGGTTGAGCCCCAGGATTTAACACCCGACTAATAACACCGCCTACGCACCCTTTACGCCCAGTAAATCCGGATAATGCTTGGGGCCTCTGTATTACCGCTCCTGCTGGCACAGAGTTGGGAGCCCCTTATTCATGGAGTAACATCAATATACTTTCTCCTCCATAAAAGGTGTTTACGCCCCTAAGGGCTTCATCCACCACGCGGCGTCGCTCCGTCAGACTTTCGTCCATTGCGGAAGATTCTCGACTGCAGCCTCCCGTAGGAGTATGGACCGTGTCGCAGTTCCATCGGTGGGGGTCAGGCTCTCACCTCCCCTATCCGTCGTAGCCTTGGTAAGCCGTTACCTTACCAACAAGCTGATAGACCGCGGGCCGTTCCTAGAGCGATAAATCTTTACCCCGAAGGGACTATCAAGTATTATCCCGACTTTCATCGGATTATCCCTGACTCTAGGGTACGTACCCACGTGTTCCTACCTCGTCTGCCATGAATATAAATTCATTCGACTTGCATGCCTCATCCACGCCGCCAGCATTCATCCTGAGCTAGGATCAAACTCTAATTGAAGACAGGGTACGAAGATAAATCTTCGTACTTCTGCGTTAGTGAGCTCATAATTAAATATGTTGCGCGCATGTACTTCATGTGCCGCGCCCTCACTAACTATTTTACCTAAGGATAAGACAAAAGAAATTACGATTGTTTTACCAATCACTTTTGCCTAAATTAAATTGTGCTGTGATGCATGTCGTTTTCAAGTAATTTTTAAAAAAATTACAAAAACAACATACTTAACATACCTATAGTATGGACTATAGATATGAGTTATGAAATTGTCAAAATACGCTATTCCCCCCAAATCATAACACTTTAGTTTTTGGCTAAAGTGTCTAGTACTCTCGTACCTCACAACTCGTCGGATAGTGGCGCTATTATACAGATAGTGAGAAATAATGCAAGCCTATGATGGGAACTACTGTTAAAGAGTCTGTGAATAAAAATTTTAACCTTTAATAATAAGGATAGTTTACAAATCCTGCTTGTATAGTTAAATTTTAAGTATAAAAAAACTCCGAGCTGTTAGGCTGGAGTTTATGATATCTGCACCCATGTGCGAGATAAAAGAACATACTTAATATAAGAGGAAAACATATACGGATAAATAATACGGCTAACGGGACGGCTACGGAAACAATTATTATATTGTTCGGTAACGGCGCGTAAACGGATATTATTTATCGGCACATCTTCAAATTGATTAATTGCTAAATTACAGCACGACTACAACCAGGTTGGCTAAATAGAATTTCTCTAATAACGAACGGGCGAAGTGGTGGGTAAATAGGAATCAATAAATTGAAACTCTAGGCTGGATGCGCCAGCAAGCTGGCGCATCTTTTTGCTTTTACACAGCGATTTTTAATTTCGCTGGTTTTTCAATCCTGCCATCACGGATAGCTCGGTTGATTTTCACAACCGCCGAGTCTAATCCGCAACTTAAAGGAGTTTTGTTTCCTTGCTGACGCAACGCACCAATGATAGTAATCTCATTTGCTTTAGATCTCATAATTTCTAAAACAATATCATCACCATCAGATGACTCAAGCTGCACCGGGAAAGAGTCTCCAATATTGGGAATTCTATTTTCCAGCGCACATTTTTTGACCAACTTGCAATCAAAAGTGTAATCCATCATACCGTCTACTCTAGCTGATATTTCGGACACTTTTTCTGCTGCTTTCTTCGCCTTTTCATCGGCTTCAATTGCGATTCCTTCAGCATCTGTTGCCACTGTTTTAGCTTCAATTGCAGTTTCTACTGCAACTTTCACTTTTTTATGAGCCTCTTCAGCTGTCGTTTTCACCTTATTCAGGTTCGAACGAGTAGCAAAGACAAACGGATAGACCAGCAAAACTATGCTTGTTAATATTCCAAACAATGCGAAGAGTAAATACTTTGCATTGTTTGCCACTTCCGCCCCAAAAAGATTTTCAAGGGTTTGGTAACCGACTGGTAAACCAGCCTGGATTTGGTCTTCATGAATGTTCAGACGTTGAGTTAAAGTTTCGAATTTTTGATTCAAAACCGAAACTTTAGTTTCAACAGCAGTAACCTTAACTTCAACCGTATCCAGTCTTGATAAGATAGAATCATGGAAATCCTTTAGCTTAAGCACTTTTTCATCCATCAACTGAAGGATGAAAAGTTTTTGTTCAGGTGAAAAATTTTTCTCCTGAAGTTTGGTCATATTTTTTTTCATCTCAGTGATGACTAGCTCCGTTTTTTGCAAATCTGAAGCTAGCTGTTTATTGTCACCTACCTTGCTTTGCAATTTAGCGAACTTTTTTTCTAGTTCACTAATATTGTTACTGGTTTTTGAAACAACTGGCACTGAAGCTGGTTGCACCTGTTTTACAGGAGTCACCACAGCAGCAGCACTAGCTTTTACTTCTGGAACAGAAATTTTTATTACAGAAATTTCTGCCAGAGTTGGCAACTTCCAGCCACCAGGGTGACTACGGAAAGCTTGTTCACTGATTGAGCCATCTTTAAGCAGATAACCTACATAGTTATAGTTTAAGAAAGCCTGACAATAGCTGTTAGGTCCGATTTCTCCTGCTGCAAACAATTTTTTGGTTGTAGCCACTTCCCAAGCGGCAGTACACAACCCTTTTGTAGCTATGTTTCCTTCTGGTGAAAGCAGTTTCGCTTTCTGTAAAGCAGAAATAAATTTGCCATACGCACCATCATCAGAAACGGTTTTTTCAAAAATGGTTTCTCCGGCCGTAGCTGAAGATATCCAAAACATACTGATTGCCATCATTAAGATGATGGTAGTAATAATTTTTTTCATGCCTTTCTCCTTCAGAAAGTTTTTTGAATTTGATTAGTCACCGCTTGCAAGCAAGCGGTGACTGTTTTAACTACTGACAAGCCCCGCTTCCGCAAAGACCGCCAATCGCTGTGTCAATTTTAACACCGACATCTGCCAGTGACCCGGCGGTTGATTCCGATCTAACCACATTTTGGTTAATAATCGGAGAACTACCACCGCAGTTACCACCAGAACATGAACCAGAGTTAACCAAACGATTAACTAAAGATGCACCGAGACCATTAACTGCACCGGCCGCGATTTGAAAACCGCCTTTGATTAACACACGACCAAGCTCTTCTTGAGTCGCGACATTAGCCAAAATAATAATCGGTCGACCAGTTTGGTCATAAAGTAATTCACCTTTATCATTGGTTCTCATGCTTATGACAGCTTGAGTCTCAATTCCGTTTCCACCTGGTGAGTGACCTGGATACACATGCACAATTTTTGAGAACTTATCCCATTGTTTTATGTAACGAGTATCACCATCACCAAATGGCACCGGTCGACCGAGTACATATTCAATATCCCGTTTCTGAGACAGTGTCTGATCTTCCTCTTGAATTTGACCTAAATAAGCCGAACGTTCAGCCTCAGAAGAGGCCAAATATTTGGCATTATCCATCGATTCTGTCACGACACCTTTGCTGATTGCACACCCCGACAGCAGTGTCACTACTGTCAACATGACTAGTAGCTTAAGTAAATTTTTCATGTCCATCTCCTCATTGATCAGAATAACCGTGAGACTGTAACGTCCCAGAGTCTTGAATTACAACACTACCACCGACTATTTGACTAGAGGCGGGACAGCAACAATTGTCGAGTAACACACCCGTAGTTAATACTTGCGTCATACCCGAATTAATCGGATTACTAAAGTAAGTCCGTGGCGGTGGTTGCAATACTACCGGCGGAATTACTTCTGGCACTGCAGGCAGCACTGGCGGTGGAGGTAAAACGAAAGCTACATTATTGCAACTTTGTCCTTTTACCCCCGTAAACCAATAACCGTGTAATCCATCACCTAAGTCGCACAATAGTGCGCGGTCTTCGCGACCAGTCATTTTTCTTTTGTTAAAGGAAATGACTGATTCACCCCGACTGCGGCCGTTAAGATAGTCTAAGACTACTTTATCTGGCACCATCACCAACGGACACAAACCTTTCTTGAGTAAGTATTCAAACACTTGGCACTTTTCAAGTGTCAGAGCATCTGAAGAACTTACGGTCGAATCACGTGCACATTGTTCCCCGGCTGAATCAACTGACCCAGCAAAGGAACTAGGATGCATCACTGTCCAATCACCCGAAGGTGGTTGAGCTGAGGTTGGTAAACCTGCAGCGTATGATCCAATCGGCAAGCCGACTAGGAACGTACACCACAGCATGAGTAAAACATACCGTCGGACATACGCCCACCGGTCAACCGCTTTTTGTTTCATTTGAGTTTCCTCTTAATATTAAATTTTCAAGTTTACTAACTTGACAAAACTATATAAGTTATGTCAAGTTTTGCCAACATAGTTTATATCATACTTTTACGTAAAAAGCAAGCTAATTGTTATAAAATTAGTGAGTTTTGGAGTAAATATTTTATAAAAAATTTTCTTAAAATAACCTCAGTAGAATACTAACTGGTTGCTCTGTGAATATAAAAAAGCCTTACAAGTATCTATTTATGAAAAATAAATATATGTAAGGCTTAGGGCTAGGTAGTCCGAGTTAAACTCGGGCTACCTATTTGTTTGTCGTAAAAACGACTAAGGTAGGATGTTGGTAGTCTGACGACCCCAAGCAGTTCCGCCCAATTGCGCCCCAGTCAAAGACTGAGAAATTGAAGTGGCTGGACCGTTGTCCGTTGCTGAAGTATTTTGCGCTCCTGCAAATGATGACTGTTGCCCATCCAGCAAAAAGTGAATTTGGTTATCACCGCAATTGGTACAATTGGCTAACAAATCTTTTGTTAGAGTACTCTTGGTCTCGAGGTTTGATGTACCTTGAGTCAGAGTCATGGTTTGAGACGCTGAAGTAGTACCTTGACCATCGGCACCGGCTAATGCTTGACCGTTGGTCCAAAGATCACCACCAATTTGAATGCCGGAAGCCGGACCAAATTCGAGAGCTGGCGTTTGCACACCACATTGATTTCCGCCACAAGATGGATCTGTCGCTAACGCTATACTAGCGAAAGAAACCAGGATGAGTGCGATTATGTTGTTTAAGAACGTTTTCATGATTATCCCCTTGGATAAAAATTTGATTGATTGCTAGCAAGTGCCAGCGGTTTCTGCCTCACAACGTGAGACAGAGTTTGTGGTTTTATTCCCTAAGGAATTAAGCCACATATCCGGCACGTCGTGAAGACCCCACTAATCTAGCATAGATAAAATATTTGTCAAGCGTTTAAGGGGGACTTTATTTAGTTAAGGGTTTCCGTACTGGTGGCTGTTGGAGGCAAGTAATTTTCGTTCAAAATATCTTTATTTTGTAATTGTTCTTTGTAGTCTATGGCAGGAACTTCATTCACCTGAACTTCTCTCGCCTTTTGCCTAGCATCACTTAATGAAATTGCTATAATCGCAATTAAAATTCCTATTAAGGGAAGGACGCCGCCGAGCCAAGCCAAGGTTGTGTACTTCCACTTGTCTGGAGGCGGTAAGTAAGAACCAGGTTTAGTAGCCAGTAACCACTGATAAATTTTCATTCCAAAAAACATTCCTACTATCATAAATACTGAGACTACTGTCTGAGTAATGAGCGATAACATTAAATCTAAAGCTTTGCTATCAGCCACAACAAATGAAAGGCTGGAAGAAATAATTCCTATTCCTATTGCCAGACCAAAGAACAACAAAAACATTATTAGTCCTAGCTTAAAAACAGTCCACCAGCGCCCCCGGACTAATTCGCGACTACGTAAAACAGCATTCATTCCTTTTAATCCTTCTTTGACATATACATATGGTGCAAATCCGACTAGGACAGCAACGATTAAACTAGGGATAAAGAACAAAATCATGCCTCCATATACCACCATCGTTGCTAAAAATGACACCCAGAAGAATGACCCAACATTTTCGGAAGCCCAAGCTAGACCGGCGCCAAAAGACACCTGCCGTTCTGGACTCATAGTTATAATGTAGAGAGTGGCGCAATAGGCCAGTACATTCCATACTATTGAGGCTAAGGTAATAATTAGTATTTTAGATAGACCGCCCCCAGTCTGAGAAATAAAATAACTGGCTGCAACCAAGACTAATGGCCCCGCAAATAAGGCCGCGATTAAATCTAGGCGTCTAAAAGCAAATCGTATTGCTTCACTAACTATTTCTACCGCACTTGGGACGTCTGGCGGAATGACGGGAATAGCCATAGGGCTATCAGCGGATATGGGCGCTGATGAACGTACAAACGCTAGCACCTGTCCAATTACCGCCTCTGTGTATCCGGCTGAGATCAGCTCGGCTCTAATTGCTTCGTCGGTGTAGCCACGCTCAATTCGTTCTTTGACGGCGGTGATGAGTTCTGGTGACATAGAGATGTATATTTATGAGTATTCTTTAAATTTACTTATGGTAATAATACCATTCCCAGACCGGACGGTTTACAGTACAATGCACAGACATATGGATACACACGAAACAATCGTTATGTCAGTAGGTGGGTCACTGATAGTACCAGGCCAAATTGACACAGATTTCTTGAAGATTTTAAAAGCTTTTATTGATGTTGAAATCGCCGAAGGACGGCGATTTATTATTATTGCTGGTGGTGGTCGTACTGCTCGTAATTACCAAGAAGCAGCGGCGGCAGTTTCTCGCCTTGAGCACGAGGACCTCGACTGGATGGGCATTCATGCCACCAGATTAAATGGCCACCTACTACGAACTATTTTTCGTGATAGCGCTTACCGCATAGTCATCACTAACCCTGACGAAATCCTCGATGTGCCTGACGATGAAAAATTAGTGATTGCGGCTGGTTATAGACCTGGCTGTTCAACTGACTTGAGGGCTATCCAAATAGCTGAGCGTGTCGGCGCTAAAAAAATTATCAATCTTTCCAACATTGATTACGTTTACACCAGCGACCCCAACAGCGACCCTGACGCTAAAAAAATTGAGGTTATTTCTTGGCAAGATTTCCGTAATCTTATTCCTAGCGATTGGGACCCCGGACTTTCTTCACCGTTTGACCCAATCGCTGCCAAAGAAGCACACGAAAAAGGGATTGAGGTGGCGATTATTAACGGCAATCGCCCAGAAGCTTTGATAAATTACATCAATGGTCGCGAGTTTGTAGGGACAAAGATTTCATAATATTTGTTTTTAATTTAAAAAAGCAACTCGACACTTATGTCCGAGTTGCTTTTTTAAAGAGTTCTGACTAGAAACTTAATACTCTAGACGTTATTCCGATATTGGCGGCATCGGCACAGAAGAGACTGGGCACTTATACACACCAGCACGTGGCTCCGATTTTATTTCTACAGCAACACCAGTACTATCAATGCAATAGAAACTAGTTAGTGACTCTAAGGGGGCATAAATCATATATGAATCATCTGAATTTACACAAAAGTATGAAACATCTGAATAAAAGTCTAGCATCATATTATCTTTTTTCAGATCAATACATATAGAATCATACGATGATATACCGTTGTAATAATATGTATTAATATAATTTAAACTTTGGCTTGCAGTCTTATCTTTAGACAAAGAATTACCATCACCATCAAGAGACCTGAATGTAACGTTCAGTTTCATTGATTCTTCCATAATTTCCTTCAATGATTTTTCATAAATATTTTCGGGAACAGTAATATTAATTGCATCATCTTGTTTACCAAAAATAGTTTCAAATCGTAGACGGATTTGAGTCACAGCAGCATCAGTTGGAGTTATCACCGCGCCAACATAAACTCCTTGTACGGTACCGTCGCTTCTAAAAGAGAATTTAATATCAAACAACCGATTAAACAAATCAAACATTTCTCGATCTGGTATATTTTCAGAAAAATCAGCGGCAATACCTTCAGTATCTGAATACTCTGTGTACGCACCAACTTCAGTAATTAAAGCGTTACCGAAGGCTACAAAATTATCGTAATCAACATCAAGCTGGTAATCAAAAACCGTTTCTCCAGCCAAATTATTCTTTTGCGGCTTATCAACGAACTTAAAGATTGGATACTTTCCTAGCAACGCTATTACTTTCACTTTCATTTCCAATTGCTCTTTAGTCAGACCGTTTGCATCTAGTAGTTCTGTCGCAGCAACGGCACTAGCGAGTTGGTTAATTTTGTTTAAACCATCCACTTTAGATATTAGCTCCGCTACTTCCCACAATTTATCTTTTTGAAGAGATGTCAATTGTGCGAGCGGTGAGGATGTCGCGTTTAGCACTTGAGGGAAACTCATATCTGGAAATATTGGTAGATTATCAATTAGGGAACTGTCACCAGAATCATAGAGAAGCAACCAAGTTTTGAGGGGCACTTTTAAAGGCATAAACTGCTCATACATCGCCGGCAAGTCATTGATGCGACCATAAACATTACCATCCGCTAGACGTAATCCCACACCACTACTAAACATGATTGGTTCAAACAGGACGTTTAAACTCATGTCTATATCAACTTTAGGATTCTGTTCATCTCGCCTATCCACTAAACCTGCTAATCCGAAACGCGCATAACCTTCGCTCGGTAGATACTGCTCGGCAGTTTCAATGTCAGCAAAAGCTGGATTATCTTTAATCTCATTACTGAGCACCAGAGTGGAACTAGCTCGTGGTTCAAACACTATTTCGTAATCACTATTAACAGAATATGATTTCATTTGATTTATGGCCGTAACCATACCGACCATCATTTCACCTTCGGTAGCGTAAGGAGCCGACTGAAAAAGTGAAGAGAAAAAATCTCCTACTTTAGTGAATCCGCCTGACATCGCTCCGTATGCAACTCCGCCAATTAAAAAAAGTGCCGCGAACCCAAGTGCGACCGGCAGGAAAAATGATTTATTTGGTTTTGATGATTCTGGCTTGGTTGGAGGTTTTGGCACAGTATTAATTTTGACTTTTACAATTTCAGTTTCTGTCTGGAAAGTTGGCATACTTACAACTTCCTCAACTATTAAAGTCACTTCGTTATAAAGTTTTATAGCCAAATCTTCTGGGTAGCCCGCTGCGTGCAATTCTTCAATCACTGCGTCCTTTAAATCTCCAGAATCTAATCTTTCTTTAATG
>JBEDID010000010.1:0-19475 GCA_041173745.1 Candidatus Parcubacteria bacterium | reverse complement strand
TCTATGCCTTAATATAAATAATTATAAGAGCAGGTTCGGAGTTTTTATTTCAACTTAGAGCGACGGAGAAATGCAGGAACTGCTCCCCATTCGTCATCGTCGTCATCGGCTGGGTCGATTGGCTTCGGATCGCGTTTTGGTGCTTCTTGAGCTGCGGGTGGTTTAATGCCTTGCATTGTAGTTGGTTCTGGTCGCTTTGGTAGAGAATTGAAGATGCGGCCACGAGCGACTGGAGATTCTTCTGGTTCGCGCTCGGGAGCTTTTTCTGGCTCAGGCTCGGCGACTGGTGCGCGACGGGCAATGTTGTAGTTGTTGTGACCATTCTGAGAATCTTCAGGGAAGCCAGTTGCAATCACAGTTGCCTTGAGTTCATTCTTCTTTAGTTTTTCATCACGAATGGCACCAAAGATAACGCGCGCTTGCGGGTCGATTGATTCGGTGATGACACGTGCTGCGTCTTGAATTTCGAGCATACCTAAGTCGTCGCCACCGGCGATAGCAAACAGTACACCCTTTGCTCCAGTGATAGAGACTTCAAGGAGTGGTGAGTTGATGGCGGCTCGAGCAGCTTCTTCAGCGCGCTTTTCGCCTGAAGCGATACCAACACCCATGAGGGCTGAGCCAGCATTTTCCATGACACTGCGAATATCGGCGAAGTCGACGTTGATGATACCTGGCATCGTGATGAGGTCAGAGATACCTTCGACGGCTTGCTTGAGCACATTGTCACATTGTTCGAAAGCGTTTCGAACGGTGGTGTCTTTGTCTACGATAGCTAGTAGTCGGTCGTTGGGAATAGTGATGAGGGCGTCTACTTCTTGCTTGAGTTCCTCGATTCCTTGGAGAGCTAGTCGCATGCGCTCTTGACCTTCGAATAGGAAAGGTTTAGTAACTACTCCGACAGTCAGAGCGCCACTCTCACGAGCGATTTTGGCTACTACTGGAGCGGCACCAGTACCGGTACCACCGCCCATACCACAGGTTACAAAAACCATGTCAGAGCCTTTAACAGCATTAGAGATTTCTTCTCGAGTTTCTTCGGCCGCGCGTCGGCCCATGTCTGGGTTACCGCCAGCACCGAGACCTCGGGTTAGGTTTTTGCCAACGTGAATTTTACGTTTAGCTAATGAGTGGTGAAGGTCTTGAGCATCACTGTTGATAGCAATAAACTCAACTCCTTTAACTTTGGAGTTCACCATGTAATTGACAGCATTGTTTCCAGAGCCGCCGATGCCCACTACACGAATGCGTGCAAAGGATTCCACATCTGATCTTACTTGTTCCATACAGAAATTATTTTGTGTCTTTGTTTGCGCACCCACCCCTGAGTACGGTCTCTAATAAATACCCACATATAATACACGTCAAAAAATGTTCTGTCACCAATTGACAGAACTGAGAATAATGTAATTGACAAAGCTAAAATCTATGGAAGAAATTGGCTGAGCCAAGATAAAATATTTCGGCGTGTGTGTTTGATGACACCAATCGCTGAAGTTTCTTCGGTGTCATTGGCGCCCCACATACAAAGTCCATAAGCGACCGCCCAGGACACGTCACGGACCTTGCTACTTTTTCCAATATCTAAAGTGGCGATGCGGGCTGGTAGCTCAAGCGTAGCTTTAGCAACTTCTGTAACACCAATTACATTGGCTCCGCCACCAGTCATGACAACGCCAGCTGGCAATAATCCGTCGCGCTTAATTTTTTTGAGGTGACTATCAACTAATTGAAAGATAGTTCGTAGGCGTTCGGTGATAATATCCTCGACGCGTTTTTTGGAATAGGTTGCACTGGTCATGCCGCCGCGCTTAATTTTTTCAGCGTCTTCAAGCGGCACACGCAAGTTGAGAGCAATGTCGTTGGTGATGTCGTTGGAACCAGTCGGAAAAATTTTGAGAGAGATGGGCGTTGAGTCTTCAAAGACTACTATGGAAGTAGTTTCGGCACCGATGTTGGTTAGTACACAACCAGCTCGTTTTTGCGCTTTAGTCAACATTACAAAACTAGCCGCCAGCGGGGAAGCGATAACGTCTTCGACGTATACCCCGACACTCTCAATAGTTTTAATTAAGTCGTTGACGTGTTGCTCGAAGGTGGTAATGAAAAGACTGTCTACTTCCAACTTCGTACCTTTAAGACCTTGCGCTCGTCCGAGTACTTCGGTGCCGTCGATAGTGTAGCGCAGCGGAATGCTGTGAAGAATACGTCGATTGGGAATGTGGTCCATGATGCGTTCCTCACTGTCCTGCATAACTTTTTCAAGGTCGGTGGTGGTAATCTCTGAATCTGCCCGTGTAGGGATGATTTCGCCGCGTGAGTATGTTTCCTCCAATCCGATGCTGCCAATGGCTACATGCGCCCGTTTGATGGTAATGCCGGCGTTCTTCTCGGCTTGGGCGATGGCGCTTTTGATGCTGCGCGCTACTTCGATGTCATTTATGATGTAGCCACTTTTAATACCGCGACTCTCGGCTAAACCAGTGCCGATTATTTCTGGCTTACCACCACCTTTTTTAGACAGGCGAGCAACTGCCACTTTTACGTGATAGGTGCCAACGTCGATGCCGGTGATAATAGTGTCTGCCATGATTATGAAATATTGAAGAGTTTAAGATATTTTTGCTCTTGCTTGTCCATTGTATCGCTATGATCGTGTCCTTTCAAATGGAGACAACCGTGGATAAACAAAAAAACAATGTAACCGTCGGGAGAAAGATTATACTTAGCCGCTTCGGTTTTGGCTACTGCTGGACAAATAAAGATTTCGCCGTTGGTTTCGTCAAGCGGAAAAGATAAAACATTTGGCACGTAACTTTTTTGACGATAGGCTTGGTTGAGGGCGGCCGCTCGAGTTTTGCCGACGAAGGCAAGCGAGAGTTGATAGCGGGCGCCGAGAATTTTTATTTTAATAGCCTCGTAGGGAGGCTGGGTCGGATAATTTTTTATTGTGCTGGTGATAGAAAAAGATTCCATAAGTATCAAGCATTATACACGACAGAGATATAAAAACAGCCGGTGTTATATACCGGCTGTTTTTATTGGGTCTGGTTAGCGACGTCGGCCGCGAGTCTCTTGAACTTTTCCGAGTTTTACAAGTTTTTCGTAAGTTACTTGTTTTACTAATTTTTTAAGTTTAGCAAAACGTTGTACGTTACTACTCTTGACGCGAGTGAAGTATCGTCCGCTTCGTACTTTTGGTACGATACCAGCGCCTTGAACGCGCTTAGTAAATCGACGGATAACATTTGCACTGCTTTCGTTATTATTCTTTGTGACTTCTACATTGGTTGCCATATGTGACGGAGAGAATAACATTTTGCGACCAATGACGCAAGCATTTAGGCGGCTGTCACCAATTTACGCTTTAAACGACGGACGAGAGTGTCGTGGTCTACGTACTCTTGATTACGCATATCCATGTCTCGGAAGATGATAGTGTTCTCGACAAATTCTTTTTGACCGATGATAAGAGTGTATTTAACTCCACGATTTTCTGCTTCACGTAATTGAGCTGAAAGTGAGTCGCTGGCTAGATTGTGAAAAACTGGAACACCGGCCCGACGTAGTGAGTCGATTAAGATGAGACTTTTAATTTTAGGTCCAAAGCCAAGTTGTACAACATAAACCGAAGGAACTTTTGGTTTTGGGCGCGGCATACGAGCGGGCGCTTTGCTATTTTTCAGTACTACCACAGCACCGACGGCTGGGGTGCGCGTACGAGTGGTGCGATAAACGAATTCATCAAACCGACCACCGCGAACGGTGATTGGGCTTTCAGCGTCTGGGTCTTCTTGTTTAATATCGAGTGAGAAAATGGCATCGGAATAACATTCGTGATGACCAAGCATTTTAGGATCAATTTCGTACGGAGTTTCACTCATATCAAGATACTCGATAATTTCCCGGAAGTGCTTGCGACTTGGGTCACTTAGATATTCTAAGGGGTTAGGACTGCGATGAGCTAAATCGTGATCGAGTTCAACCAAGTGAGCTAAAGCACTTAAAGGATGCTCTTTCATAAGTTCGCGAGCAATCGAAGGCATCGTGTCGATGCGCTTCTTGAGAAAGTTTGCAAGCTCACGACTGTAGCGCGTCAGTGAATCATTGTCACCGAGCGAATTTATACGAACAGTGTGGTCGGTGTAACCAAGTTCTCCAACCAATGCGCGAGTAGCATGAATCAGTATCGCTTCAGCAATACTGCGATTAACATTAAAAATATGGAAGGTGACGGCAGTTTCGTTAGATTCTGGTACTTGGTCAAAGGAGTAAAGTAGAACTGGTTTTTCCAATGCGTGTAAATTCTCTTCACAAAAAGTTACGATGCCAGAACTAAGTAGTCCTTGCTGCGCGTCAGTACACTTGTTGGTAACATTAACAGTGTGAGGCATTGATGTTATGCACTGTTTACACTCTGGTTGTTTACGGAGTTGATCGATAGTTTGAAAGCCAAAATGTTCAGCAGTTTGATTGGCGACTTTTAGAAATTCCGTTGGTGTAAGTGACATACGCAAAATAAGTGTGAAGACTAGTTAGTAAGGTTCGACATATCTGCTTCGACGGCTGGGTCGGCTTTTCCTGGTAGATAATTAATAACGCTAGGTGGGAAGAGACGGACTAATGCTCGTCCGACTATGCCTCCTTCTTGGAGTACTCCCCAAGCGCGTGAATCTGAGCTCTGATCGCGATTGTCTCCCATCACGAAGTATTCACGGTCACCGAGCACTTCGGTAAGTTTTGGCGCTGGAGCCATTGATTTGACGTAAGGTTCGGTGAGTTGGAAACCGTCTGTGTGTTCAGTGTTTTTGATGGTTACTTTACTTTGTTCAATACTGATTGTTTCGCCTGGTAATCCGATTACTCTTTTAATAAAGAATTTAGACGGGTCACGCGGATAACGAAACACGATTACGTCACCCCGAGCTGGTGTTTCAAAATTATAAGAAACTTGATCAACAATTAAATATTCACCAGTGTGAAAAGTATTTTCCATTGAAGCGCCAGAGACGATGAATGGCTGAGCCACAAACATCCGAATCGGAATGACAATTAAAATAGCAATAATCGAGAAGCGAACAATTTCGGCAAGCGGGTGTTCTGGTTTTGGTTCCTCGTGTGCTAATGGATTTGAATCGTCAATTGGAGGGGTGTTGGATGAAAATAGTGACATAAAAAAACTAAGATATTCACTAGTATACGAAAAAAATGGAATGAAAACAAATTTAAGCAAAACAAGTCGAACAAAGTTCGACTATGGCTTTGCTTATGCAGGCGCTTCGTCACGATTCAGACCCTTCCTAGGTCTGAATCTGGCGGTAGCGAGCTGCAAGGGGATATTGGTTTGTTGTGTGTCGTTTGATATAGATTCATGTACAATATACATATGTTTTATATCGTCGGACTCGGTAATCCTGGAGAGAAATATTCCACCACCAGACATAACGTTGGCTGGCAGGCGCTTGATTATTGTCGTCAAAAATTTTCTCTTTCATCTCTGGTTTTGTCGAGTACATTTTCTGGGCGTGTGTGCGATGGAATAATTAGTGATCAAGAAGTAGCGGTGCTGTATCCAGAAACTTTCATGAATAATTCTGGTAGCGCAGTTATGAAATTGGTGCCTAAAAAAGAGATTAGACAATTGATTGTAATTCATGACGAGATTGACTTACCTTTAGGCGAAATAAAAATCGTTCAGGGTCGTGGCTCTGGTGGTAATAACGGTGTGTCATCAATTATAGAAAAAATGGGTTCGAAAGACTTTGTACGTATCCGGATTGGTATTGCTCCCAAAAGTTTTTGGACAGGGAAGACGAAACGGCCCGCCGGAGGCGGGCCGTTGGAGCGTTTTGTATTAAAATCATTTTCTCCCTCTGAACAAAAACAACTTCCAGAAGTGTTTGATAAAGTTAAAAATGCCTTGGAAATAATCGTTACCGAAGGAGCTGAAACAGCTATGAATCGGTGTAATTAAAAAAAACTGTCTAACATGATATTATGTTAGACAGGGGAGTATAGTAATCTTCACTCACTTTGCGGTGCTTCGCATAAGTATCCGTAATACATCAAGCCGACGCCTAAGGTGAAGAATAGGAGGGGGAAACCCGACGAGGTAAGACCAAAGAGTGAAGTGATAAAAGTGACTGAACAAAGTAAAGAGATGAGCATATATAAAAATGTTTCTATATTCATTCTGAACATTGTTACTTCTTCCTTTTCATATTGGTCGAAATTGTGTTGATTGTTCGTTTCCATTAGAATTTCCTCAAGAACTAGTTAAAAACAAATTCTAGTGTACTACTTTTTTTTATAAATGTTAATAGTCTAGAGCGAGTCGCACGTAAAAAGGCTGGTCACAAAGTGACCAGCCTTTTTACTAATAATTCCGGAAATTATTTAGCTTCGTTTGCTTCCTTGTATGAAAGCGTCATCTTTTGTTCACTTGGTTCGAAAAGAGTGATTTTGAACTTGTAGACACTACCGAGTGAAAGTGCTGCTTTAAGTTTTTCTTCTGTTTCAAATTCTGAAACGTGAACTAATCCAGCTACACCTTCTTCAATCGAAGCTAATGCGCCGTGTTTGTTGTACTTAATTACGACACCATCAACCACTTGGTCTTTAGTATATTTCTTGCCCGCTGTAACCCATGGGTTTTCTTTGAGTTGCTTGATGGAAAGAGAAATTTTATCGTCTTTAACTTCGATAACTTTTACATTAACCATATCTCCGACTTTATAGAGTGCTTTTGTATCTTCTACCAAGCCCCAATCTAGTTCAGAAATATGTACTAGACCTTCTAGTCCTGGTTCAAGTTTTACGAAGACTCCGAAGTCAACTGCGCCAGTTACTTCACCGTTGATAACATTACCAACTTCGTAACGGTTCACTTTTTCTTCCTTCTCTTCTTTTTCTTGGATACCTTTTTCTGAGAAGATTAGTTTGTGTTCCTTAGAGTCTGCAGTAATCATTACTACTGACAGGTTCTTGCCGATAAGTTCGTTAAGAGCGACTAGGATTTTGTCCTTGTCTCCATCAGATACTCGTGGGTAATTTTCTGATGAAAGTTGTGAAGCGGGAAGGAAACCTGGGATGCCTTGCCATTCGATGATAAGTCCGCCCTTGTTGGCTTCTTTAACTTCAAGACTAAGGATAGTCCCTTTTTTAACTGCATCTTCTGCATCAGCCCAAATCAGCGCTTGACGAGCTTCTTTGAGTGATAGTTCGATGTAGCCATCTTCGTTTTCTGCTAAAACAACTTTTGAAGCGATTGTATCGCCGGGAGCCACTTTGCGGAGAATATCTCGCGCGTTCATGTATTCACGACCATAAATAAGTCCAGTACCAAACGGCGCGATATCAATGTATACGCGAGCTCGTCCGATAGCAGCTACGACTCCTTCAACAATATCTCCTTCTTTAGGAGCGGATGGTGTTTCGGTCAAGTATTTGTCCATGACACCGTTAGTTACTTCTGACATTTTGTTTTTCGTTATTCCGACGACACGCGTCCGCACAACCGATTCGCGAGGGGGTGGAATAATTTTCCAAAGAAAATTATTCCACCCCCGGCCATAGTCCATGAGTGCGGGGTTAAACGTGTGTCGCTAGAAGCTATTAATACCTATAAGGTGAAGCAAATATAGTATGAAATGTAACTTTTGTCGAGTTTTAAGTATAAAAACGGCCCTGAAATTTTGGTTTCAGAGCCGGAGGTTGGTTTAAAGTTTTTTTGCAACATGTTTTCAATCCATTAATGAGATGAGAAAATAAAGGGAAAACATCACAGCCAGAACAATAAATAGTGCAATAACACCAACTTTTATGCTGGCAATCATGCAAATCATTATCATCAACAGCAATAACAATGGTATTTCTTTGGTTTTGGTTCTTTCTAAAATACCGTAATAAATCCCAATGTAGGCACCAGTGACCAGGCTTACAACGAATCCTTTGAAGTCAGCTAGAGTTATTTCTTCAGTCCAAGCTATCCAGTCAGGAGCAGCGATGTACTCTTTTCCATCTAAGCCCAGATATGAGTCAAAAGGCAGATTAAATTGACCATAAGCCAAAATCAAAATCCCAACAACTAAGACAGGAATAAATAATGATTGGTCTAAGGCAACAATTTTTTTAACGAACACTAACGTTTGCTTTTGCATGACGATACCTCGCAGTTAAAAGAAAATCCATCTTATTTATAATACTCAGAACACGGTCTGTCAAGCGGTATTTTGTTTAAATATATTATTTTTAATAAAAACTTCTAGGGTGTATTAATTGCACCTTTAGCGTATACTAGTCCGTATTATGGTTATTTCATATCACGGCGGTCAGTGTTTCAAAGTTTCTTTTGGCAATACGACCATAGCCTTCAATCCAATTTCCAAAAAATCCAAGTTAGAAGCAGTAAAATTTGGTGCTGACGTGGCATTTGTAACTGCTTGGCATCCTGATTTTAACGGTGTTGATCAGGTTGCGCACGGCTCAAAACAGCCATTTGTTGTTGATGGTCCAGGCGAATACGAGATTGGGCAAGTGACAGCGCGCGGTTTTGGTGTGCCAACCAAGTACGGCAAAGACAATCTTATTAACACAATTTATCAGGTGCATCTCGAAGAGATAAACATAGTTTTTCTGGGAATCCTTAACACTACCGAAATTGACCCAAAGATTTTGGGCGAGCTTGGTGATATCGATATTTTATTCCTGCCAATCGGCGGCGGTGATGTACTTGAGGTGCCACAAGCCTCAAAGCTAGCCGTTAAACTAGAAGCGCGCTTGATTATTCCTATGAGTTACGACGCTGCCGCTCTTAAAACCTTCCTCAAAGAAGAAAGTAAAGATTCTCTACAGTCAGTCGATAAACTCACTATTAAACGTAAAGACGTGGCGCTAATGTCAGGTGAAGTAGTAGTTTTGAAGTCATAAGTATTCATGATTAAGCATTTACTCAAATCAATTCGCAAAAAGCCGAAAGCGGCTCGAGATAATATTGCCATGAGTATTGCAGGAGTGTTTACTGTGTTTATAGCAATTGTTTGGATATATCATCTACCGGCTTGGTATTCGGCCATCGAGGAAAAACATTCGGGAAAAGAAGCCCCAGGCTTTTCTGATATATTTGGTGATTTTAAAGATCAATTCGCGAGCGCTGAAAAATCAAAATCAACACCAACTGCAGAACAAGCTTCATCAACGACACCAATTATCACTTCAGAATTAGGTGGTGGTCCAGAAGTTCCGGTTGAAAACTGGGCAATGCCAAAAGCAACTGGTTCAGATGGTAATAATTTTTCAACCACCTCAGCTTCCTCTAGTGAAGCTGCTGCTCCGACAAATTCTGCGCCCCTTACTAAAGACCCTACTCCAAACGAAGAAACTTCGCGTCCTGTCAGAATCATTACCACAAGCAACGCTGAACCGACCACTGCCACTACTACCGCCGCCGCAGGTCAATAATTATGTTATACTGCAGCTCAATTTATTGTTTTCCGAACTAGTCAGTTTGTATTTATATGCCGAAAAAAACATCAATCCCAGAACCAATCGTTCCACATCACGGAATCGTAACCCAAAGTATTACTTCAGAAATGGAGACGGCTTACCTCGATTACGCCATGTCGGTTATTACTCAACGCGCCTTACCAGACGTGCGTGATGGTCTAAAGCCGGTACATCGTCGGATTCTTTATTCGATGCGCCTCAACGGTTTAACCTCTACCGCAAAATTCCGTAAGTCAGCGACAGTGGTTGGAGACGTGCTCGGTAGTTTTCATCCCCACGGCGATACGGCTGTGTATGAATCGATGGTTAAGCTCGCGCAGGACTTTTCCACACGTTATCCACTAGTTATTGGACAAGGAAACTTTGGTTCAATCGATGGAGATAGCGCGGCTGCTTACCGTTATACTGAGGCCAAAATGTCCAAAATCGCCGAAGAGCTTTTGCGTGATTTAGAAAAAGACACTGTCGATTGGCGGCCAAACTTTGATGGCACCAAAAAAGAGCCAATTGTTTTGCCCGCTCGGAATTGCTGTCGGAATGGCGACTAACATTCCCCCGCATAATCTGCGCGAGGTGACTAATGCAGTTACTCACTTAATTGATAATCCAGAAGCTACTACCGACGATTTGTTGAAGCATATTCACGGCCCAGACTTTCCAATGGGAGCGATTGCTTTCGATAAAAAAGCCATTGCCCAAGCTTACGCCACTGGTCGTGGTGGTGTAGTCGTACGTGGTGAAGCGGAAATTGTCGAAGATAAACGCGGCGCATTTTCTATTATCATCACTTCGATTCCGTTCCGTGTGAACAAGGCTGACATGCAAGAGAAGATTGCTAATCTTGTACGCGAGAAGAAAATCGAAGGTATTCGCGAAATGCGTGACGAATCTACCACTGACATTCGAGTGGTTATCGAGTTGAAAGCTGGTGCTCAACCTCAAACCGTTCTTAATAAGTTGTACAAACACACACAACTCGAAGACACTTTTCATTACAACATGGTGGCTTTGGTTGATGGTGTGCCGCAGACTTTGTCACTCAAAGTGATTCTGCAAGAGTATGTTAAGCACCGAGCGGAGGTAATCCGTCGTCGCACTCAATACGACCTTAATAAAGCTAAAGACCGTGAGCATATTCTCCTTGGTCTTAAGAAGGCACTTGATCATATCGATCAAATCATCAAACTGATTCGAGCATCTAAAGATGTGCCAACTGCCCACGCGGCTTTGATGAAAGAATTTAAATTCTCAGTTATTCAAGCGCAAGCAATTCTTGATATGCGCCTCCAGAAATTGGCTGGCCTAGAACGTAAGAAAATTGAAGATGAGTTAGCTGCGATTCAAAAACTAATCAAAGAATTAGAAAGAATTCTTAAGAGTAAGGCAATCATGATGGGAATCGTTAAGTCAGAACTACAAGAAATGTCTGATAAATTTGGCGATGACCGCCGCACTAAAATCGTGAAAGGTGGAGTTAAACAGCTCAGTCAAGAAGACTTGGTGCCCGATGATGAAAGTGTGTTGGTACTAACTAAAGGCGGTTATGTAAAACGTACTAACCCAGCCGAATACAAAGTACAAAAGCGCGGTGGCGTTGGTGTGGTTGATTTAAATACCAAAGAAGAAGACATGGTGACAAACCTCATCACAACTTCAATGCATAGCGACTTACTCTTCTTTACTGATGCCGGCAAAGTCTACCAATGTAAGATGTACGAAATCCCTGAAGGTCGCCGAGCGACGAAAGGCAAGTCCATCATGAACTTCCTATCAATGACTTCTGACGAATCAGTCACTTCCGTTTTAGCGGTGCGTAAAGAAGATTGGGAAGGCGAGTGGTCACTCATGATGATTACTAAGAACGGTGTCGCTAAAAAGAGTGATGCGGCCGCTTTCAAGGATGTGCGTCGCAGTGGCTTAATTGCTATCACTTTGCGAGAAGACGACTCTCTAATTTCAGCCATGTTTGTTGGTAAAAAAGATGATATATCATTGGTTACTGAAAAGGGTCAATCAATTCGTTTCAAAGAAAGTGATGTCCGAGAAATGGGACGCACTGCCTCTGGTGTAACAGCAATGAAGCTAGGCAAGGGAGATATCATTGTGTCAGCCGATGTATTAAAGAACGGTGATAAAGATAAAGAGGTGTTAATAGTAACTGAATTCGGTTACGGTAAAACTACTCCAGCTAAAGAATACAAAGTTCAGAAGCGCGGTGGTTCAGGTATTAAGACTGCCAAAGTAACCAGCAAAACCGGCTCCATCGTGTGTGGAATCGTCATCACGGGCGAAGAACGCTTAGAAGGTGAATTGGTTATCATGAGTAAGAAGGGACAAGTAATCAAGTTGCCACTCAAGGACGTGCCGATTCTCGGTCGTCAAACCCAAGGCGTGCGAGTCATGAAGATGCGCGCCGGTGACTCAATTGCTAGTGTGGTGTTTGTTTAGTAAATAAGTAAATGAGCGTAGCGATTATTACGAATTTACATCCCAATTTTGCCCCTTCCTAGGCAAAATTGCTGGATGCCATTAAGAGCTACGTAATCAATACACCACAAAAACGGCGCGGGACTTTGTCCCGCGCCGTTTTTACACATCACCATACCAGTAACAATATAAAACGGTGTATAATGAACTCAATGAATACACCAATTGGCGGCCGTTTCGTGATACCAGATGTAGTAGCGTCACATTTTCATCTCAGAGAAGGGGATTTAGTAGCAGATTATGGAGCGGGCAGCGGTTTCTTTTTAAAAGTTTTATCCAAGACTGTCGGCGCAACCGGGCGGGTTATTGCCTGTGAAATCCAAAAGCCCTTAGTCGAAAAGCTCGGCGAACAAGCTCGTTTGTGGGGCCTAAGTAACGTACATACTTTGTGGTGTGACTTAGAAGAGGCAAATGGTATCAAAATTGGCAATGGTGAATTAGACGCTGCCATTCTCGTGAATACCTTATTTTTAATCGAAGACAAAGAAACAGCTGTCAAAGAAATGGGACGGACTGTTCGGTCGGGTGGAAAATTCTTTATTATCGACTGGACCGAATCATTTAGCGGCATGGGTCCAACTCCCGATCGCGTTATCACAAGTGTCGACGCTACCAACTTAATGGAATCCAGTGGCTTTATCTTTGAACGCGAATATCCCACCGGCGACCATCATTACGGACTAGCCTTTAGAAAAGTATGAAACTCCGACCATTTGAATTAGCTCTCGTAATTATCTTCGGAGGCCTGGCTGGCCTAGCTTTGTTTATGATGGCTACTTATAAAAGTTCAGGTGATATTAAACTAGCTGAGTTATCGGCCATTGGCCAAGTTACTATTTGGGGTACTTTGCCAGCTGATGGCGTAAATAGCTTGTTTAAGGAATTGTCATTTGAAAATCCTTTGTTTAAACAAATAACTTACAAATACCATGATCCTAAAAATTTTAACGTCGAACTTAGAGATGCTATTTCTTACAATAAAGGTCCCAATGTAATCTTACTGCCGAGCGAGAACTTGGTGGCATTACGAGACAGAATCACCCCTGTTTCTTACGTCAATTTTCCCGATCGCGAAATTCGCGACCGTTACGTAGACGGCGCCCATATCTTTGCTTTGTCCGACGGCCTGTACGGCTATCCTGTAGCAGTCGACCCTATTATGATGTATTGGAATAAAGACATTTTGACCACTGAAGGTTTCTTAGAACCACCAAAAACTTGGGAATCTTTAGTGAACACCATGTTCCCGGCTTTAATCCAGCGAGATTTTGACCGCACAATTAAACGTTCTGTAGTAGCGATGGGTGAATACGACAATGTTCGTAATTCGTTTGGGGTACTATCAGCCTTGTTGTTGCAAGGAGGAACAAAAGGGGTGATTGATACGGGTAAGAACTATTCAATGCAACTCGCTGTGTCTGAACTTGGTAGTTCTGACCCTTTACGTGCTGCTGCTAATTTCTACACTAACTTTAGTAAATCCAACAATACCTTATATTCTTGGAATCGTTCATTACCAGAAGACCGTCAACAATTCATTGCTGGAGATTTGGCTTTTTATTTTGGTTATGCCAGTGAGGCAAAAGATATCGAACGCGCGAACCCTAATCTAAATTTCGACATTGCCGAAATTCCGCAAGGGGCCGATGCGACCGTGCGCCGTACCTATGGAAAAATGTATGCTTTTTCAGTCCTTAAAGTTTCAGATAATGTTGCAGGTGCCGGAGCAGTGGTGGCTGTGCTCGCCAGCTCAGCCATCGCCGATAAATTTGCTACTAGTAATAATCTTGTGCCGGCTTACCGAGCGACCGTGGCTCAAGGCAATAATGATGTCTACAGTCGGGCCGCCTACAAATCAGCCGGAATAACTTTCGGTTGGCTGAACCCAGAGCGTGTGGCAGCTGATAATATTTTTGGGACGATGGTCAAAGATATTAATGAAAATAGAAGCAACGTGGACAATGCTTCAATTGATGTAATCACTAAGCTGAGTAAAGAATACAAGTAGCCATTAATTTTAAATTATGAAAAAAATTATCAATCTAAGTTACTATATCTCCGGTCTAGCGTTGTTGTTTATGATGCCACAAATTACCAATGCTGCACCCGCTGCTCCAGTAGGAATTAAATTCAGTCTCACTAACTATTTGATTTTTGATTCCATCGAAAGTTTAGTGGTGGGAATACTTCAAATTCTCATCGTCATCGCTATTCCAATTATTGTGTTGTTTATCATCTACTCCGGTTTTTTGTACGTGACCGCGCAAGGAAATCCAGCCCAAATTACTCAAGCTACCCAGTCACTCACCTATTCAATTATTGGCGGAGTCTTGGTACTTGGAGCGGTGGCGTTGTCGCAAGTGATAGCTAATATCGTTAAAGCTTTTAGTACCTAGGTTAAAATATAAAATTTATGGGCAGTCAAGAATTAGTTAACCCAATTACCTTTCCCAGTATAACCAGCTTACTAGCTGCCATCTTGAACATGGTAATCATCGCAGCGATTCCTTTCGTGATGTTGTTTCTGATTTATTCTGGTTTCCTGTATGTGACAGCCCGTGGTAATCCAGAGCAGATTAAAAAAGCCGGTCAATCGCTCATGTACGGAATCATCGGCGGTACCATTATTCTTGGAGCTGTTGCCATTACTGCAATCATAAGTAATGTTGTAAAAGATTTTGCTGCTTAATTAAAATATATTATATGCCAACACCCACAACTTATGCCGGTCTCATCGCAGGAATTATTGATATAATTAACATCATCATCCCAGCCTTGTTTGGTTTTGTCTTCGTCTTCTTTATCTGGAAGATAATAGATGCCTGGGTAATAAACGGTGGTGATGAAACGAAGCAAACAGAAGGTAAGCAGTACGCCGTAGCAGCGGTTATTGTCTTTGTTCTAATGGTCAGTGCTTGGGGAATAGTGAAGATGCTCAAGAGTTCGTTTTTCGGTTAGTCTGTACTTAGTTTATAAATGTGTTATAGTAATCAAATTCAAGTTGTTCAGAATTTGTTAATAACTGAATAGTTTGACGTCAGTATGCCTTATAATAATAACGTAAACGTTATAACGTTAGTAGTTTATTTTAATATTCATATGAAAAAAATCAGTTATTTAATGGGAGGCACTAGTTTGCTTGCGCTGCCAATGTTGGCTTCAGCACAAGCTGCTATTGATCCTAACGGTTCATTAGTGAATGACTCAATCACTAATATCCTTACCTTTATCAACAATACTATCATCCCAGCTATTATCGCTATCGGATTCCTAGTATTCGTTTGGGGCATGTTCAAGTTCTTCATCGCTGGCGGTTCTAACGATGATGCAAAAGAGAGCGGTAAGAGTCTTATGATTTGGGCAACTCTTGGTTTCGTACTCATTATTGTTTTCTGGGGAATCGTCAACTTGCTTACTTCAAGTACAGGACTTGATAGTCAAACAATCCAAAACACTCCACAAATCACTCCGGGAGCATAGTCAACCAAAACCTATATCTAAAAAAGCCGCTTTGCGGCTTTTTTGTTGGATAACTAAAACTTGTGAGGATTGTTTGTGCTAATATTTACCTATGTCACCACAACAACAAGCTGCTTCTGAGACAGCTAAATTCGTTACTAAAATTAACGATATAATTATTTTTCCCACTATCGCTCTACTCAGTGCAGTGGCATTTTTAGTGTTTCTTTGGGGTTGTGCGCAGTACTTTATGAATGCTACTAACGACACCGCCCGCGAAGAAGGCTCTAAACACATCACTTATGGCATCATCGGTCTAGTAATAATGGTCTCCGCCTACGCCATCCTACAAATCGCCGTCGGCACCTTCGGCTTAAATCAACAACTAGACTGCGCCAATAACCCAGCTTTGCCTGGGTGTGAGGGAGCTTTTACTTTGCCGGATAATGGTGGTCAAACTGGAGGTGGTTCTGGAGGTCAGACAGGCGGGAATAATGGCGGCCAAACAGGTGGAATCTAATTATAGACAAATAAAAAAGCCGGACAAATAATTGCCGGCTTACCCTGAGGGATTTTATAATGTCACTTAATCCAGTTTAGTAACATTGTTTGATTATGGTAACTATCAATATTGGCACAATACCGTACTGCGTCGAAGCTACCTGAAAGAACTTTACTCGAGGATTGAATCCACTGACCTTCTTGTCGCCAAGAAGCTTTAACTACACTCATGCTCCATCCAGACTGAATTTTCCACCCAACTGGTAAATTTATAGTTTCAGACCAAGTGTCAGAAGAGCACCTCGGAACTTTTACTTCTATTGGTGCGTTGTCTGGATGTGTTGGTATTGTAGGTGGAAGTGTTGCAAACGCCATTAATGGCGGTTGCACAACTTGTGGTGTTGCTACCTGTGACTCGTGAGCTACAGCAGGTTCTCTCCCTGCCATAGCAGGTTGAGCTACTGCAGCTTGATCGGTTGATTTAGGAGATTGAAAAGGGCAGTTTTCGGTAAAGATTACTGCCACCACATCCAGTCCAGCATCGTAAAATATCTGTTCCTTAACAGTGTATTCCCGACGCATTAGGTCGGTTACCTGTTTCGGTACCAATATGGTTGAGGCTGGGTTTATGCTGAAAAAATCTGGTCTAGAATCATAAGTTGTCTTGTTGTGTGTTTCCACCAAAGAACATCTTGAATCGTGTACCTTCAGCACAATGTTTTTTACAGTACCTTTGTTTACTGCCACGCACATCGGCTTTCCAACTTTGACGATATTGCTATCGCCTGCAGTAGAGCGCCCGCCATCGTTAGTTAACTTTGTAGCATCCACACAGTTCATTATTTGGACTGGTGGATTCTTTGCAATTAACAACGTTTCATCAAGTCCGGTAATATCGGCAATAATCCATAGAATTCCAAGGACAAATGATCCTTTAATCAATATCGTCATTAGACCATCAATAGCTTTGTTGCCCATAACTTTATTGAAGAGAATAATTCCCCCAATAACTATAGGCACCCAAATCCAATTTGCATCACCAAACTTACTTGCCACCGCTTTACCTTGTTCGGTAGCAGCGATGTCGAAGTTGAGGATATCCTTCATAAAGAAGACAGCGAGCAAGACGATGGCGATGAGGCCAGCCGTCTTGATTTGTTTGTTCCCCCAGATAATGGCTGCCAATATAGCAGCTATGATTACCCAGAGATAAGTATGACTGACACTCCCGCCAACGGAAGAAGTGTCAATCGTTGATACCTTGGTGGCAATCTTATTGATTACCATTAGGACAATTATTCCGCCGACTACCACTAATGGTAGGTTGCGTTTTAGCCAGTCATTATTCATTGTTTTCTCCGTTGTTTCCAGTTAAGGCTGCATGTGTTGCCGCAGCGTCTCTTAGTCTGTTGTTGCTACTACCACCAGTAATAACAACTTTTACATTTTTATTATCAGCCGCAGCAGTTATGCCAAGTTCAAGCTCAGATGCACCAGCTTCGCGGGCTTTTCGTATAATTGCGGTTGAGTCAGCAATGGTGTTAGCACTAGCCATCTGACCCTCTCTTTGGGCCGGTTCACTAGCAGCTTTATTAGCAGCGTCGGTGACGACTTTAGAAAGGTCGATATTTCCTATGGTAGCACTGTCAACAGTCACGCCTACTCGGTCCATAACATCAAGGAAAATAGTTGCTACACTACGCGTCTCGATTTTAAGTTGCCCGTTTACTAGACATTTTTGTAACATTTCTTGGTCGGAATCGGCTCTAACTTTCGTCTCAAAAACTGCTTTCGCTACCTCAATATCACCATCAACTACTTCATACATGGGGGCACCACCAGCACTTCTGATGACAGTCCCTTTCATGTATTCGTTGGTACTTTTGGGGGTAAAGACAGTGATAATAGTTTTTCCACGCATCATTTCCCAATAAACGCCCTTCATCTTAGTGTTATCAATAGCTGTAAAAAAGGCAATGATACTACGTAAAGCTTCTCGAGCTTTGTCAGCCAAATCAAGTGCAGGGTCAGTCGAGTTTATCCATTTAATCGGGTCAATAATTCGAACCAATAGAGTTAAAGTCGTAAAGACTTCACTAGCGTTATCACTAGCTAAACATTCTAGTTTTAATTTATTGCGCTCACTTGATTGATTCCAGATACTCATTGGAAAATCTTTGATGTTAACAAATCCGTCTGAAGTAGTGCCTTCAGTACGTACTTCTGCTGAACGATGAATCCCAAGACTCTTTCCAGTCCAAGGATAAACACCTTCATTTAGAAAAACGCGAAAGCGAAATCCCCAGAAGGTCATTATTGCCACTTTACCAGCGGGTACTACTGTATCCGCTGTTTCAGCTTGAGCAAAAAAGAAGGTCAAGCAAATAAAAATAGCAAAAATGATGAAGGTGTCGTCAAGCAGGTAAGACCCTAGTAACACATCTAATGACCAAATCAAAGATGTTGCAATAAGACCAGCGACAAGACTAATTCCATATCGGCAGTATACATTCACATCGGAAACACCCAAATCTAATCTGAGATCTTCAAACTTACCATTTTTTATGTCTCGCATAAATTTTAGTAATTTGACTATTCCAATTAAGACTATAACTGGGATTAATATGGCAATCAAAAACTTAATTTTATTGCCATATAATATATTTCCCATCATAGCCAAAGAGACCACCAAAAGCCCAGCTCCTATTTTTTGTAACGTGTTCATTTCTCTCTCCTAAATTGTCAAAGCGGTTTTTAAGGCCGCGAACTAATATTTAAATAGGGAATCTACCTAAATTTCTGCGACTATAATAGCATAAATAAAGGTAAAAGTCAAGGTGTGGAAGCAGTCTCCGCCTACGCCATCCTACAAATCGCCGTCGGCACCTTCGGCTTAAATCAACAACTAGACTGCGCCAATAACCCAGCTCTGCCTGGGTGTGAAGGAGCTTTTACTTTGCCGGATCCAGTTGGAAGTCCGTCTGGAACGGGGTCAACTCCCGCAGGAAGTCCGTCTGGAACAGGAGGTTAAGTTGTTTATAATAAATTAAAAAATCGCATTTGTATTTCTACAAATGCGACTAGGTCAATGTGCTTTTATGCACATTTAAAACTTTTGTATCTATTTCCCTTCAGGACATAGAATATACGTACCATCATTGGTCCCACACGATGCTCAACTTTAAGTGACAGTATATGTGTGTCACCGGCTGATTCATCGTTTATTGCTGATCCTGGATCCCATACCAGACATTTACCCACAGGGGCATCTATCTGGTATACCGCATCTCCCCGAAACGTCACCTCCATACATCCATCAAGATCTCTGTGATAAGCATCAACACAAGGTGTCGCATAGGCCATTAATGGCGGTTGCACAACTTGTGGTGTTGCTGGTTGTGACTCGTGAGCTACAGCAGGTTCTCTCCCTGCCATAGCAGGTTGAGCTACTGCAGCTTGATCGGTTGATTTAGGAGATTGAAAAGGGCAGTTTTCGGTAAAGATTACTGCCACCACATCCAGTC